>JAZRRD010000036.1:0-3965 GCA_045650425.1 Bacilli bacterium | reverse complement strand
ATAATACCTTGGTAGAAACAAATTATATTATTGGTAAAATCATTGTAGAAAATGAACAAAATGGAAATATTCGTGCAGATTATGGAAAAGATATATTGAAAAAATTATCTAAAAAGTTAACTAATGAATTTGGGGCAGGATTCAGCTTATCTGGTTTATATAATATGAGATTATTTTATAATAGATATAAAAATTTCCAACCACTGACTGGAAATTTAAGTTGGAGTCATTATTGTTATTTAATTTATATAGAAGATGAAGAAGAAAGAAGTTTCTATGAAAAAGAATGCATTAATTATAAATGGTCAAAAAGATAATTAAAAAGACAAATTGTACAAAATGACGAAATAAAGAATTATTTTTTATCTAAAGATGTCACTTCCATAATGGAGATTATCATATAATGAAACCAAATGTGAATCTAAGGTTAATTTTGACAAATAAAAAACAATGAAAAATACAGATTATTTAATTAATTGGAATTAGAATAGCGCCTGTGATTAAATTAAGTCGAGGAATTTAACATTCCTTTTTTTGATTGATAAAAAATTCTTGCTAAATAAAACTAAAACTTTTATAATTAAATTGTAGATAGTTTAATTATAAATTACTATAAATGTAGATGGAGGAATTAAAATGGAAAATTTATCACCCATTTTAACTCTTGTCATTGGACTTTTTGTTGGTGCTATTATCGTAGCAATTTTAAATTATATAAAAATTAAAAATACTGAAAATAAAGCTGATAAATTAATTGAAGATGCTAAAAAAGAAGCAGATAAACATAAAAGAGATTCACTTTTAGAATTAAAAGAAGAATCTTATAGATTGAAACAACAAGCAGACTCTGAAATTAAAGAAAAAAAAGCCGAGATTAAAGATAGCGAGACTCGTCTTTTAAATAGAGAAGCTAGTTTAGATAAGAGAGAAGAACTTTTACAAAAACGTGATGAATCTATTGAACAAAAAGAAAATAATTTAAAACAAAAGCAAAAAGAATTACAAGATAAAGAAGTTAAAGTGGAAGAACTTTTAAAACAAGAGTTAGAAGAACTAGAAAAAGTAGCTAATTATTCTAAAGAAAAAGCACGTGACACAATTATGAAACGTGTAGAAGAATCAATGGCTAAAGAAATTACAGAATATATTAAAGAAAGAGAAAAAAGTGCGAAATTAGAAGCTAATGAAAAAGCCAAACAAATTATTATTTCAAGTATGCAACGTTATTCTAACGATGTAGTTGAGGAACAAACAGTTAGTACTATTGCATTACCTAATGATGAAATGAAAGGTCGCTTAATAGGGCGCGAAGGTAGAAATATTAGAACAATTGAAAGTGTTACAGGAGTTGATTTAATTATAGATGATACCCCAGAAGCTATTGTTATATCTAGTTTTGACCCATTAAGAAGAGAAATGGCACGTATTACCATTGAAACTTTAATTAAAGATGGAAGAATTCATCCAGCTAGAATTGAAGAAGTGTATGATAAAGTAACAAAAGATATGCATAATAAAATTACTGAAATAGGTAATGAGACTTTATATGAAATTGGTATTCCTAAAATGGATCCAGAATTAGTAACACTAATTGGAAAATTACAGTTTAGAACTAGTTATGGTCAAAATGCCTTAAATCATTCTAAAGAAGTTGCGCATTTAGCGGGCTTAATGGCATCAGAATTAGGAGAGAATATTACTTTAGCTAAAAGAGCTGGATTATTACACGATATTGGTAAAGCAATAGATTTTGAAGTAGAAGGTAGTCATGTAGAAATAGGCGAAAATATTGCTAAGAAATATCATGAAGATCCTATCGTAATAAATTCTATCGCATCACATCATGGGGATACAGAACCTAAAAGTATTATTGCAATCTTAGTTGAAATTGCTGATACTTTATCTGCAGCACGACCTGGTGCTCGTAATGATTCATTAGAAAATTACATTAAACGTTTAGAACAACTTGAAGAAATTGGAAATTCATATGAAGGTGTAGAAAAAACATTTGCAATGCAAGCTGGAAGAGAAGTAAGAGTAATAGTAAAACCAGATGAAGTTGATGATAATAAAAGTTATCAAATGGCTCGTGATATTAAAGCTAAGATTGAATCTGAAATGCAATATCCTGGTACAATAAAAATTACTGTAATAAGGGAAACAAGAGCGCAAGAAGAGGCTAAGTAAAGTCTCTTTTTTGATTGACTTTAAATAATATTTGTTTTAAGATCAATATGAAAGATAAGGGATTTATTTTATGAAACATAAGTTATATAAATTTATGGCTTTCACTACTACAGCTGTCGTAATTGTTTCTATGTCATCTTGTAAAGAAGAAATTAAATTAAGTGAGCCAACTATAGAAAATCATATTACCGAAGAAAAAAATAGTAGTAAATCATTAGAAAATAATATTGCACTAGAAACCACAACTATTAAAATATTTGATGATTATGAATTAAATGAGACGGAACCTTTAAACGAAATAACATCTAATGAAGTAACCACAGGAACAATTGAAAATGAAGTGATTATAGAAATTCCGGAAACAACTACAGAAACAAATCAAGTTGAAGTGACTTCACCAGCACCTCTATATGAATCTAGATTTGCATCTACAAATGATTATGAAAATTATCTAAATAAAATTTACGCAGAATCAGGAAAAAATAGCGCAGAAATAATTAATGAGGTTTTTGCGGAACAAGAAACAGGAAACTATTATGCATACCGTTCTGATTTAAGTGCTGCCGCTGCTTATACTATCATAAAAGAAAAAGGATATAATTTATCAGATATTGAAGACGAATTAAATTATATTTTGGCTTGTCGAATTAATCCAGGAGAAATAACAGAAATTGAAGAAATTGTTTTAACCAAATTATTAATAATATTTGATAATTATACTATAAAAGATATATTTCAAATTTGTGAACAATTATCGTTGGACTATCACTTGATAGGATGTCAAAAAAAAGCTGAACATACAGAAAAATATGGATGGGTTTATTGTATAGAATTAAATAAGGATAACATTGCTAATAAGATAGTAAATGAAAATCCAGATTTAATTGATAACCCAAAAGATAATGAAAGTGTTTTATCTAGAAAGATTTCTAGTTAAAATCACTTTCTTTTTTGTTTAAAATTAAAGTTAGAAAAATAAAATATATTATAGTATTTGAGCCACCATAAGATAAAAATGGAATAGGTATTCCCATTATTGGTATTAATCCAATATTCATAAAAATATTTTGAAGAATTTGAAATATAAATAACCAAAAAAAGGCATTTATAAAAAGAGCTTTTTTATTTTTGTTTTTAATTTCTTTACTTATTGTTATTAAAATAAAAAAATAACATAGTAAAATAATAATTCCGATAATAAATCCATATAGACTAACTATTCGAGCATATATAAAGTCTGTAACACTTTCAGGAATATATAACATAGGTTGTGTTCTTCCAAAAAAAGAAGTTGTTCCCATTGAAATCATAGCATTTTCTAATTGATAATTATTTTTAAAATTTAATAACCTATCCATTCGATAAAAAATACTAGTTCCCAATATACTGATTAGTATATCAACATTATAAAAATATAAAAAAATTATAATTCCAATTAGAATGAAGCCTAAAAGTGGCAATAAATATAAAAACTTATTCTTATTAACATAAAAGAGTAATGAAGTATAAATTATTAAATACATAACTATAGCACCTGTATCAGGTTCTAAAAATACAAGTATTGATGGAATAAATAAAATAATCAAGGATTTAATAAAATATAATTTTTCTTTTTTAAAAAAACATTCAACAAGATACAAAGTCAAACTTAATTTCATTAACTCACTTGGCTGAAAAGAAAAAATCTTAAAATCAAACCATGCTTTAGAACCATTTATTTCTTTACCAAATATTAATATCAAGAACAATAAAATAACATTAAAAAAATATAAATATTT
>JAZRRD010000035.1:0-15936 GCA_045650425.1 Bacilli bacterium | reverse complement strand
TTTTTTTCTTGAAATAACATTCCTAAATAAAAAGAAAATATGTAAGGTAATGTTGAAACAGTAGATGGATTTTTAACATATATAAACCTAGGTAAAATTATTAATGCAATTGTTATATAAAACCATCCATATTTTTTGGATAAATTATATAATAATGGTAAGAAAAATATAAAAGTTATTGCGGTTCCTATATACCACCAATTACCACTATAATTTGACAACCCAAATATATTACTTAGGCCTAAGAAATTAATGATCAGGTATACAAATCCGCTTAATATATCTTTTTCAAAAAAAGTTTCAACAAATAAATTATTATGTAATTGAGTATAGATATAATATATAATAGCAACTACCCAAAATGTAGTCATTAATTTAAAATATCTTCTTTTAAAAAAATTATTAGGATTAGGATTTTTTTTATAATAAAGTAGTAATCCATAACCACTTAAAAATGCAAATATAGGGACACAAATTTTGAAAAATGTGGTTAATTCTGCTACAAAAGTAATATTTAATGGAAAAAAATTAACGTTGAAACCATTAGAAAATTTTTCGAGTCTAAACAGGTGATGATATATCATTAATATAATAGCAATGCCTTTTAATTTTGTACTATGTTTTACAGTAAATTCTTTCACAAATTTCACCTCAAAATCATTATATCAAAGAAATAAAGAAAATACTAACTATAGACTATCTCTTACAAAAATGATATACTTACCATGGTGGTAAAAATGACAAAATTCTTTTTTAATATAAAAAAATATTTTAAATATGCAAAGAGAGCTGCTACAGCAGAATTGAAAAGTGAAGTATCAGATTCATATTTAAATTGGCTTTGGTGGATTATTGAACCATTTTGTTTTATGGTAATATATACATTTATATTTACAGTAATATTTAAAAATAGTGAACCATATTTTGCGTCATTTGTATTTGTTGGACTTACAGCATGGGACTTTTTTAGTAGAATGATTACAGGAAGTGTAAAACTAATTATAAATAATAGGGACTTAGTAACAAAAGTATACATTCCTAAATATATATTATTAATTTCTAAATCATTTACATATTTATTTAAAATGTTTATATCTTTACTAATAACATTTTCTTTAATGGCATACCAAAAAGTACCAATTTCTTTTAATATTTTATATATGATTTTAATTATATTAATTATATATACATTATGTTTTGGAATAGGAACTATTTTAATGCATTTTGGAGTTCAATTGAATGATTTGGCTAATTTAACTAATATTGCACTTAGAATGTTATTCTATTTATCAGGAATATTTTATAACTTAAGATTACGTTTGGGGGGAAAACTAGGATTTATTCTTTTAAGAGCAAATCCAATTGCTTTTTTAATGGATGAGTTAAGAAAAGTTATGCTTGAGTGTAAAGCACCAAGTCTTGAAGGATTGCTTTTCTGGTTGGTTGTTGGAATAATTTTAAGTGTGATTGGAATTAGAACGATACATAAAAATGAAAACAGTTACGCGAAGGTGATATAATGAAAAAAGAAATTAATAAGAACATGGCTGTAACTGTTAAAAATTTACACATAAGTTACAGAGGGATTACTAAAACATCAATTAGAGCAAGCTGGGCGAATTTTAGAAAAAAAGTAGAAGTGTATGAAGCTGTAAGAGGAATATCTTTTGAAATAGAAGAAGGTAAAATCCTAGGTATTATTGGTAAAAATGGTTCAGGAAAATCAACAACCTTAAGAGCAATTGCTGGTATATTTTCGCCCGACAAAGGATCAATAGATTTACATGGGAATTCTATTTCATTATTATCTATAGGTGTTGGATTTAATAGAAAACTAACTGGATATGAAAACATATATTTATCAGGAATGCTTCTTGGGTTTAGTGAAGAAGAAATAAAAGCAAAAGAAAAAGAAATTATAGATTTTGCAGATATAGGTAAGTTTATTTACAAACCTGTAAAAACATACTCATCAGGAATGCATTCTAAATTAGCATTTGCAATTACTGCAATACTAGAAACTGATATAATGTTAATAGATGAAGTACTTAGTGTTGGAGATGTTAAGTTTAAAGAGAAAAGTTATAATAAAATGAAAGAATTGATATCCGATGATAAAAGAACAGTTATTATAGTTTCTCATAGTACTAAAACTTTGGAAGATTTATGTGATGAAGTATTATGGTTACATGATGGTAAGATAAAAATGGTTGGAGAATCAAAGAAAGTCTTACAAGAGTATGAAAAATTTATGAAAGAGGATTAGAAGTATGAAAAGAGTTTTAACATATGGAACATTTGATTTATTACACTATGGACATATAAGACTATTAAAAAGAGCTAAAGCTTTAGGAGATTATCTTATTGTAGCTTTATCAACAGATGAGTTTAATGAAATAAAAAATAAAAAAGCATATCACACATATGAAACAAGAAAAGAAATGCTTGAAGCAATTAAATATGTTGATTTAGTTATTCCTGAAGAAAATTGGGAACAAAAATTAGATGATGTTAAAGATTACAAAGTTGACATTGTAGTAATGGGTAGTGATTGGGCTAATAGTGATAAGTTTGATTACTTAAAAGAACATTGCGAATTAGTTTTCTTAGCAAGAACTGATGGAGTCTCAACTACACAAATTAAAAAAGATTTAAAATTACAAGAACCAGTTAATGGAGTTAATCAAATCCCAGAAGAAAACTCAGTTAAGGAAGAAGAATAGTTAATTTTCTTTTTCTTTTTTTATTTCTGGGGTATAATAATATCAAGAGGTAATGATAATGAATTTAGAAGTTAATGGACATAATATTTTTGTAATATTATTAGTAACATTTTTTGCAAGTTTGATACTTGTACCGCTTGCAAGAAAAATTGCATTTCACGTAAATGCTGTGGATAATCCTAATAAAAGAAGAGTGAATAAAAAGCCTATGCCAACACAGGGCGGATTAGCAATATTTGCAACTTTTATGTTAGGATTTATGTTGTATGCAGATATGAATTATCAAATGCTTGCAATTTTAATGGGAGGCTTTATTTTAATATTAACAGGTCTTATTGATGGAATAAATTCCATTCCTGCGAAAGTTAAAATTGTAGCTCAAATTGTTGCAGCGGCTATTGTGGTAATTTATGGAGGAATATACCTAAGTAAAGTGTCTTTCTTAGGATTAAGATTTGTTGTACCATTTCCACTAAATTATATAATTTCTATTATATTTATAGTTGGAATTATTAATGCAATTAATTTAATTGATGGTTTAGATGGCTTATGTGGAGGAATTTCTTCAATTTATTTTGGAACTATTGCTATAATAGCATTTATCTTAAACAAATTAGGAGGTTTAGACGTAATTTTATCATTAATAATGTTAGGTGCGACTCTTGGATTTTTATTCCATAATTTTCCTCCAGCCTCAATATATCTTGGGGATACCGGGAGTATGTTTTTAGGATATATGATCGCAGTAATTTCGCTTTTAGGATTTAAAGTTACAACTTTAACATCTTTAGTAATTCCATTATTAATATTATTTATTCCAATTATAGATACATTACTTGCAATCTTTAGAAGACTTCTTAAGGGAGAATCGATTGGAAGCCCAGATAAAGAACACTTGCATCATCAATTATTAAAAATGAAACTTTCAACAAGAAAAACTCTATTAATTATTTATATTATAAACGTTTTATTTGCAGTAGTATCAATTTTATATGTTATCGGAGATAAACAATATGCAATCTTAATTTATGTTATACTTATGATAATGTTATTATTTGTTGTATTAAAGACTGATATTTTATTTAAACACAAGAAGGAGAAAGAATAATATGGCATTTAAAGAAATGGATAAACAAACTTTAGAAAAAGTTCATGCTACTGGCTTAGAAATTTTAATTAAAGTTGATGAGATATGTAAAAAATATGATATCCCATATTTTTTGTGTGGTGGAACACTTTTAGGAAGTATTAGACATAAGGGCTTTATTCCATGGGATGATGATATTGATATTGGAATGTTAAGAAAAGATTACATTAAATTTAGAGAATGTTTCTTAAAAGAAAATCCTGAAGAATATTTTTTGCATTCATATGAAACAGACGAAAATTATTGGCTTCCATTTATGAAAGTAAGAAAGAATGGTACTACTATAAATGAAAAATTAATTGAACACATAGATACTCATAAAGGATTATTTCTAGATATATTTCCATTTGATGAAGTTCCTGATGACGGATTTTCAAAATTAAAAATAAGAGCTTTTTTAGTAAAACTTACTATCGAAGCAATTTTTTGTAAAAGAAATATTTCAAAAATCAAAAATACAAGAAGACCGTATTTTACTAAAATAATGTGCTTACTATCTTCAAAAACTATAATTAAACTACAAAATAAATTAATGACTAACTATAATGGCAAAGGTTTTAATCATTGTATTTGTTATGTAGGAACTTATAATACAAGTAAGGAATATATCAAAATTTCAGATATATATCCAACCAAAAAAGGAACTTTTGAAAATAAGAAATTTAATATTCCAAATGCCCCAGATGTTTATTTAAAAAATCTTTATAATAATTATATGGAATTACCTCCGAAGGAAAAACGAGTAAATCATAATGCGGTAGATATTAGTTTTACAAAAGGTGAGGTTTGGAAAAATGGTGAATTAAATGAAAACAAAAAGAAGTGCTCTTAATTTTGTATCTGATGTAATACCTTTATTAATAATTTCTATATTAGGAATATTTAAATTAAAGTTGTTCATCCAAATTCTTGGCGATGAAACTTTAGGATTATATCAGTTATTTAGTCAAATAATGGTTTATGTAGCTTTAGTAGATGGAGGTCTTACTTCTGCTGTCTTATATTCGTTATATAAGCCAAATGCAAATAATGATGAAAATAAAATGAGTGAGATATTATCAGCTGCTAAAAAAGCATTTTCATTTATTGGAATGATTGTCTTTTTTGTTGCATTCGTTGTATCTTTCTTTATACAATATTTTATAAAAGATTTTTCATTTAATATCTGGTATATAAGATTATTATTTATGCTATTTTCTTTAAGTAATGTTGTTTCATATTTCTTTGTACCATATCAAGTACTTTTAGAAGTCAAAGAAAAAAAATATTTAGTTAATATTTGTCTACAAACAGGCCAAATACTTTTAAGTGTTTTAGAAATAATAATGTTATTAAATGGCATGAGTTTTATTAAAATATTAATTATGCATGCCATTGTCAAATTAATTTCCAATATTGCGGTATATTTTTTCTGTAAAAAAAATGTTGATAATGTAACATTTACTTCTCAGGATAAAGATTATTCATTTAAAAATAATATTAAACACTTACTAGTTCATAAAGTTAATGGCCTTATTGGATCAAATATTGATATCGTAATTATATCTTCATTTTTAGGACTAGAATATGTAGCAATTTATTCAGTCTATAACTATATTATTAATATGATAAAAACTATAGTTGGTAAACTTTCATCGTCTATTGTTGCAATAATAGGAAATAAAAATGCAGAGAATGTAGAAGAAGGATATAAAGTTTACCAAGAAATGAATTCATTATTATTTTTCGTGGCCATTATAATTTGTGTGCCATTAGTCTTAGCTATAAACAGTTTTATTGACATATGGTATGAAGGAACAATTAATACAAGCTTATTAATAGCAGTATCTTTTGTATCACTATTATATGTATTTATAATCAAATTATCTTCGACTACATTTGTTACATCAGCAGGCCTATTTAAAGAAACAGAAAAGTGTGCATTTTTGGATATGAGTATTAACTTAGTATTATCATTAATCTTAGTAAATTATTTAGGAATTGCCGGAGTAATTCTTGCAACAACTTTTTCAACATTTATAAGTGAATATATGTTAAAAACAATAGTGTTATTTAAAAATAATTTTAAAAAAGAGGCAAAATACTTTTTTTTGAATAATATAAAATATTTTATTTTAACAATGGTAGCTTTATTTATAGGATATATAGTTATATCTAATATTATAATACCTACCATATTGAACTGGTTTTTAATATTTGTAATATACACATTATTAAATACTTTCTTAGTATTAGGATGCTTTTATTTATTTAAAGATTTAAATTTCTTGAAAAGAATTAAATACTTGTTAAGGAGAGCATAAAATGAAAAAAATATTATTTTTACAACATAAAGGCTCAACTTTTGGTGGTGTATGGAGTGTTAATAAAACCTTAGCTGAAGAATTTATAAAATGTGGATATGATGTAACAATTTTATCTGTTAGAGAAAAATTTGAAAAAAAATTTGTTCCAGAAAATGTGAATACATATACAATAAATGAAAAAGAATTATGGGAAGTTCCTTCTAAAAAAGAAATTTTTAAAGAAATCAAAAAGTTAAATTTTTATGAAGGTATAAAAAAATATAACTCTATAAAAAAAAGAGAATCCGATATTAAAAAATTAAAACAATTTATTTTAGAATTTAAACCTGACTATATAATATCAAGTCAATATCAAATGTTAGATGGTATTCCAATGGAATACTTAAGAAAAACTATTCACGTACATCATTCAGCTTTTTCTTTTGCTGCTAATAATAAAAGTACTATGAATTGTTTATATAAGTATAGCGGCATAGTAACATATTGTTGGCTTTCAAAAGGTAGTTTAAAGTGTGCTCAAAATGCAGGATTAAAAAATAATATTTATATTTATAATCCTGTTAAATTTACTTTAAAAGAGAAAGCTAATGTGACAAAAAATAAAAAGATAATTGCATTAACAAGATTGTCCGAAGAAAAAAGATTAGATTTAATGATTAATATTATCGAAGATATTTTTAAGGACAAAAAATATAAAAAATGGAAATTTGAAATATACGGTGAAGGCAAAGAAAAAAAATTCTTAGAAAGTAAGATAGTTAATAATGAACAAATAAAAATTATGGGAAGAACTGATAATGCCCAAGAATGTTATTTATCAGCATCAATTAATTTATGCACTTCAAAATATGAAGGCTTCTCAATGAGTGTTTTAGAAGCCCAAGAATGTGGAGTTCCAACAATTAGTTTTGATTTTGGTGAATCTGCAAATGAACAAATTTTAAATAAAAAAACAGGTTATGTAATAAAACAAAATGACCTTGAAAAATTTAAAAGTTATTTACTTAATATAATAGATAATCCAAAACTTCTAAAAGAACTAAGTAATAACTGTAAAATAAATAGTAAGAATTTTCATCCTAGTAATGTAGTTGAAAAATGGGAGAAAGCATTTCAAAAAATAGATAAAGAGGGATAAATATGATAAGTATAATCGTTCCAGTTTATAACATGGAAAAGTATTTAAAAAAGTGTCTAAACAGTTTAGTTAAACAAACATATAAAAATATTGAGATTATTTGTGTAAATGATGGAAGTACTGATAACAGTTCAAAGATATTAGAAAACTATCAAAATAAGTATCCTAAGCTTATTAAAGTTATTAACAAAAAAAATGGTGGTTTATCTGATGCTAGAAATGCCGGAATAAAAAAAGCAAAAGGAGATTATATAGGATTTGTTGATTCAGATGACTGGGTAGAATTAGATATGTTTGAAAAAATGTATAGTTATGCCAAAGAAAAAAAGTTAGATGTAGTTGTCTGTGACACAATTATGGAATTTAAAGAAAATAATTATGTTTTAAAATCGAATTTAGGATACTCGACTGAAGACATAAGAAATTATATTATATCTTATCCTATGGCATGCACTAGATTAATAAAAAAAGAATTGTTTACTAAAAATTACTACTTTACTAAAGGGATTCTTTATGAAGATTTATGTTTAACCCCAACATTTGTGGTACAAACTAATAATATAGGTTTTTTAGAGGAGCCTTTATACCACTATTTTCAAAGAGATAATAGTATAATGAACCAGATTGAATTTAATGAAAAACTATACGATATAACTAAGGTGTTAGATAATGTTTATAATAAATATCAAGAAAACGATATTTTAAACAAATATTCTCAAGAAGTAGAGTATTTATATATAACACATTTAATTCGTAGTGCTACATTAAGATTTTTAGGATATGTTAATGGCGAAGAAAAAATAATATCTCTTCTAGAAGGTGTAGATAAAAAATTCCCTAATTGGAAAAATAATATTTATTTGAAACAATCGTCGATTAAAACAAAACTTATTTGCTGGTTAGCCCAAAATAGAAAATTTAAAATTTTAAAAATGATATTAAAAATTAGAAGGGGATAAAATGAAACATAATCACAAAATTTTATTAATTAATATTTATTTGTTGTTGTTGATAATTATTCCTAAAGAAATAAATGAACTTTTAGGTTTTATTCCTTTAAGATTAACATTGTCTATTGTTTTTGTAATTATTAATTTTATTGACATTATAAAAAATAAAAGTTTCAAAATTTGTGGTAAATGGTTTAGCATAATTTATATATTATTTTTAGTATATACAATTCCGTCATTATTTGTTTCAAAAAGTATCTTTACTTTTTGTTACACATTTGCAAAGTTTTTAACATCGTTTTTAGTTTTCTTAATTATTTATAATACAAAATTTACAAAAGAAGATATTAAAATAATATTTAAATATTTTATAATTGCTGTTATTTTAACTACATCTTATGGAATTATTGAATACTTATTTAATATTAATTTATTTAAAATAGGATTAAGTAATTATCCCGGAGCTAAAGGTAGAGTATCCTCAACATTTTTTAATACAATTTATTTTGGAATATTCTTAAATATGGCTATTCCATTATTAACATATGTGCTTTACAAAACAAACAATATAAGAAATAAAATCATTGTAATAATATCTATTGTGCTATCTTATATTTCTTTATTATTAACATTTACAAGATCTGCTTTAATTATTTTCGTAGTTTGGTTAATTGGGAAAATAATTTTGAATTTTGAATTAGTATTTAATAAATTAATTTTGATAGTATATATTTTAATGATAAGTTTATCTTTTATAATTCCTGGAGTATCATCATTATATGAAACAACCTATATAAATATTAGAGAAATACTAAATGAAAAACTTGTGGATAAATTTTTACCTAATTTAAATATTATTGAAGAAAAACCAAAGAAATCTGATTTGATAGAAAGTATAGAAAAGCCAAACATTGTACCATCAAAGAATGATAAATATTTAAATGATGCATCTTTAAACAATCGTATCAAATTTTCAAATATTGCTAATCAAATTGCTAAAGATAATTTAGGTGTTGGTATAGGGTTTGGAGGGTATGAAGATTATTTAAATTCTTCCGAATATGAGCTAGGATATCCAGAATTTGCTAAGCATAAAACTTATCCACATTCAGCGATAGTTCTTTTATATGCTGAGGTAAGCATCTGCGCCTTAATTTGCTTTTGTATTTATTTGCTATCTTTAATTATTAGTTATATAATTAAAGTAATTAAAAACATTAGAGGATTACAAAGTATAAAAGAATTATCAGTTTTGGGATTATTAATCTTACTTGGTTTCATTATTATAAACTTAGTGGCCGAAAACGCAATTTATGATTCTCAGGTATATCCTATATTTATGATTATCAATGGATTAATTATGTCTATTATATTCACAGAGCAAAAAATAAAAAAGGAAGTAAAAAATGAAAAAAATTAGTGTAATTATTCCAGTATATAATACTGAAAAATATTTAAAAAAATGTTTAGATTCTGTAATAAATCAAACATACAAAAATATTGAGATAATTATTGTTAACGATGGAAGTCCAGATAATTCCGATAAAATTATTCAAAGTTTTCAAAATAAATATCCAGATAAAATTAGAGCTTTTAATAAAATAAATGGTGGACTTTCAGATGCTAGAAATTATGGGATAGAAAAATCTACAGGAGAGTATATAGCTTTTCTAGATAGCGATGATTATGTAGAAAAAAATTGCTATGAATTGTTAATGAATAAAGCTTGTGCTCAAAATTTTGATATAGTTGTATGTGATTTCAATAATGTTTATAAAAATAAAATTATCCAAGGGTACTCTAATATTAAT
This sequence comes from Bacilli bacterium, assembly GCA_045650425.1. Taxonomy (GTDB): domain Bacteria; phylum Bacillota_I; class Bacilli_A; order RF39; family UBA660; genus RGIG1752. The sequence continues at coordinate 5,861 of JAZRRD010000035.1, read as the reverse complement.
AATGATATTACCGAAAAAGAAAAAATTAAAACTGTATACAAGAATATATATCCATCCGCATGGAATAAATTATATAAAAAAGAATTATTTGATAAAATTAAATTTAAAAAAGGCGTTTGGTATGAAGATGTAGAATTTTTATATCGTCTTTTACCATCAGTAAAAAGTATTGGTGTAGTAAAATTGCCTTTAATAAATTATGTACATCGAGATGGAGCCATAACAAAAACCTTTGATGAAAGACTATACCATTATATTGATAATTGGAATGGATTATTAGAATATTATAAACAAAATAATCTTTTGGAAGAGTATTCTAAAGAGTTTGAATATTGTTATGTTAGATATTTATTTGCAACTTTTATTAAACAAGCTACACATTATAAAGATTTTGATGAATACAAAAAGGCTGTAGATGTGGCAATAAAAAATGTCAAAACAAATTTTCCAAATTATAAAAAAAATAAATTATTTTATAGTTCATTAAAAGGAATATATTTGATTTTGTTTAATAAATATATTGCAATTAGCTTGTATAAAAAATATTCAAAATCAAAGAAATTAATGTTTATTTCTTCTACTGGGGGTCATTTTAATGAAATGGCTCAATTAAAGCCGATGTTAGATAAATATGAATATTACATAGTCACAGAAAAGACTAGCGACAAAATGTATCTGAAAAATAAATATCCTAAAAAAGTTAGTTATTTAATATATGGCACTAAAGATAATTTTTGGATTTATCCCTTTAAATTATTCTATAATACTATTAAAAGTTTATTTATCTACTTAAAAGTTAGACCTAAGGTTATCATAACTACTGGGGCACATACTGCAGGACCAATGTGCTGTATTGGAAAGATCTTGGGAAGTAAAATTATATTTATTGAATCTATGGCTAACATAACTACAAAAACTATAACAGGAAGGATAATTTATAAATTTGCTGACCTATTTATTGTACAATGGGAGAGTATGTTAGAACTTTACCCTAAAGCAACATATGGAGGATGGATATTTTGATTTTAGTATTATTAGGAACTCAAGACAAACCCTTTACAAGATTATTAGAAGAAGTCGATAAATTAAAACAACAAAAAATAATTAAAGATAAAATAGTAGTTCAAGCTGGACTGACAAAATACAAAAGTGACAATATGGAAATTCATGGATTAATACCCATTGATGAATTTACAGAACTATTAAAAGAATCCGATTTGGTTATAACACATGGTGGCGTGGGTTCGATCTTATCTGCACTAAAATTAAATAAAAAAGTAATTGCAATTCCCAGACTAGCAGAATATGGAGAACACACAAATAACCATCAAATTCAAATCGTTAATGAATTTTTTAATACTGGTTATATTTTAAAGTGTGATAATCCAAATGACTTAGAAAAAGTTTTAAATTCACTTAAAAACTTTAAACCAAATAAATACAAAAGCAACACATCTAACATGATAGATTTAATTGAAAACTATATAGACAATTTATAAAACAACATTTGAATGTTGTTTTTTTTATGTTAGAATTATTATAGTAGGTGGTTACATGAATGATAATAAAGTTTTAGATAATAAATGTCCAGGCTGTGGCGCGGCATTATTTTTTAAACCAGAAATAGGTAAATGGAAATGTGACTTTTGTGATGGAGAATATAGCTTAGAAGAATTACAAAAATTTAATAATGCAAGTTCTATAGAAAATAATTATTCAACTAAAGATGAAATAAAAAAAACTACTTTGTCATCTGAAAACCAAAACGCACAATACGTATCATATTTATGTCAAAATTGTGGAGCTGAAATAGTTGCAGATGAACAAACCGCAGCGACATTTTGTGTATATTGTGGCAATGCAGCAATTTTAAAAAATAAGTTATCTGGTTCTTTTGCTCCAGATAAAGTAATACCTTTTAAAATTGAAAAAAAAGCTGCCATTGATGCTTTTATTGGTTTGTCTAAAGGACGCCCACTAATGCCTAAAAATTTTAATAATAAAGATAATATAGAAAAAATTCGTGGAATTTATATTCCTTTTTGGCTTTATGATTATACTGTGTCAGGAAATTTAAACTGCAGTGCGCAACGAATACATTCATGGACGAGAGGAAATAGACACTATACAAAAACAGATTTTTATAAAATATATCGTTCTGGAAGTATGGAATTAGAAAGAATTCCAGTAGATGCTTCAACTAGATTTGCCAATGATATTATGAATAGCATAGAACCTTTTAACTATGATGAAATGATAGATTATAATCATGCTTATTTATCTGGATTTTTAGCAGAGCGTTATGATGATAATGAAGAAATAACTTCAAAAGAAGCTGCTGAGCGTGCAAAAAAAACAGCAGAAAATGTAATGTACAACAGTTCTATAGGATACACAACTAAAATAATCACCGAAAATACATTAACTCCTACCAAAACTAAAAGAGAATATGCTTTGCTTCCCGTATGGATGGTTAATGTTAAATATAATGATGAAATGTATATTTTTGCAATGAATGGACAAACCGGAGAATTTATAGGAAATATTCCTTTAGATAAAAAAAAGACACTCATTTATACAATTGTAATATTCCTTTTATTATTTTTATTAGTGATATTAATAAGCTTTATAGCTTATAAGGTAAGGTAGTTTATGAAAGGATTAATTAAATTATTAATAATAGTTACTATATTTTTTATAAGTGTCGATATGTATAGTGCTAATGTAATTACCAAAAACAGAACTGAGGACATAAATTATGGCGTTAATAAAAAATGGGAAATTAATAATAGTAATTTATCAAATGTGTTAAAAACTCCGTTTGTTGATGCTTCAGAAAAAGTTTATGATTTTTCAGATATATTAACTGATATAGAAGAGAAGAAATTAAAAGTAAAAATAGACAATTTTATTCGATTAACCAATATGGATATGGTAATAGTAACAGAAAATATTCCCTATATCATTGATTTGGTAAATGAAGAATATGCTGCAGATTTTTATGATTATAATGACTTTGGAATAGATTTTACAAATTATAGTGGCGTATTCTTTTTAAGAAATACTTATGAATCTGATAAATATTATAATATATATACTTTTGGTGATGCTCAATTATATTTTTCATTTGAAAGATTAGAAGAGACTTTAGATAATGTTTACTACGATATAAATAATGATTATTATTTAAATGGGTTTACGACATTTATCAATGATATGACAGATTATTATAAAAGTGGAATTCCTGACGATATGAAAAATTATTATATAGATGATATGGGTTATATCGAAGAAAAATATAATCCTCCAATATTTTTAGCTTTTATCATTTCTTTGATAATTACTATCATAATAATGTCTATCTTAATAAAAAAAAATAAGATGATAAAGAAAGAAAAAGAAGCAAAAGCATATTTAGAAAAAGAAACAATTAATTACAGCGAAAAAAAAGATGTGTTTATCACATCAAAAACGACAAGTTATGTAATATCTAGTTCTTCGAGTAATAGTGGAGGCTCATCCAGTAGAGGTTCTTCAGGAGGAGGACACTCTAGTGGTGGAGGAAGACACGGATAAGCTTTACAATTAAGAATAAAATTGTTACAATAAAAATATATAATATATAGTGGAATAAGAAAGAAGTAGTAGTATTTTTGCACTACTTCTTTTTCTTATTTACGGTCTATTTTACCATATAGCCAATCCATAGATATTTTATAATTTTTACAAATTTGAATAGCAAATGCAGTTAACATTAAATTTTTACCCGTTTCATATGCTGAAAGAGTTGATGAAGTAGTATTTAATTCTTTTGCTAAAGTTCTTAAAGTTATATTTCTTTCATTTCTAAATTGCTTAAGTCTTTTACCTACTAGAGCTTTATCTAAATCGCCTCTTTTAATTAACGGGTGTGTTCTTCTTTTTGAAAGTTTGAATATGTAATCTAAACTTACTGCAAAATGATCAACAATTTGATTTACCCTTTTTATATTTGGAGTTTCTTTATCATTTTCCCAATTACTTATATTTACTCTAGAACCTCCAATTATGTTGGCTAACTCTTGTTGAGTCAAATTACATTCTTCGCGAATATCACATATTTTATTGTTACTCATAATATATCACCTTTTAAAAATTTTCTCATTTTTATAAAGATTATTTGCCTTTAGTAGGAAAATGCGAGCTATTTTCGAAAAATGTATCAATAATGTTGAATAATTAAATAAGAAAGACTATAATTCAAATAAGGAGCTATAAATGAAAGACATAGATTTACAAAGTGATTATGGAAACTTTAAACTTAGAGTATCGGTAGTGTTAATAAAAGATAATTTTGTTTTATTAGAGAAAGCGAAAAAATATAATGGTTATGTACTTCCCGGTGGGCATGTAGAACTTGGAGAAACTACAATTGATGCGCTAAAAAGGGAAACTACAGAAGAACTAAAATGTAAAGTATTAAAATATAAACTAATATGTGTATTAGAAAATATATATAAATTCGAAGATAAAACTGCTCAAGAAATAAATTATTTTTATGAAATTAGTACAAATTTAGAAAAAACAGAAACTGAATTTAAATTAGAAGAAATTGATAAGGGGCAAAAAAAGATTCATAATTATGTATGGTGTGATATATCTGAAATAAATAAAGTTTCTCTTTATCCAAAAGTTTTGAAGAAACTTATTAAAAATAAAAAATATGATAACATCATATTCTGTGATAATAGATAATAAAATTAAGCATTTAATTTTTAATAATTGAATGCTTTTTAATTAGGTGCATGTTATAATTATAAAAGAACGGGGAGATTCTAATGAAAAGTATAATTGATGGAAATAAAGCGTGTAGTAAAGTAGCTTATTTAATGAGTGAAATATGTAGTATTTATCCAATTACACCATCAAGTCCGATGGCATCGGAGATAGATAATTTAATAAATCAAAACAAAAAAAATTTATTTAATCAGCCAGTTAAATTAATCGAAATGCAAAGTGAAGCTGGTGCTGCCGGAACAATGCATGGAGCATTAATTACTGGAAGTCTGGCTTCAACTTTTACAGCAAGTCAAGGTTTACTTTTAATGATACCTAATATGTATAAGATGGCCGGTGAATGTCTACCTGGTGTAATTCATGTAGCAAGTCGTAGTTTAGCTACTCATGCATTATCAATATTTGGAGATCATCAAGATATTTATGCAACTCGACAAACTGGATTTTGTATGCTTGCTAGTAATAATGTTGAAGAAGCAAATCATTTAGCAGCTGTATCCCATTTAAGTGCTATCGAAGGAAGTTTACCATTTTTACATTTTTTTGATGGGTTTAGAACTAGTCATGAAATACAAAAAATTAAACTTATGGATGTAGATAAATTATATGATTTAATTGATGAAGAAAAATTAATGGATTTTAGAAAAAGGGCTATGAATACAAGTATTCCTACTACTAGAGGTACTGCTGAAAATGATGATGTTTATTTTCAACATGCTGAGGTTAGAAATCGTAATTATGTTGACTGTATTGATGAAGTAGTTAAGGTTATGGATAAAGTAAATGAGATAAATGGTATTGATAATTTGATAGCATTTGCGGGTAAGATCGCTAAGGAGCGTGGTATTGTTACGCCATGTCTCTGTTGGATAGAGCTTGATGGAGAGAAATTCAATTTAGTTAGTATGTATGATAATTTCGTTGTTTTAAATTCGCTGAAGGTTGTTGTTGAGGAAGATTACGGGGGACAAGACTATAGTGATAAGGGGTCCACGCCATATGGATGGGCCCACCCTAGTATTACCGAGATTTATAGGAAGGAGGTGGATGAACCCGGAGATTATGATTATTGCTTGAAGATTACG
>JAZRRD010000034.1:0-9616 GCA_045650425.1 Bacilli bacterium | reverse complement strand
GTTCCATTTTTAAATCTTTCTGAATAATCAAGTGTTGATTCTTTATCAAGCAATGGCTCAGAACTAACTCCTTGAAAAACGATCTTATTATCTCTATAAGTGAACCAGAATAAAATATCAGGTTCTTTTTCAAATTCTACAGATATTCTCCATTCGTTATAACTCAAGATTTTATTTAAATATGAATGATTTATTTTTATTTCACTAACATCTTGTGCTGTATATCCTCTGTTTTCAAGTTCTGTATAAGTGTAGGTTTTTATAAACTTTCGTTGAATAAAAACATTAAGACAAAGTCCAACTATCAACAACAACAAAATTATTATAATTGTTATAAATAACTTTTTCTTTTTCATCTTTTTCTCCCATCTATCCTTTATTAGGACTTGCTTCTCCTGTTTTTATAGTAATTCCTAATATTTTATATGTATATGTATCAACTTCATATCTTCCGTTGCTTTCTAAATGTCCATCAATATTAAACGAATAACCTAATCCAACATATTTTCCTGAGCCACCATCATCTGTTCCATTTATTAACAAACAAAATTTTGGTTTATCATAGCTGATTGCAACTTTAGCATAATCTGAGTATGCTATTCCAATCCAAATTAACATCAGTATAGCAATAATAGATATTATAATTATTTTCTTCTTCATAGTTCCTCCTAACAAACAAATTACTATTTGTCTTTCAGTTATATTATACCATGAAAAAAGCAAATCTTATTATAGATCTGCTTTATATATTATAATTCATCTATTTAACAAATTTAACAGCCGTTCCATAAACAATTACTTCAGCTGCACCTTGCATAATTGCAGATGAAGCATAGCGTATATTAACAATTGCATCTGCTTTAAGAGATTCAGCTTCTTCAACCATTCTTTTTGTTGCAAGAGCTCTCGCCTCATTCATCATTTCGTTATATGATTTAAGTTCTCCTCCTACTAATGTTTTAAAACTTTGTGCAATATCTTTACCAACATGTTTGGATTGAATTGTACTTCCCTTAACAAGTCCCAACATTTCAAATTCTTTACCAGTAATATAATCAGTATTTACTAATATCATCTTCTTCACCTTTCTTGATTTCAACTTTTCTTTCTATGCAAACTTTGATCATTACCAACGACAATAACATAGGAATAATACCTAATAAATATTTCCATATTCCTCCTATTAATGTTATTAAAATACCAAAGTAAACAACATAATATAACACTACAATTATTGTAATAATAATTGGTGCTGTCATTTTCTTCTTATGAGAATTCATTACTACCTCCTCTAAAAATTGTAATTTGTATTTTAAATACCCCAAATCAATGAAGCAACATTATAAGCAGTAATAAGCAGCAAGAATATTCCTAATAATAAGAAATAAATTGCTGTATTTTTTTGTTTTTTATCTTTGTATTCTTTTGATGTTATAATCATTGTTGTTGCTAAGCAAATAAACATTATAGGCATTGTAATATCAGTAGATACAGCTTTAGTTAAACCTAATATTGCAAATGCTACTGTTAATGCTGAGAAAAAAAGTTTTGAATTTTTCATAGAACCACCTTACTTTTAAATTAGTATTTGTCTGTTGTTTTTATTATACCATATTTTTTATTATTTTGTTTTATAATAATCATTTATCTTTTGTTTTTCTTCTTGAGAAATATTTTCTATTTCTTCTCCAGATGCACGTCTTCTTTCATCATTATATTTATCATATAAAATATATTCTTTATCATCTACTAAATATAAAATACCTCTCTTATCAAAACTAATCCATGCAATATTACTTTTAGGAACATACATATAATATTCGCTATATGGAATTCTTATACAATATTCTTCTTTAGTAGAACGTGATTCATCTATCATATTTTTACTAACTGATACACTTTTGATATATCCTTTTTCGTTTTCCAATGATATGCCCTTTATCTTTTCTAACTCACTAGCTTTATTTTTTAAATAAGTTAAATAAGCATAACATTTATTAGTTTTAACTTTTAATCTATTCGCTTCTGCTAAAATATCTTTTACTTCATCTAATGATTGAACACCAAGTTGTTCTTTAATGTCTAAAAACACTTTTATTTCTTTTGATGGTTCTAAGTATGATGAAGATAATTCTTGTTGTTCCATATATGATTCATATATATCTAAATATTCTAAATATAAATTACATAATGGTACTCTTAATTGTAATGTTTCATTTTCAGAAAATAATTCTTGATATTCTGACTCTTTATTAAGTATATCCTGTTTTACTTTTCCTATTTGTTCTTCTAAAGTTTCATATCCAAATATCTTATTTTCATTTAGAAAATTAATAGTATCCACAAGTTGATGATAACGTCTAATTTCCATATATCTTGAATTATAATATTTAAAATACTCACTATTAGCATCTAAATCTTTCATGCTATATAAAATAGATTGTTTTGATCTGATTGCTAGTTCGTTATATAAAGATAAAATCTCACTATCTTCATCACCTAATTTATATTTTTCAAAATCAATTACAGTTTGATTTTTTCTTTTTTGTTTAAAGAATTCTTTTAATTCTTCTTCACTATATCCTTCACCTAATGTTTTAATACTAACAAATCTTTCTTTACCATAAGGACGGATACGAATATTTTTTCCTGGTTTAATTTGATAACCATCATACGCTAGTCTTTCTAATAATTCATCAAAAGAAAAACACCTTGTTTTTAAATAATCAATCTTCTCTATAATTTGTTGTCGCCAAGTCTTAGTTGCTTCGTTATATAAATATTTACTTCTACCGAACCTTCCAATCTTTGGTGCATCCTCAATTATCTTTAATCCATATTCTAATGCAATCTTATCACTCATATCTCTAAGTCCATACAACCCTTCAATTGGATTCGCAAGTCTATCTTCTAATTTTCTTCCCTTCATATTAACAGCATTTATTACATAATGATTATGGATGTGTGACCTGTCAACATGTGTGGTGACTAATACTTGAAATTCTGGATATAATCTTTTAACTAATTCAACTCCCATCTCATGAACCTTCTCTGGAGTTAATCCTTTTTCTTTTGGATCAAAAGATTGATAACCATGATAACAAGTTCTACTATCACCATCTTCAGTTATATGAAATTTATCATTATTAACTTTCATTTCATAAGCAGCAAATTGAGAGGAACAATTAACTCCTGTTATTAATGTTCCTTCTCTTGTCTTTTTAGAATCCTTAATATAATTAATACAATCTATTCTACCTTGTACACCATGAACCGACCATCTAGCTGTTGTTGGTATAAGTGTCACCTTCTAATGAAAAGAATTGTGAATTAATTTCACTAGCGAATTCTTTAGCTGCTGTCTTATCTTGAAATTCCATAATGATTCCAAAATTCAAAATACTATCTTCTCTATAAAATGATATTAACAAATCTTTCTGCATTGCTACATCTCTACAATTATTTATCTTTTGAATTAAATCTTCTTGATTAATATCATCCAAAGAATAGGTATAAGTATGATTATTTAAATAAACTATATACACAGGTTTTTGATTAGGTCTATTTAAATTAGAAGGTCTAACTATAAAATGTTGATAATTATTATTCATAATTTTTTTATAAAAATTTTCATCAATCTTATACTTCTCAATCATACCTAATCTTTGTTGAATTCTTTTTTCTGTATTAACTGATAAAATAGATATTACCAAGTTAGATAACTTACTTATCATTTTAATTATAATGATATTTTGATTACTAATAACTTCTATATCTTCTTTACCTATCATATAATTATTTAATAGTTTTTTTTGTTCTTTTAAAATTTCTCTTAATGTTTCTATAAACTTACTTATAATCTCACATAACTCTTGTTTCCCAGCCACGTCTTCTATATATATATTTTCATATATACATGCTGCTCTAATATATTCAGCTAGACAATCTCCAAATCCATATTTAATAGCTTTTTCAGTTATGATTCTTCTTTCTTCTTCGTTAAGCATAACATTAATTTTTTGTCTTCTTAATTTGCTATATCTTTCTTCTGTTGAATTCATCCAACTTTATCTTTCTTTCTTGTAATTCAAGTTTATATAATTCTAAATCTTTTAAGTATGCTCTACGAAAATATTTTTCAGCCAACCATTTAACTCCTTCTTTATTAATCATAACTCTACCATCTTTTAAATACTTATATGAATTGTTAGTTTGCTTTTTCATTTCATTGACTGCTCTACCAATTGCATTTTTGCTTTTATTAAAGTATGAACGTAAATCTTTTAATGATGTGTCTTCATATTTAAATTCATAAGGAGATATATTTAATTCTGATTCTAGTCTTCTAATTTGTTTTTCAAAAAATTCTATTTCAAGATCAAGATAAAATTTTTCTTTGTTAAAATAAACTTCTTTCAACCAGTAAACAAATTCTAATTTTAAATATTCTACTACATCACCATTACGAGATACACGAAGATGCACCCAATCTTCCATTGGATGCCTTCTTCCTGCTCTTCGTATAACTTCCTCTAATTGTACTTCAGTTAAATTTAAATCTCTTTGAACTCGCCACTTCTCCATTGACTTAAATTCCATCTTAGCTCCTTTCTAAATTCAAATTTATAACTGAGGTTATTCAATAGTCTTATTTTTTCTATCAAGCATGGTGTTGACACACCCATCAGCTTGTTAGGACAAACTCCTAAGACCTGCAAATAGTCTCCGACAGTTTAGTATTATTTTTTAAAATCTTTCCATTACTTTGTCAGAATTCAAGAATGGTAAAAAGTTTAAATCATTATGAAGAACAGCAGAAATTATCTCTCCAGAAGTTGCAACTTTTAATTCTTCATCATCTATATCATCTTTCATATAATGTTCTGTCAAATAATAAGCAATAGAAAAAGGACACACTTTTTCATTCTTAATTTGTTGACAAATATTAAAAATGTATCGTGCATCCTCTTCGCTTATATTAGGTTCTGCTTTATAAATTCCATCTAATATATAATAATTTTTTATATTCTTTTTGTGCCATTCAGGCATTGATTTATATCCAAATAAAACGTCCATTATTCCATCTCCCTTTCTTCATCTAATTCTAAATCAGTACCTACTTCTCTTCCATCCATATACCAATCATTAAACCTTTCAGCACTCATTTTTTTTAATTGTTTTATTGTTATAGATTTATCTTCATATACTGCATTTGCTAATGATTGTCCTACTTCAATTGGATCTGTATATTCTCCACTTAACTCAGAACATTTATCCAATAATACTATTAAATCTTTATTTTTTATATCTTCTTTTACATTTGTTAATCCTAAATAATAACAAAAATCATAAATATTACAATCATATTTTCCAAATACTTCTGCTAATTCTTTTAATGCTTTTATTTTATTCATATTCTATCTCCTTTTCTATTTCGTTTGTTTTTTCTTCATATTGTTTTCTATATCCTTCTAGTCTTTTATAATCAGAATCATCTATTAATTCTACTTTTCCTTCACGATTATAAACAAATAATTCTTTGAACATGAAATCATAAAAATCTTTTCCCTTCCAGTAATTCACATCATCAAAAGCAATTAAATCTCCATTGTCGTTTGAATATAAAACAATATCATCTACTTTGTGTTTTGCTAAAATGTGATCAATTAAATTCATCTCTTCTGCTTTTTCATTTGTTATTCTTTTATCAGAAAATTCTTCATCATATAAACAATTTAATCTATTTAATATATAATCATCTGATAAATCTTTATTAAACCAACTGGCATCTTCTACCTCATTTTCCCACATATCATGAGATGTTTTTGTTCCATATTCTACTGATGCACCTGTATCACTACAATAATGTAGTTCAGCACAATAACCATTATGAACAACACGAGCAACGGTATAAGATACGCCTTCCATTATTTCTTTTGGTGAGATCACCATTTCTTCGTATGATTCAAAATAATATCTTAATTCATACATTTTTTCCTCCGAATAAAAATGTTTTATTGATTCTGAGGGTACACGCTCTAATTGATCTAAAGTCATATATTTTTCTTTATATACAAGCGAAGTTAATGTTCTTGCTAACTTAAAGGTATCAATAAAATTATCTGAACTTTCTTTACATACATTTATTAATCTTGTTATCTCTTCTTTTGATATATCTTTATCAACGCTATTTATTCCTAAATAATATATGAAATCATAAATCCTAAAATCGTCTATTTCTTCAATAGAATCAGCTAAACTTTCATAAATATCTAAAATATTATTCATATTCTATCTCCATTTCTTCTAAAGATTCTTTATTTTTTATTAATTCTTTTTCTTTATTATTAAGTTCTCTTTCAACTTTTTTATGATCAATATAATTTTCTAATTTACTCATAAAATTTAAAACATGTTCTCTATTTTCTAAATCCAGCAACCTAAATTCATAAACTAATTCTTTTGACTCTACTTCACAAGCTGGACAAGAAACATAGCCATCTATTTGACTTGAATATTTTTCACAAGTAAGTATTAATTTATCTTTTTGAATCTTTAGTGATTCTAAATGTACATTACTCATATCAATATTCCTATAATCCCAATCTCCACAAAGTTCTGTAAATCGTTTAGTCTTTTTAAACTCATACTTTCTCAATTCTAATTGTTCATGAGATGCTAACAAATTATAATTTGGTTTATATATACCTTCATTCATTCTTTTTTCAAATTCTAATATATCTAATGAATAAAACTGACTTCCTAAAGGTCTTTGAGAATCATATATATCAAAACAATTATTATTTATTCCTAAAACTAAACCTATACATTTAATATCTATATTTATATTTTTATCAGATGAAAATTGATATTCCGATTCAAACATATTTATTTTTCTTCCAACAAAATTACTAATATTTAACTCTTTTTGTTTAATTAAATTATTAATGAATCTTTGTAATCTATCCTTAAATCTACTTTTAAATGTGAAGTCAGCAAAAGCATATTCTTGTCTATTATAAACTTGTTTACCCTTGCCAAAATATAATTGATAATGGTACTTTCTATCACTATCTATTTTTACAATTTTCCAATCTTCATCTTTCATTATTTTGTTAAATTGTTCTATATTTTCCATATCAGAAAACTCATTTAAAAAATCAACTTCTATTAATTGTTCTTCAGGAACATTAATAGTAGATTTAGGTTTTCTTAAAGTTTCTAATACTTCTGGACCAAGTTTTCGTACAAAAAAGTAATCTATTCCTTTATTATAAACAGTTATATTTGTAGGTTTAGATTTTACTCTTTTTAAACTGCCAGAAGACATAGAATTAACATCAAGATCTAAATCTTCGTATGATTGATTACAATCCAACTTAATTGCTTTTTCGGTTAATGGATTATAATCATAATAATATACAGTCATTGAACAATCATATTTATTCCAATATTCTTTTAATTGTTCCCATTGTTTTACTTCATCACCATTACTATCAATCCTTAACCAATGTGTATAGACATAATGCCTACTATGAATACTACGCATACTCCATCTCCATTTCCTCTATTTCTTTAGAAAAATCTTTTTCTTTAGATAAACTTTTATCTTCTAAATATGAAACTATTTTATTAGCATCTGATATTGCTGCAAATAATTCTTGAGGTTTATCTTTGATAATCTCTAACCAACCTCTTACATACGCTTTATGATTAGTCAGATGCCTTTCATCATATTCTAAACCTAATTTTTGCATAAGAAAAGAAGAACTAATTTCTGCTCTTAGTTCTTCCTTAGCATACGATTCAGTTCTGTATTCACCAGACATATCTCTATTTAATCTAGTATTATGACCTGTTGCATGAGCTATTTCATGTAATTGTGTTGAATAGTAAGCATACGTATTTTTAAAAGTATTAGAAGGTGGTATAACTACTTCATCACCTATAACATCATAATATGCTTCTTGACCTTTTTCTTGATATTTAACATCAATATTGTTTATGATATTACTAATGTAATCATTACTAATTATTTTGTCTTTATTAACATCATTATTCTTTTCAATACCTTCTATAAGGTCAGCATTAAATACGGTGTAGTTATACCTTCTCATTGAAAACTCAGGTTCTTTCTCTGGGAATTCATTAATAATTTTTCTGTATTCTTCAAAGGTATAAAGTTTATTATCTTTTTTATTTTTCATTCCTACATATTCAATAGAAACACCTTGTCCTTTAGCATCTTTCAATTTCCATTTATTCTTTGAAACTTGCATATAAGTACACCATCTGTTATCTTTATATCCTCTTTGAATTGCTACATAAGATAAAATCAAATTATTAACACCCTTATATTTTTTTCCTGTAATACCATTCTCTGGGATATTTGTTTGCCACATCTTTTCCCAGGGAATTCTACCTTCTTCCAAACTTTTAATGTACATTTTTACTAATTCATCACGAGCTTTAAAATAACTGCTCATTATTATTGTTGCTCCTTAATTTTTAAATCTAATTCTTGTTGTCTTTGATAAATTTTTTCTTGTTCTTTTCTGAAATCATATAAAACTTTTAATTGTTTATCATAATCAGAAACCACTTGGTTAATTGCAGAAATTTTTTCTAACTCTTTATTTTTTAATTGTTCCAATCTTTCTATTTTTTTCTCTAATGTTTTATTATTCATATATTTTCCTTTCTATTCTTGTTTACACTAGTAAACACTTAATATAAAAAATTATCTTTCTAAATCAAAATCATCATTATCTAATTCTTTATCTTCTTTTGATATTTCATTTTGATATATTACTTTTTTGCCATAAGTAATGGATGTAATATTAGCAAATTTGAAATCATCTTCTTGATAACCTCTTTCATCTTTTATATTATTTTCTTTTAAGAAATCTCTTACTTTTTCATAACTAGAACTATATTCATAACCTTTATAATCTGCATTTTTTAATTCAGATAATAATCTATTAAAGTCATATTTAAATGTTATTTCATTGTTATTATAATTAATAGTTATAGTTATATTTTTTGCATCTAAGTCTTTGATGCTCTCTAGTATTTTTTTATTAGTATAAATATGATCAAATTCATTATCATTATTTTCTTTGATTTTATCTAAATACTCAAGTTGATATTCATATACTAATAAATCTTTTCCTAACTCCTCTTTATTTTCATTTATAAACTTAACTGCATAGTCTTCAACTAATTTTTTAGGATTATCTAAATAATCTATTATTATATTTTTATTATTATATTCTTCACTATATCTAATTTTATATGCACTACCTGCACTTGCCATTTTTACAATAGGAACAATATCTTCAATAAAATTACTTTCTATTTCTTTGGTTGCTCCAGCTTTTCTCCAACTATCTAGTTCTTTATATTTTTCTTGACCTAATTCTCTATATTCTTCAGCATTTTTAATAACATAATCTGAAATATATTCATCAATTTCTTTGCATAAATTTGTAATAATATTTTCAAAATTATTTAATGATATAGAATTGTCATTAGGAACAATATCACTTATTTGATAACTGCTATTATATAAAACATTCTCTATAATATCATAATATCCAACTATTTCATAATCATC
>JAZRRD010000033.1:0-3143 GCA_045650425.1 Bacilli bacterium | reverse complement strand
ACACAATTGGGAGGAGATTTAAATGATGCTCTTTAAGATATCGTTATCTAACATTAAGAAAAGTTTCAAAGATTACGCAATATATTTCTTTACTATAGTCCTAGGAGTAGCAATATTTTATGTCTTTAATTCTATAGATAGCCAAACAGTATTATTGAATGTATCAAATAGAACTCTTAACATTATAAAATTAATGAATGTAGTATTATCTGCGGTAAGTGTATTTGTATCTTTTATTTTAGGTTTTTTAATTATATATGCTTCTAGATTTTTAATTAAAAGAAGAAATAAAGAATTTGGTATTTATTTAACACTTGGAATGAGCAAAAAAAAGGTTTCATTAATACTTTTTATAGAAACATTATTAATAGGAACTATATCATTGGTAGTTGGAATAATATTTGGAATATTAGTTTCTCAATTGATGAGTATAGTTGTTGCTAATATGTTTGAAGCTAATATGAAAAAATTTATATTTACGTTTAGTCAAAGTGCATGTATTAAAACAATTATTTATTTTTGTATTATGTATTTTATTGTAATGATATTTAATACTATTAGTATTAATAAATGCAAACTTATTGATTTATTGAATGCTAAAAAGAAAAATGAGTCTATAAAATTCAACAACAAAATATTATGTAGTTTTATTTTTATATTATTTAGTATTGTACTAGGATATACATATTATTTAGTTTTATCAAAATATAATTTTGCAGACTTTAAGGAAATTATAATACCAATAATATTAGGTAGTGTGTCAACATTCTTTATATTTTGGTCATTATCTGGATTATTGTTAAATGTTTTTATGACTATGAAGAAAACTTATTATAAAGGTCTTAATAGTTTTATTTTAAGACAATTTAGTAGCAAAATTAACACAATGGTATTTTCATCAACAATAATATGTTTAATGTTATTTTGTACTATTTGTATGTTATCAAGTGCCTATTCAATAAAAGAATCTTTAAATAAAGGTATAGAAAAGTATGCTACTGCTGATATTCAACTTTATAAAAAAATGAATGTTGATTATAATAATCTAACAGTTGAAGAAATTATGTATCAGAAAAAAAGTATTATTGATATATATAGAGAAAATAATATAGAAATAGAATCTATGTTAGAAAATTATGATGTGTTTAATATTTATATAGATAATAACTTTACTTTTGAAAAATCGTTAGGACAAAGTGCTGAAAGTATTAAAGAAAAATATCCTTTTCTTGGATATGATACCAAAGAATATATTATGAAAGTAAGTGAATATAATAAAGTTAAACATTATTTTGGTAATAAAGAATTATATTTAAATAAAGATGAATATATAATAGTTTCTAATTATAATCAATCTGTAGATTTAAGAAATATTGTTCTTAATGATAATGCTACTATTGAAATATTTGGTAATAAATTAAAACCAAAATATGATAAATGTATTGACGGATTTGTTGAAATAAGTAGTATGGAAACAAATTATGGAATATTTGTTGTAGCAGATGAAATTGTTGATGAAAAAAATCAATATATTAATTGTTTAGTTGGTAATTATAAAATTAAAAACCAAGATAAAATAGCTAAATTCGAAGAAAATCTATATATTAGTAGAGATCTTTTACCAGCATTTGTAGATGTTGATGGTGAGACTAAAATCAATATTAAAGAATCATGTATAGGTTTATCAGCTATGGCTTCATTTATAGGAATATATTTAGGTATAGTTTTCTTAATTTCAGGTGCTGCTATTCTTGCTTTAAAAGAACTATCAGAGTGTACTGATAATAAAGAAAGATTCAATATGATTAGAAATCTTGGAGCAGATGAGAAAATGATTAATAGAGCATTATTTAAACAAACAGGAATATTCTTTATGTTTCCATTACTAATAGCTATTATTCATTCAATTGTTGGTATAATGGTTTGTATTAAAATATTAGATTTATTCATTATGAAAGCAGAACTTTTTAGTATGACATTATCTATTATAGTAACCGCAATAATAATCATAATGATATATGGAGGATATTTTATAATTACATATTTTTCGGTTAAAAATATATTAAAAGAAAATAAATAATTTATATTTTAAAATTTAATATAATATCAATAAATTACAATTTGTATAACTAATAGCAACAAAGCGTTGCTTGTTGTTTAATTGTTCAAACATTATAATATAAATGGAGGGATAATTATATGGAAACAAAAGATATTATATTAGATTTAAGAACAAAAAAAGGATTATCACAAGAAGAACTAGCAGAAAAAGTTTTTGTTACTCGTCAAGCTGTTTCACGCTGGGAAAATGGTGAAACAATACCAAACATTGAAACTTTAAAACTTTTATCAAAGTTTTTTGATGTATCTATAAATACTCTTTTAGGTTCCCCTCAACAACTTGTATGTAAATGTTGTGGAATGAATCTTGAAGATTGTAATATTAGCAAGGAAACTAATGGTAATTTTAATGAAGAGTATTGTCAATGGTGTTATGCAGATGGAGATTTTACATTGGATTTTTGGAAACAATATATAAAAATTGGTGGTATTGAAATGTTTGAAGAATTTAAAAAACAGATTATCGATGAATTTAACACACTTTTAGGTATTGAAGGATTACCAAAGATAGAAAATTTGAATGTATTACCAGGTAGTTTTGTAAATCTTGAATATAGACTTCCAAATGGAGATATAGTTAAATTTCTAGATGATAAAGCATCATATCTTGGTAGTCAGCTTGAATGTGAGTTTGGAGGAGATAGATGTTTTGGAATTGTAGCTAATATGGATTTTCTTCTTGTATGTACTTATGAAAAAAATGGTGAAAACCCAGAACTTGTTATGTATAAAAAAAGGTAATCAAATTAAAATTTGCTTCTCCAAAAAGACTAGAATTTATTCTAGTCTTTTTCACACAGAAACTCATGACGAGTTTCTAGTGTGTTAGAAACTGAAAATAGTTTTAGCACCTTCTATAGAAGATGCTTTTTTTATTTTATTAATAAATTTGAGCTTCTATAGAACATGAAATACCATTCTAACAATCGTTCCCCCATTTTCGCCGTTGGGGTGGTGATTTGCACAACCAAAATGGGATTTTTTGAAATTTGGTTGTGTAATTGGGGGAAAATCCTGAAAAA
>JAZRRD010000032.1:0-1780 GCA_045650425.1 Bacilli bacterium | reverse complement strand
TTATCAATTATAATTATTTCTTCTTTAGCGTTATTAAAAATATCCAATAACAATGAATAAGAATCATAGAAATCCCCTTCAAAAAACAAATAATTTTTTACAATATCTTTAGGATCAAATTTATCAAATAATTCATTTATTCTTTTTGAATTCTCGTTAACTTTTTCTTCTAAAATCATAAATTTATGTGGTAAAAATGATTTATTATAATTAATATAATGTCTCATTTTTACAAAAGTATCCATAATAGCAATTGATACCTCTGTTGCAACTTTTGATTTTAAAATAGTAGCCAACATATATAATCCTTGCTCTGTAAATACTCTTGGAGCATATTTACTATATTTCCCTTGTCCTTTAATTTCTAAGGCCGAAATTTTCGACCTTAGTTCTTTTGTTTCTTTATTTGTTAAAACCCAACTAAACCTTTCCGGAAATTTATCCGGATTGTTCTTAACCGCCTCATTTACTCTTTTTGTTTCAACTTGATAAAGTTTTGCAATATCACTATCAAGCATTACCTGTACTGCTCTTACTTCATAAATTATATCTTCAATTATTACTCTTTCTTTTTCTATTATTTTATTCATTTTAGTACCTCCTTTAAAAAATAATAAAAAAGAGACACTTATCCTATAAATAAGTATCTCCGCATCATGCATATTTCTATTTTGCCTCTAGAAATACACCCTATCGATTAAATTGTGATATAAATATCAGGCAAACTATTTATTACATTTTTATTATATATTATATGTAGACTTTTTACAATATAACCTACAAAAAAGACCAAGATTTTTAAAATCTCAGTCTAATTTATATTAACTATTTCTTTTCATTTAGGGCAGCTTGTAGGACGAGCAAGTTTGAGGGGCAACTTTTATTGAATATAATGTGATTTAACTTTGATTAACATTATACTATTTTTTATTTGATTTTTTTGTTTTTTTCAAAACAGGTCCTTTTTCTTCTACAATATCGTCTTCTATATCTTCTTCAAGATAAGGCCTTAAATTATCAAGTTGTCTTTCAACTAGTTTTTCTCTATCTTTTTGCTCTTTTATTTTTAATTCTTCGTCACTTAATTCTAATATTTCTAACAAAGTTTGTGCTACTATAGACAAATCTTTTCTTTCTTCTATAGCATCTATCTTTTCAATTGTATCTGGACATCCGCTTTTTACTTTATAACCTTTTTGTTTCATTAATAAATCAGCTACATCATATAGCATTCCATCCATTTTTAATTCTCTATAATTTTGTCCCAAAGAACTTAAAATATCTGCTGGTCTTGGTCTTTTATCATATTTAAGATGATAATCTACACATTCATTTATTCTACTAATTAAATTCCTTATATATGAATAAGCATTAGGCAATTCATAACCATTAAATTTCATGTATCCAATAGATTTCATATGATAATTTAATAAAAAATATTGTTTTAGTTCTTCACCTAAAAATTTAATATATGACAACAATTGAAATTCATCTTCGTTTTCGCCATAATTTCTATCATACCAAGCTCCGTTAACTCTTGTACATAATGTATGACCATGATTAGTTTCCATTATTTCAATTCTA
Organism: Bacilli bacterium; assembly: GCA_045650425.1. Taxonomy (GTDB): domain Bacteria; phylum Bacillota_I; class Bacilli_A; order RF39; family UBA660; genus RGIG1752. The sequence continues at coordinate 196 of JAZRRD010000032.1, read as the reverse complement.
TTAGATAAATCTATTAATTGTTTTAATGTATATTCTTGAAATGGATAATTAAATCCATCTTCATATTCAAAAACACTTGTATAAGTTAAATATTCATAACATTTTCCATTAACAAAAGAAGGAAATGTTTTTATTAATGGATCCCATTCTTCAATACCAAAAACATTATAATTTTTATCCATAAATACATATAACG
>JAZRRD010000031.1:0-30623 GCA_045650425.1 Bacilli bacterium | reverse complement strand
CTTTATATCTAAAAAAATTAACTTTGAATAATCAACTATAAAGCTAACTGGAATAACAATATTAGTTTTAATTTTAATGATCTTAGGTTTTAAAGGTGCTTTACTAATTAATAAAAAAGATACTTACTCAGCTTATGATTTATATTATAACGTTAATGAACCATCTTTAAGTATTGAAAAATTTGGAGTTTTAACGGGTTCTTATTTAGATGTTAAAAAGGCGTTATTTGGTTTTGAGGAAAAAGTAGAGTTTATAAATCATGAAAATAACGTTCCAGAAGAAGTTGTCTACTCTTTAAATATAGATGAAAGAGTAAACTTTGATAATCTTATTCAAAAAGAAAAAAATTCTTCTTTAAAAAATATGCATGAATACTTTAATAATGATCCAGGAACTTATAAAAATGAATATACTGGATATTTTAAAGATAAGAATTTAATTTTATTTATGGCTGAAAGTTATAATACAATTGCAGTAGATAAAGAATTAACACCAACTCTTTATAAGTTAACAAATTCTGGATTTGTATTTAATAATTTTTATACTCCAGTAAACAATAGTACTATAGGTGGAGAATTTCAAGAGTTGACAGGATTATATGCTAATGGTTCTATCTTAAAAAATTGGAGAAATGGTAAAAACAGTTTTCCTTATGGGATAGGTAACATGTTTAATGACATTGGATATAAAACCTATGCGTATCATAATCATTATTATACGTTTCAAGATCGAAATAAATATTTAAAAGCTATTGGTTTTGATAATTTTAAAGGGTGTTATAATGGCCTAGAAAAGAAAATCAATTGTAAATCATGGCCTGAAAGTGATGTTCAAATGATTGAAGCAACTGTAGATGATTACATTAATGAAGACAATTTTATGGTGTTTTATGCATCAGTAAGTGGACATGGTGCTTATTCATGGGGTGGAAATAACATGAGCAAAAAGCATAAAAGTGAAGTTCAAAATTTACCATACAGTGAATCAGTTAAAGCCTACATAGCTGCTCAGATGGAATTTGATCAAGCGCTAGAATTATTAATCAAAAAGTTAGAAGAATCTGGAAAATTAGAAGATACTGTTATTGCTTTTGTAGGAGATCATTATCCATATATGTTGTCATTATCTGAAATCAATGAAGTATCTACTTACAAAAGAGATAATATAATAGAAATAAATCATAGTAATTTTGTATTGTGGAATAGTGAAATGGATAAAATTGAAATAGATAAAGTAGGCAGCCAAATTGATGTAATTCCAACACTTTATAACATTTTTGGTTTAACATATGACTCAAGATTATTTGTTGGAAAAGATATATTAAGTACTGAACCAGGATTAGCAATAATGAATAATCGTTCATGGGTTAGTGATAAAGGTAAATATTTTGCAAATACTAAAGAGTTTATTCCAAATGAAAATGTGAATGTTGATGAAAATTATGTTAATACAATGAATAGTATAGTTTCATCAAAAATTACTATGAGTAAAAATATAATTGAACATAATTATTATAAAAAAGTACTAGGAGAATAATATGTGTGGAATAGTAGGATTTGTAGATAAAAATAAAGATAAAAAGAAAATTATAAAAAAAATGAGTGATAAAATAATTCATCGTGGCCCAGATAGTGAAGGATTTTATATTGATGACGAAATAGCTTTAGCTCATCGACGCCTATCTATAATAGATTTATCAAATGGTAGTCAACCGATGTATAACGAAGATAAATCAATGGTAGTTATATTTAATGGAGAAATCTATAATTATATAGAATTAAGAACAGAGTTAAAAAAGAAAAAACATAAATTTGCTACTCAATGTGATACCGAAGTTCTTCTTCATGGATACGAAGAATGGGGAAGTGAGCTCACTAAAAAACTTAGAGGTATGTTTGCTTTTGCTATATATGATATAAATAAGAAAGAAGTATTTTTAGCAAGAGATAATTTTGGGATAAAGCCTCTTTATTATGCTAATTTTAATAATGCTTTTATGTTTGGTTCTGAAATAAAAAGTTTTTTAGAACATCCAGATTTTAAAAAAGAATTAAATGAAGATTTAATAGGCCCATATCTATCATTTAGTTTTACTCCGACAGAAGAAACATTTTTTAAAGGAGTTTATCGTTTAGAACCAGGACATTATTTATTATATAAGAATGGGAATTTAACTAAGAAAAAGTATTTTAAATTAACGTTTCCAGATAGAAAAATGAAATATGAAACTGCTGTTAATAAAATTTCTGAAGTTATGCAAGATTCGGTTGATCATCATATGCTAGCAGATGTTGAAGTTGGTTCATTTTTATCAAGTGGAATAGACTCATCATATCTAGTAACTTTAGCAAAGCCAGATAAGACTTATACAGTTGGCTATGACATAAATAAATATAACGAAATAGATTTAGCTAAAGATTTAACTAATAAATTAAAAATTACTAACAAAAGTAAAACAATAAAAAAAGAAGAATACATGAAAATAATTCCAAAGATAATGTATCATATGGATGAACCAGCAAGTGATCCTGCAGTTGTTGCATTATATTTTGTAGCTAATTTGGCTAGTAAGGATTTAAAGGTAGTACTATCTGGTGAAGGCGCTGACGAATTTTTTGGAGGATACAATACTTATCGCGAAGAAGTAGATTATTCATTCTATAATAAAATTCCATTTATAATTAGAAAAGGAATATCTAAGATATGTAGTTTCTTACCAGAAGTAAGAGGAGTTAATTTTTTGGTTAGACGAGGAATGACTTTAGAAGAAAACTATATCGGAGTTAATAAAGTATTTAGTGAAAAAGAATCAAACAAAGTTTTAAAGAAAAAAAGAACTATTAGAAATAATGATATTACTCGACCAGTTTTTGAGGAATTCAAAAATGAAAGTAATATAATTAAAATGCAGGCTATTGATATTAACTTCTGGTTAATTAAAGATATTTTGCAAAAGGCTGATCGTATGACAATGGCAAATTCATTAGAAGGACGTGTTCCATTCGTAGATAAAGAAGTATTTAAAGTTGCTTCAAGTTTACCTTTTGATTATAAAGTAACTAAAGAGAACACTAAAGTTGCTTTAAGAGAAGCAGCCAAAGAGCACATTCCTAATGAATCATATAAAAAGAAAAAACTAGGTTTTCCAGTGCCAATTAGAGAATGGCTAAAAGAAGATGACGTTTATAATGAAGTAAAAAAAACAATAGAGTCAAATTCTAGTCAAAAATTCTTTAATACAAAATACTTAATTAAATTACTAAATGAACATAAAAATAATAAAAAAGATAATTATCGTAAAGTATGGACTGTATATTGTTTCTTAAAATGGTATGAAGTCTATTTCTAAAATTTAAGGTGTTAAAAACACCTTTTTTTAATTAAATAAACAGTATCTAGTATTTTTAGTATATCTTTGCTATAATACAAATAGATTTAAAAAGTAGAGTGATGTAAATGAAAAAGGTTTTAGTTACTGGAGCAGCAGGTGCTATAGGAAATTTAGTTATTAAATATTTATTAAGTGAAGGTAAATATGAGATTACAGCGATAGATTTAAAAAATAGAAATACATTTCAAATGTTAAAAAAATATAAAAAAAGAATAAATATTATTTATGGAGATATTACTGACCCAATTTTAACTGATGCTCTTGTAAAAGATCACGACTATATTATCCACTTGGCAGGAGTAATGCCCCCGCTAGCAAATGTTAAAGAAGATTTAATGGAATTAATTGATTATAAAGGGACAGAAAATATTATAAGGGCAATTGAATTTTATAATAAAAATTGTGAATTATTATATGCATCTTCAACAAGTGTATATGAAGTAGGTAATACAGAAGTTTCAATATCAACAAAAGTTACTAACAATCATTTAGATTATTATAGTGTGGCTAAAATCAAAATCGAAAAAATGATAAGTAAAAACATCAAAAATTATATTATTTTTAGATTGCCGCTTGTCTTAAGCGATTTAAATAATGATTTTATTTATAGCGGCATTAACAATGAATATATTGAAGTTATTACAGCAGAAGATGCAGCTTATGCATTTGTCAAAGCTTTAGATAATATATCATCTTTAAATGGTAAAAAATTTAATTTAACAGGTGGAGAAAACTGCCGTACTACTTACAAGGAAATATTAATTAACATTTTAAAATATTATGGATTAAGCTGGAAATTTATAAAATCACGTTTGTTTAGTTTAAAAGATTTTCATGGTTTTATTTATAAAGATTCAGACAAACTTGAAGATATTTTACATTATAGAAATGACTCAATAATGTCATATTTTATGAGGCAAAAAAGAAAAAATAAAAATAGAGAGTTTAATATTTTTATAGGTGTACCTTTACTAAAAATTTTAGAAAAAACTGGTGTTAAAGAGAAATGATAGGTTTAACATTAGAAGGCGGTGGGGCAAGAGGATCTTATCAAGTTGGAGCTTATTTTGCATTAAAACACTCTGGAATAAAATTTAATGGTATATCTGGTACATCTATTGGATCATTTAATGCTGCTATGTTAGCAGCTGGTCAAGATAAAGAATTGCTATCTTTTTGGAGAAACGTAGATATATCAGAATTGTTAGAATTAGACGGTTTTAAAGATATTAAAATATCAACAATTAATAAAACTTTTAGTAACATAAAAAAAGTAATGAAGAATAAAGGAATAAATACAGCAAAACTAAGAAAAGTTGTTGTGGATAATTTAAAACTAGATAAATTGTATAAAAGTAATGTTGATTTTGGTTTAGTAACAGTAAAGTTAAATGACTTAACACCCGTCTATAAATATAAGAATGAAATTCCAAAAGATAAGATCGATGATTATATATTAGCCAGCTGTTTTTTGCCAGTGTTTAAATTTGAAAAATTAATTGATAATAATTATTATTTAGATGGCGGATTTTATGATAATTGTCCTTTTAATTTATGGATAGAAAAAAACTATGATACAATTTATGTTGTCTCATTAAAAAGTATTGGATTTAAAGTAAAACCTAAAAAGAAAGTAAATATTATATATATTAAACCAAGTCGCTCTTTAGGAAGCATTTTAAACTTGAATCAAAAGCAAATTAATGATAATATACGTCTTGGGTATTTTGATGCATTAAAGGTCATAAAAAATCTAGATGGAAAGAAATTTTGCTTTAAAAAAAGAAAAGATTGGTATTACCGTTTTCTTAACCGTAAGGTTGATATTAGAACTATGAATAGAGTGAAAAAATATTTTAAAGTTAATGACGATAAAATGATGATTATTAAATCTCTAGAATTTATTATGAAATTAGAAGGATGGACATATTTTAAGTTATATAGTCCATTGGAAGTAATAAATAAAATAAAAAAATCGAAAAAACAATCAAACATAATTTATAAGTATGTAAGCAAATTAAAATTTATATGAGGTGATAAATATGGGAAGAGCATACGAAGTTAGAAAAGCAAGTATTCAAAAGACTGGTGCCATTAAAGCTAAATTATATTCAACTTTTGCTAAAGAAATATATTTGGCTGCTAAAAAAGGTGTTCCTGAAATTGAATCAAATATTACATTAAAAAGATTGGTAGAAAAAGCAAAAAAACAACAAGTTCCTTCAGACATTATTAATCGTGCAATTGATAAAGCTAAGGGGGCAGGCGCAGATGATTATACAAAAGTAGTTTATGAAGGTTTTGGGCCTGGTGCCTCAACGTTAATTATTGATTGTTTAACAGATAATGTTAATCGTACAGTTGGGTTTGTACGAGCAGCATTTAATAAAGTTCATAAAAGCTTAGGGGTTTCAAATTCTGTATCCTATAATTATGATTATCTTGGAGTAACTTCTATTAAAGCTGAAAATGAAGAAGAAATATTTGAAGAATTAGTAAACGCCGGAATTGATTTAGTGGATTTTGAAAATGAAGATGGTTATATTACAATAAGTGTAAATCCAACAGATCATAATAAGGTAAAAGATGTATTAGAAAAATTAATATCAGATGTTGATTATGAAATAGATGAAGTAGGTATGTTTGCTAAAGAAAAAATTACTTTAGAGGGCGAAGATTTAGAAACCTTTGAAAAGCTTATTTCTATGCTTGAAGATATTGAAGATGTATCAAATATATATCATAATGTTAATTTATAAACATTATGATTTTTTTTATATAAAAAAACAAAAACACTAATTTTTTACCTATTTTAGGAAATAATATTAATAGGTGATACAAATGCCAAATATAAAGAGTAATATTTCTTTTGCATTAGTAAACATTCCGGTAGTCATAAATCCGGTTATAAAAAATAATGACACATCGTTTAATCAACTACATAAAAAATGTTTGCAAAGAATTAAGTATATTAAATATTGTCCACATTGTAAAAAAGATGTTAAAGAAAAGGATATAGTTAAAGGGTATGAATATGAAAATGATAATTATTTAGTTTTAGAAAAAGAAGAATTAGACAAATTAAAACCGGAAAACGACAAGACAATTGAAATCGTAGGTTTTGTAGATATTAAAGAAATAGATCCTATATTATTTGAAAAAAGTTATGTCTTAGAGACTGAGGGTAATTCTAAGGCATACAATCTTTTTTGTAATGCGTTAAAAAAAACAAAAAAAGTTGCTTTAGCAAAAACAATTGTGGGAAGTAAATTTTATTATTGTGTTTTAAGATTAACTTCTTTTGGAATTATTATGACAACTTTATATTTTGATGAAGAAGTAACTATCAATGAAAAAGATATAGAATCAAATTTTAAAGACAAAGAACTTAATATGGCTGTACAGTTAATAGAAAGTTTAAGTATAAAATTTAAACCAGAGGATTATAAAGATGAATATCAAAATAATATCAGAGATGCTATTAATGATAAACTTGAAGGAAAAGAAGTAAAGTCAAAAAAATCTAAACCTAAGAAGCAAGTAAATAATTTGATGGCAGCATTAGAAAAGAGTTTAAAGAAATACAAATGAATCTTTGGAAAAATATACCACTTAAACCTATGCTTCTTGAAGAGCTAGATAAACCATTTAATGATAAAAATTATATATACGAAATAAAATTCGATGGTATTAGAGCTATAATTTATGCTTCACCAAAAAGTTTAACTATATATTCTCGAAACGGATTAAATATTACACATTTATATCCGGAGCTCCAAATTATAAAAAATCTTGTTACTGTTAAAACAATTTTTGATGGAGAAATAGTGCTTTTTGACAATGATCGCCCTTCTTTTAAAAAATTATTACAACGTAATAATATGAAGAGTGAAATCAGGATAAAACGTTGTGCAGAAAATAATCCAGTTACTTTTGTATGTTTTGATATTCTTTTTGAAAATAAAGATTTAACAAATTTAACTCTTTTAGAAAGAAAAAAAATCTTAGCAAAATATTCAGAAAATGAATACTTTAATAAAACTTTCTTTATTGAAGAACAAGGAATTAATTTGTTTAATGAAATTGTTAAATTAGAGCTTGAGGGGATAGTGGCCAAAAGAAAAGATAGTATTTATGAAATTGGTGAAAGATCAAATTCATGGGTAAAAATAAAAAATATAAAAGATGATGAATTTTTTATCGGTGGATACATCATAAATAAAAATACACTTTCGCTTTTATTAGGAGAGAAAAAAAATAATAAACTTTTGTATGTAGGAAAAGTAACGGTTGGACAAAAATATGAATTATCAAAAAAAATATTAAAAGAACAAAAACAAAAAAAATCCCCATTTATGGATTATAATGAAAAAAATATTATTTATGTTTTTCCTCAAATTAAAATTAAAGTAAATTATTTAGAAAAAACTAAAAATAATCATTTAAGACATCCTTTTATTTAATTTAATACTTTACTAAATTTTATTATTTAGATAAAATTAAATAAAAGTAGGATGTAAAATGAAAAAAAGAACCAGAAAATTAATTATAAGTTTAATTGCAATATTGATAATTTTTGCAACAGATTTCTTTGAGAAAAATAAAGAGCCAGAAGATAATTCAAAAACCTTCATTGAATCTTCATATGATCTGCGAAATATTCCTGAGTATAACGGTAAAGCTTATGTCATATTAAATAATAATGAACCTGATTTTCCAGAAGAAGATAAAAACAATAAATCTTTTGAAAAATATAGTGATTTAGATAATTTGGAAAGATGTGGCTCTGCCTATGCAAATATTAGTTTAGATTTAATGCCTAAAGAAGAACGTGGAAGTATTGGGATGATTAAGCCAACTGGATGGCATACAATAAAATATGATATTGTAGATGGAAAATACTTATATAATCGATGTCATTTAATTGGATATCAATTAACTGGAGAAAATGCAAATGAAAAAAATTTAATTACTTGTACGAGACAAATGAATTCAGAAAGTATGCTAATTTTCGAAAATCAAGTTGCAGATTATATTAAAGAAACTAATAATCATGTTTTATATAAAGTGACTCCTGTTTTTGAAAATGATAATCTTTTAGCTAAGGGCGTTCAAATAGAAGCATATTCTATTGAGGATAAGGGTGAAGGTATTAAATTTAATGTATTTATTTATAATGTTCAAGATGGAATAAAAATTAACTACAATAGCGGGGAAAGCGAATTATTAAAATAAGATAAATTATTATCTTTTTTTATTTATAATTAAAATATTCCCATATACAATAAACAATAAACCTAAAAAATTTTAACATGTTAACTCCTTTCATACATATTATTACAAAATAATTTGATGATTTCCTTTTAAAATATGAATGTCTATATCGTTATCTATCTATTGAGAACTAATTAAAAAACAAGTATAATTAAATTAGGTGATAATAATGAGAAAAATATATTTTATAGTAAATAATTTAGTTTTAAATAATATAGATTATTTAAAAGATGAAAATATAGACAATAAAAGAGAAAAAAGACCGTTAAGTATCGAAGGAGAAAATAAAGCTAAAGAAATATCTTGTTTAAAAGACTTAGAAAGTATTTCAAGTATTTATTCTTCTGGATTTGCTAGCGCTTTAGGAACGGCTAAATATTTATCTAATAAACTAAATTTAACTATTAATATTGAAAATAAATTAAATGAAAGGAAAATAGGCGTAGCAACTAGTAAAACTAATTTTCAATTTTTTAAAGAAAATCAAGAACATGATTTTGATTATAAATTACCTAGTGGAGAGAGTTTCAATAATACAAAGGAAAGGTTGACTAAAATTTTTAAAGAAATAACAAAGTTAAATCAAGATGAAGAAATAGCAATTTTTACGCACACGTTAGCTGTTAATTCATTACTTTCTAATTGGTGTGATGTTGCCTATAACTTAGATAATAATCTTATCTTAAACTTTAATGATAGAGTAGTTGATTCATCATCTTTAATTAGTGTTCATTGTGCTACATTTAATGAAAATTTAGAGTTAATAAATATTGAAAATATAAACATTTAAAAAGATTCAAGAACTGCTTGAATCTTTTTTAGTTATTATCTATATTTTGAATCGCAGAATTTTTAAGTATTAATTCTGAGATGGATTTACCAGCATTAGTATAATCTATAATTTCTGCTAAATATTCAGTACAGTCAGCTCCAATAAACCAATCAGATGCTTTTATCTCTTCTGGTACAAAAGTTAAATTTGTACTATAAATTTTATCAAATAATTTGTTTTTATGAGCTTCAATAAATATATCAGGTCCTTGAGTAAATAAAGCGAAAGTTGAAAAGAAAAATACTTTTTTTGCTTTTCTTCTTTTTAACTCTTCTGCCACATCTATTAATGATTTACCGCTTGCTATCATATCGTCTACAACTATAGCGCTTTTTCCTTCTAAATCTTTTCCTAAATATTCATGAGCTTCAATTGGATTCATTCCGTTTACAACTTTAGCTAAATTTCTTCTTTTATAGAATAAACCAACGTCTACTTTTATTATATCTGCTAAAAATCTTGCTCTATCCATTGCTCCGGCATCTGGACTTATTACTAAAGTGTTTTCTTTATCAATTTTCTCATTTTTTAAAAATTCTTTCAAAATGTCATTAGTCGGATAAAAATTATCAAATGCCATGGTAGGTATTGCATTTTGGACGTTTGGATCATGAGCATCAAATGTAATAATGTTATCAACTCCTAATGCTTTTAATTCCTGTAAAGCTAATGCACAATCTAAAGACTCTCTACTTTTTCTTCTATGCTGTCTTGATTCATATAAGAATGGCATTACTACTGTTATTCTTTTTGCGTGTCCCATCATAGCTAAAATAGTTCTTTTTATATCTTGATAGTGTTCATCAGGACTCATAGTATGTTCTTCGCCATACATTTTATATTTAATATTATAATTATGTGTGTCACTTAATATAAATACATCTTTCCCTCTTATACTAGATAGTAATTTTACTTTACCTTCACCGTCACTAAATCTAACTGCCTCAACTGGTAAAATAAAACTTTTATCCGTCTTTCTAATTTTTTTTAGGTAATCATCAACTTTTTGGCCGAAATCTTTGCAATTTTCCATTACAATTAAACTTAAATCATTAATTCTCATACTATACTCCTTATAATTAAATTTTATCATACAAAATATTTAACTCAAGGCTTTAATTTATTAACAAAATAATATATAATATTCTTGTTATATTTTGAAAGAGGGATTTATAATGAACATAAAAGTAAACGTTGGAATTAGTAATCGTCATTTACATTTAAATGAAGAAACATATAAAATGTTATTTGATGAAGAATTAACAATTAAAAAAGAATTAACACAACCTGGTGAATATGCTAGTAATCAAGTTGTGACCATAAAAGGTCCAAAAGGAGAAATGGCAAATGTTCGAATCTTAGGACCATTTAGACCTTATAATCAAGTTGAAGTTTCACGTCATGATGCTAGAGCTTTAGGAGTAAATCCACCAGTAAGAAAAAGTGGTGACTTAGCTGGAGCAGCTGAAATTACAGTTATTGGGCCTAAGGGTAGTGTAACATTATCTGAGGCTTGTATCATTGCGAACCGTCATTTACATATGAATACAGAAGATGCAGAAAAGTTAAATTTAAAAAATGACCAAAAAGTTCAAGTTGTAATTCCTGGAGAAAAAAGTGGTGTTATAGACGCATATGCTAAAATAACTGATAATGCTGCTACTGAATTGCATTTAGATACTGATGATGCCAATGCTTTCCTATTAGTAGGTAATGAAGAATTAGAAGTTATTATATAGAAAAGAGAATTAATAGATTGATTCTTTTTTTTATTTAGATTTTATAGTATAATTCATTAATAGAATTTATTGATTTTATGGAGGTGTTTTATGAGTTTTTATATTGGAAATGTTGAAATAAAAAACCAAGTTGTACTTGCTCCTATGGCTGGTATAAGTAATACAAGTTATCGTAAAATAATTAAAGAAATGGGTGCAGGTTTAATATATGCAGAAATGGTTAGTGATAAAGCTGTTTCTTATGACAATGAAAAAACACTAGAAATGCTTAAAATGGATGAATTAGAAAGACCAATTGCTCAACAAATATTTGGAAGTGATGTTGCATCCTTTGTAGATGCTGCAAAAAAAATTGAGAAACTTATGCATCCTGATATAATTGACATCAACATGGGGTGCCCGGTTCCTAAAGTGGCATTAAGAAGTCAAGCTGGTAGTGCTCTATTAAAAGATATTAATAAAATTAAAGAAATAGTAGCTGCTGTGGTGAATGCGGTAAATATTCCGGTTACAGTTAAAATAAGAAGTGGTTGGGATCAAGAACACATTAATGCTGTTGAAGTTGCAAAAGCTTGTGAAGAGTGTGGGGCAAAAGCTATAGCGATTCATGCGAGAACTAGAAGTCAGGGTTATTCCGGAAAAGCCGATTGGAATATTATAAAAGAAGTTAAAAAGGCTGTTTCAATTCCTGTAATAGGAAACGGGGATGTAACATCTAAAGAAGACTTTTCGCGAATGCTAAAAGAAACAAACTGTGATGCTGTTATGATAGGTAGAGGATGTATTGGCAATCCCTGGTTAATAAAAGAGTGCGTAAATTTTCTTGAGAGTAAAGATATAAAAGAAATAACTTTAAAAGAAAAAATTGATATGATGAAAAGACATTTAAACCTGCTAATAGAAGATAAAAATGAAAAAGCAGCTATGTTAGAAATAAGAAGCCATTTACTTTATTACTTTAAATCGTTACCTGAGAGTAAGAGAATGAAAAATAAAATTTGCTCAGTTAAAACTAAGGAAGAATTATTTGAAATATTAGATAACTATCTTATTGACAACGCTTAATCTAATGATTATTATTATATTAGAATAAAAAGAATAAGGAGGGGAATATGAAAAATAACGCTGATGATATTATAGATATTCCTACAGAACTTGTTGTGGAAGAAATAGAAAACCTAGATGATGAAATTGAAACTTTAAATGTTAATGAAAGTTTTTTTGAAAATAATTCTGTTGAGGTTGTAAAAGAAAATGAAGAATTAAATAGTCTTGATATCAACGACAATAATGAGTTGCAAGAAGTTTCAAAAAATGTTGAACATAAAGAATCTATTGATGGTAATCCTGATGTTATAGATATGGAAGTTAAAGAGCAAGACGTATCTAACTCTAAGAAAAAAAATATTTTGGGAAAAATACTTATAATAGTATCAATAATAGGTTTGATTTTAGGTTTAGCATTCTCTTATTATAAATTTATTTATTTAAAGAAAGATAATTCGGTTAATAAAAGTGAATTGCTAGTTAAAAATTTAAAAATAAATTCTTCGTTTGAGGAAGCTTATCAGAAAAAAGAAGCTTTATTTCAAGAAAAAGACGAAGGAATAAATACAAGTTATCAAGTCAATGGCGGCAAAATAGTTTATACTTACAATGAACAAAAAATAAATTTGGAAATAGAAAATGCAGACATTATCAAAATTTCATATTTAGATAATAATGATAAAGATGAAATAATTGCTCTTCAAGATAGCGAAAATAATTTTTATTTCGCTCACATAAATCCTGATATCCAAAAGGATGCGATTTTAACAAAACAAAATAACAAACTTATAAAAATTAATGATAATGAAAATATATCTAATATAGCCATTGCAAGGCACTTAAATAATAATGAAATTTTTTATTTAGCAATTAGAAATGGTACAAATTATTATATTACTATAAATGAGGATGATTCAATATCTTTAGATGCAGTAATTACTAAACTTTATAATGGAATTAATATTGATTTTAAATGGTTAAATTTAGAACAAGAAAAAATATCAAAATTACCGTTTAGTGGAGTGGGTTTATATTATGATGGTGCATTATATTTTTATGAAGGGAATATAGAAACAATTAAAGAAATCGAAGTAAAAAATAATAATGAATCTCTGGATTGTAAAGAAATCTTTATTGCTTATACTAAAGATCTAAAATATTTTGATTTATATATAGTTAGTGATGACGACTATCTATATGAAATTGATCTGTTAAACGTAGATTTTAAAGAAGAAAAAATTAATATTAAAGATTACAAAAATAAAATAGCTGAATATACAATTTTGCAATCAGATATTGCTAATTCAGTAGATATAAATTTTGAAAATGGTGAATCAATTAAACTAAAATAAAAAATTGCAACAATTTAATTGCAATTTTTTTTGGCTAAATTACTAGTAACTTTATTAATTGGACCGGCACCAATTGAGATAATTAAATCGTTATCTTCAACATTTTCTAAAATATATTTCTCGATATCATCAAAATCATCTATATAAACCACGTTTGTATTATCTTTCTTTATTAACTCTACAAGATCTTCTTCCTTAATCCCAAAAACATTTTCTTCTCTGGCTGCATAAATTTGAGCAATAATTACATTGTCAAATTTTTTTAAGATATTTGCAAATTCATTTAAGTGTTCATAAGTTCTACTGTATGTATGAGGTTGGAAAATAGCCCACGCTTTATTATGAGGAGTATTTTTAACACTTTCATAGGTTGTTTCTATTTCTGTTGGATGATGAGCATAATCATCATAGATTGAAATATTATTTTTAATGTTTCCTAAATGTTCAAATCTTCTTTCGACACCTGTATAACTTTTTAAAGCGTTTTTAATATCTTCTATATCTAACTCATAATGCTTTGCTACGGCAATCGTAGCTAAAGCATTATAAACATTATGTGTTCCTTTAACGCTTAAATTAAACTCTTCATTTTCGAACCAAAAACTAGCACATCCATTATCCTTGAATGTTATATTCTTAGCTTTGTAATCAGCATTATTATTATTAATGGCGTATGTAACCACCTTTGCTTTAGTATAATTCTTAAGCTCTAAAACATTTTCATCGTCAGCATTTAGAACTAATAAACCATCATCGGGTAACAAAGATACATATTTTTTAAAAGAATTTTTAATGTTTTCAAAAGTTTTAAAATAATCTAAATGATCAGCGTCTATATTTAGAATAACTTCAACTTTTGGAAAAAAAGATAAAAATTGATCTTTGTATTCACATGCTTCTAAAACAAAAAAATCGCTCTTGCCACATCTATTGTTACTTTCAATGTTTTTAATTACTGCGCCAACTTGAATATTAGGATCTTTTTTTGCTTCTAATAGTGTTAGAGCGATCATTGATGAAGTCGTAGATTTTCCGTGAGTTCCTGAAACACAAATAGACTCTTTATAATGTTTAGTTAACAATCCCATAAATTCGGCTCTTTCGATTATTTTAATGTTTTTGTTTTTAGCTTCAATTAATTCAGGATTATCGTTGCTTGCAGCTTTTGTATAAATTACTAAATCAGGATTTGTAATATTGTTTTTGTTATGACCAATGGAAATTTCAATTCCAGCATCTTTAAGTTTTAACACGTTTAAATTTAATTCTCTATCAGAACCAGTTACTTTTATACCAGAGTTTTTTAAATATTCTGCAATGCCGCTCATGCTAGATCCACCGATTCCTATTAAATGAACATAATTAAAATTCATAAAATCACCTTTTCTTATACTATATTATATAATTTATTAGTAAAAAAATCTACTTTATAATAAAGTGTCAAATTTGATATGTCTAATTAAATGTCTAATAAAATAATGTGGGATTCTAATTATTTGGCATATATATCTGCAAAAATGTTTTTTTTGAAAAAAGTGATTGACGTTTTAAAAAAATAAAAAAGAAAAAAATAAATTTTTTTTTAAAAAAAACATTGAGTAATTAATGCGGTTTTGGTATTATGTATTTAAGTAGAGGGTATAATATGAAAAGTAAAATTTTTGATGATATAACAGTTGTAAAGCGAAGTGGTCAAAGAGTTAGTTTTAATGGAACAAAAATAGCTGTTGCTATTAAAAGTGCTTTTGATGATGTATACGAATGTATAGATGAAAATGATATAAATAAAATTTACGAATTAGTTTTAGAAAATATATATGAAAATTATCAAGATAGAAAAACTATTAATGTTGAAGATATTCAGGATATAATAGAACTTGAATTAAAAAAAGTAAACTTAGATGTATATAATCATTTTAAAGATTACAGGATGAGAAGAGCATCTTCTCGAGAAGCGTTTAATATTAAACAAACTCACAAGTTTGTTAAAGCTGTAGAAACAATTGGTCTAACAGCTAAAAATAAACTAAATGATAAACCATTGGAATTAATTAATCGTTTCGGAAAAATAGTATCTAAAGAATTTGCTTCGGCATATTTAATCGATAATAAAAGTTTAAGAGCGCATGAAGAAGGTGCCATATATATAAATGATATAGAGTGTTATGCTTTAGGTAACATTGCTGCTTGTAATATAAAATTAGATAATGTAAATACTAATTCATTAAATGACTTCTTTAGTTCATTATCAAAATTAATCATTCTTAGTGCTAAAGATATTTATCAAGAAGTTGTGGTCAGTAATTTTGACACGCAATTAAAAATACCTTTAATTAAAGATTATAAAAAAATATTTAAAAATAATATTAATAATTATTTAAATATTTTAAATATCATAGATTATATTGAAAAAGAAAAAATTGATAATTATATCAATTCCTTAACTGATTTAAATTTTGTTAATAATGATTTAATAATGAAAAATGCATCAGTTCAAGATATTTTTAAAAAAGCCCATCAAAATTCTTTATTAGAGTTAGAAAAAGCATTGTGCACATATTTAAAAATATTGTTTGATGAAATAAACTTATTAATTGAAACAGATATTAAAATTACTATAACTTTAGATAATGATCCATCATCAGAAAATATCTTGATTTTGAAAAATTACCTTGCTATGGATTTTCCTGATAAATTAGTAACAAACGTTTATATTCAAAATAGTTCTTTAGAAGTGCTTGAACTTATCACACAAGCAATAAACGAAGATAAAGATATCCATTTAATTAATGTAAATGATAAAAATTGCAATTATTTTTCCACCGGAGAAAAAGTTTATGAAAATATAAACGATGATAATACTTCAGTAGGTAGAACAATAAATTCTCAAAATACTATAAATTTATGTCGTTGTGCCTTGAAGGCAAAAAATGAGACAGAGTTTTTTGAACTTTTAAATAACATAATTGATATTACAAAAAACTCTTTGCAACAAAGATATGAATTACAAGCTAATAAACATAAAAATACTTATAATGTTATTTTTAATCCAAACATTTTATTTGGCTCTGAAAAGGTTGAGGATAAGCAAAAGGTTCGTAAAGTCATTCGTAACGGAAATATATATCTTGGTTTTGTTGGTCTTATAGAGGCAGTTTTAATTTTAACTAAAGAGGAAAGTTTATCTGAAAAAAGTGAAACATTACTATTTAAAATATTAGATTTCTTAAATGAAAAATGTCAAATTTATACAGAAACAGAAAGATTAAATTTTAAAATTTGTGAAATATCTAACGAAAAAATATTACAAGAATTAATTAAATTTGATAAAAGTGTTTATGGCATAATAAAAGAACTTGATAAGTCTGAATATTCTAAGATATATGATTATACTAATGATTTAAATGTTATTAGTAAATATCAAAATAAAACTTCTTGTTTAGCTGTTATCAAAGCAAATAACAAAAAAGAAATAGCTAACATACTAGATGAAGTTATTAACAATAAAATCAGTTATTTTAAAATAGAGGTTTTAAAATGATAATTGATGGATTTAATAAATTAACTTTGCTTGATTATCCAGGATATACAGCTTGTATTATTTTTACAAGAGGGTGTAATTTTAATTGTAACTTTTGTCAAAATAGTACCCTTATTAAGAAGGATGCAAGTTATGGTCTAATTGATAAAAAAGAAGTATTAGAATATTTAGAAAAAAGAAAAAATATTTTAGATGGAATTGTTATTAGCGGTGGAGAACCAACGCTGCAAAAAGATTTAGTTCAATTTATTACTGACATAAAAAAGTTAAATCTAAAAGTTAAATTAGATACTAATGGATACAATCCACAAATATTAAAACATTTAATTGATAATAATTTAGTTGATTATATAGCAATGGATATAAAAAATACATTTGCTAATTATAAGAAAATTATTCAAAAAAATATAGTATTAGAAAGAATAAAAGAAAGTATTCAAATAATTAAAAATAGTAATATAGAACATGAATTTAGAACAACAATAATGAAAGAGTATCATGATGTTGATAATATCATCGAAATCATAAATATCATTGGTAAAACTGAAAAATATTATTTACAAAATTTTGTGGATAGTCAAAACGTTAATTGTGCAGGTTTACATGGATTTAGCGATGATGAATTAATTAGTTTAGAAAATACTTTAAGAAAGTATTCTAAAAATATAAAAATAAGAGGAATTCTTAATGAAAATTACCTAATAAAAGAAAGGGAGAAGTGTTATGTATAAGGTAAAGAAAAGAGAAGGAAAGACTGTTGTTTTTGATATCGAAAAAATCAAAAATGCCATTACAAGAGCGTTTGAAGCAGAAAATAAAAAATATAATGAGGATGTAATTAATTTAATTGCGTTACGCGTTACAGCTGATTTTGAACCAAAAGTAAAAAATAATGTTGTAAAAGTTGAAGATATCCAAGATAGTGTTGAAAAAGTATTATCTGACTCTGGATATGCTGATGTAGCAAAGGCATATATTTTATATCGTAAGTTACATGAAAAAATGAGAAATGTAAAATCTACTGTTTTAGATTATTCAGATGTAGTTAATAGCTATATTAATGTTACTGATTGGCGTGTTAAAGAAAATTCTACTGTTACATATTCAGTTGGAGGATTAATTTTATCAAACTCTGGAGCTATCACTGCTAATTATTGGTTAAGTGAAGTTTATGATGAAGAAATAGCTAAAGCACACAGAGAAGCTGATATTCACATTCATGATTTATCAATGTTAACTGGTTATTGTGCTGGTTGGAGTTTAAAACAATTAATCCAAGAAGGATTAGGAGGTGTTCCTGGAAAAATAACATCAGCACCGGCAAAACATTTAGCAACATTATGTAATCAAATGGTAAATTTTTTAGGAATAATGCAAAATGAATGGGCTGGTGCACAAGCATTCTCTTCATTTGATACATATTTAGCACCATTTGTAAAAGTTGATAATTTAGATTATAAAGAAGTAAAACAATGTATTCAATCATTTATTTATGGGGTTAATACTCCATCTCGTTGGGGAACTCAAGCTCCATTTACTAATGTTACGTTAGATTGGGTAGTTCCAAATGACTTGGCTGAATTAAATGCTTTAGTTGGCGGAAAAGAAATGGATTTTAAATATAAAGATTGCCAAACTGAGATGGATATGATTAATAAAGCTTACATTGAAATAATGATCGAAGGAGATGCCAATGGAAGAGGATTCCAATATCCTATTCCAACTTACTCTATAACAAAAGATTTTGATTGGTCAGAAACTGAAAATAATAAACTTTTATTTGAAATGACAGCTAAGTATGGTACTCCTTATTTTTCAAATTATATCAACAGCGATATGGAACCATCAGATGTAAGAAGTATGTGTTGTAGATTACGTCTTGATCTAAGAGAATTAAGAAAAAAATCTGGAGGATATTTTGGAAGTGGGGAATCAACTGGTTCAGTTGGAGTTGTAACAATTAACTTACCAAAAATAGCATATCAGGCTACAGATGAAAAAGATTTCTATAATCGCTTAGATAAATTAATGGATATCTCTGCTCGTAGTTTAAAAATCAAAAGAAATGTTATTACTAAATTATTAGATGAAGGATTATATCCATATACAAGAAGATATTTAGGAACATTTAATAATCACTTCTCAACTATTGGCTTAATTGGTATGAATGAAGTTGGGTTAAATGCTAATTGGATAAAAGAGGATTTAACAAGTGAAAAAACTCAAAAATTTGCTAAAGATGTATTAAATCACATGAGAGAAAGATTATCTGATTATCAAGAAGAATATGGCGATTTGTATAACTTAGAAGCTACTCCAGCAGAATCTACAACATATCGTTTTGCTAAACATGATAGAGCAAAATTCCCAGATATTATTACTGCTGCTAAAGAAGGAGAAACACCATATTATACAAACAGTTCACACCTACCGGTAGGATACACTGATGATATCTTTACAGCTTTAGATGTCCAAGATGAATTACAAACACTTTATACATCTGGTACAGTATTCCATGCATTTTTAGGAGAGCGTTTAGATAGTTGGAAAAGTGCTGCTAACTTAGTTCGTAAAATTGCTGAAAATTATAAACTTCCATATTATACTTTAAGTCCAACATACTCAGTGTGTAAAACACATGGATATTTCAATGGAGAACATTTTAATTGTCCAGAATGTGGAGAAAAAGCCGAGGTTTATTCAAGAATAACTGGATATTATAGACCAGTACAAAACTGGAATGATGGAAAACGTCAAGAATATGATAATAGAAAAAAATATGATCCTTGTTGTGCCGAAGGAACAGATATTAAAAGAGATGAAAAGAAAAATTTAGAAGATAAAGTATTATTATTTGGTACTAAAACTTGTCCAAATTGTAAAATGGCAAAATCTTTACTTGAAAAAGCCAGTATAGCATTTGAATTTGTAGATGCTGAAGAAAATGTAGAGTTAACAAAATCATTAAATGTAAAACAAGCTCCAACTTTAGTAGTAATCAAAAATAATGCAGCTACTAATATTGTAAATCTATCAAACATTAAAAAATGGATTAGTGAACAATGATTTATGATGCAATTATAATTGGAGCTGGCCCTTCAGGGCTTACTGCAGCCATCTATTTACTTAGAGCCAACAAAAAAGTTTTAATTATAGAAAAAGAAACTATTGGAGGACAAATATCGTCCTCTCCATTAGTTGAAAACTACCCTGGATATCAAAGTATAAGTGGTTCAGAGCTGGCTAATAATATGTATGACCAGGTAATCAATCTAGGCGGCGAAATAGAACTAGAAGAAGTTATAGAAGTAAAAGAAAATGAGGTTATCACTGAGGATAACGTTTATAAAACAAAAACTATAATTATTGCGACAGGATGCAAACCAAGAGTGCTAGGTTTAAAAAATGAAGAAGAATTGATTGGCAATGGAATACATTTTTGTGTTTCATGTGATGGAGCTTTTTATAAAGATAAAAAGGTAGCGGTAATCGGTGGAGGAAATAGCGCAGTAATTAATGCTCTTGCCTTAAGTGAATATTGCCAAGAAGTAACCCTTATTCAAAACTTACAATTTTTAACTGCAGAAAAAAAATTAGTAGAAAAATTAGAAGTAAAATCAAATATTAAAATAATCTTAAATACTGTGATAGAAAATTATATAGGAGAAGATTTGCTGGAAGGCATTAAATTATCTAATGGTGAAGAACTTACTGTAGATGGATTATTTCTATCAATTGGCCAAGTTCCAAATTCTAGCTTTTTAAAAGATATTTTAGAAATTAATGATGGAAATTATATTGTTTCTGAGGATTGTAAAACTAAATATCCAAATGTCTTTGTAGCAGGAGATGTAAGAACTAAAAGTATTAGACAACTTACTACAGCAACGAGTGATGGAACAACTTGTGCAATTCTGGCTTTAAATTATTTAAATGAAACAAAATAAGGACAAGAGTCCTTTTTTGGATAAAAAATTATTTTTATGTGTTATAATCATAACAAGGTGAGTAAATGTGGAAAGCAATAGAGAGCTAACTTTTATTGCCCATCGTTCTAGAGATGGGATGAGTTTTATGCCGGAAAATAGTTTCCTTGCTTATAAAGACGCTATTAATAACCCTCTAGTTGGAGGTATAGAAATAGATATCCAAAGAACAAAAGATGGTGTTTTTGTTTTGATGAATTATCAAAATCTCGAAAATGTAACATACTTAGTTGATGAAGAAAAAATAGGAATACAAGATTATACTTATGATGAATTATTTCAAATGTATTTTCATGCCAATTTAAAAGAAGTTGAAAATACAATCATAACCCAGGCTAAAGAATTTGGGGAGAATGCCGGAAAAATGCTCGAGTATTATAAAAGATTAAAAAGTAATCCAGAGATGGTTAAAATAGCAACCTTAAGAGATATATTATCATTGGAAAGAAATGGAAAGCCTTTATTTATAGAAATAAAAACTAATTATTCAAAAGTAGAAAAAAGTTTAAGTAAAGCATACGCTAAGGATTTAGTAGATTTATTAAAAAAATATAATACGACAAATCTGTACATTATTGGAAGAGATACAAATACTTTAGAGTGCATAAAGGAAGAAAATCCAGAGTTGTTATGTATGCCCGTGATAGGTTATGATGATGTTGAAAAAGTAACATATGGATTTGATGGTGCAGCTATTGCTGAAAATCATTTATTGAAAAAAGTTCCTCACAATAACAAATTAGCATGGGAATATATTCTGGAGAATGGACAAATAGTATCAGTATGGAATCTAAGGACATATGAATCTTTTAAAAGAATAATAGGTATTTTTGATAATATTGACTTTAAACCAACATCAGATTTTGCCGCTTTAATTCATCAAAATTATCTAGATGATGAAAATAAAAAGAAAACTTTGCTTTAAGTTTTCTTTTTAATATCCCATAATTTCTTCGATATTTTCATTCTCCGAATTATTTGAATCATTATTAGATGTATTTTCTTCATTTCTTGAAGTAGAATTAGCATCATTTGTTGTAATAGTTAAACTGCTAATGCTTTTTACTAACATACCTGATGCTTTACTTTGAGTTTGAACTATAGTACCAACCCCGTTAACTGTAAGTGGTATTGCATTATTGCTAGCCCATGTTTTTACCTCAGAAACTTTTTTTCCTACAAAGTTAGGTAATAACTCTAGTTTTCCACCTGTAGTTATACCTTTTCCATAAACTTTTGATGAATAATCTTCATCAATACTATAAGTAAAAGTTTTAACAGGTTCACTTTCTTCAAGTTCTAAGTTTACTTTCATCATGTTAGTGATTTCTTCTAAACTTCCTGGATAATATCCTAAAGCAGAAGTAACTCTGTATCCAGTGTTAACTGGTAGGCTATACACTTGTAAATAAGTTTTCTTTATACTTACCATTTCCTCGCCACTTAAAGAATTAAGAAGCATACTTTTAAAAATATTATAACTTGACAATAATTGATCCATACTCATATTAGTTGCTATATTTCTACTTACAGCATTTAAAATATTTTCAAATTCTTTAAAGTCCCTAATAGTCATTGCTTTTTGAGCTAGAGCAGCAATGATATCCTGTTGATGCCTATTTCTAGCTAAGTCACTTTCAATATATAAATGACGACATCTAGCGTATGCTAATGCTTGTTCTCCATTTAATAATTGTTTTCCTGGATCAATGTAAACGGTGTTTTCTCCCCACTTACGATCACTATTCTGTTCACAAACTTTTCCGTTACAATTCTTTTTTCGATTATATTTATAATCCGGTTTTTCAACATTAACTTCAATACCGCCTACAGCATCTACTAAATCTACTACAGCTTTAAAGTTAAGTTTTACATAATAATCAATATTTATATCAGTTAAGTTTTCTATTGTATCTATAACACAACTTGTTCCATAAGCTGCACTTGAATTAATTTTAGCATATGTATTATTACGACAAGCTATAGGAACATAAGTGTCTCTTGGAATACTAAACATCGAAGCTGTTAATGTTTTTGGGTTAAAAGTCATCATAATTAATGTATCACCATTAAATGCTGCATTTGCATTTAATCCATCTTTTCGTGAGTCCACACCCATAACAAGTACAGTGAAAGGTTCAGTTAACTTTTTATTACTTATTAAATTCAAATCTTCATTTTTTCTTTCTTCACTAAGTTCATAAACTATTTTAGTTTCTTCATCAATATTTGAATATTCATCTTCAGTTCCAAAGATAGTTTTATAATTTCCTGATACAAAAATTGCATCTATTTCATTATTATAAAAATCGTGTAGTAATTCATGATAATCATTATATTTTTTTATTTCATTTTTTAAACTATGATTTTTTATAATTTTATTAGCTAAGATATGACCTTCAATATCAGTTTCGTCACTAATCATACCAATTATATCTTCAGATTCAAAAACTTTGTCTTTAAAATTTATTAAATAAGAAGTATAAGTAACTTTGCTAGATTCACTAAATCCTCCAAGCTTATCATAAAAAAAGTTTATATAATAAGCTCCAAAATAAAATACTAAACTAAATATAATTGAGAATATTGTCATAACTATAAAAGATTTATATCTTCTTTTAATCAATTTAACAAGACTGGTTAAAAGATAAGTAAATAACCATCCTCCAAAAAATAAAATAACAATAATTCGTAAAATTGTTTCTATTCCATTTAACGAAAGTAGACTTTTGCTAAATAAAATAAATCCTACAGTATATGTTAATAAAATAAGTATAAACATACTTAAAGCTATTTTGTTTGTTCTTTTTAGTTTTCGAAATAATATTTTCATAAATTCTATCCTTTCGTACTATTCATTATAATATATTAAGTATTAAATTACAATATTATGACTGAGTACTTATACAACTTTACTTTACGCATTTATTGTATATATTGCTTAATTAATTATAAAAAGATAGATACATAATGGTATAATATAAATAATAATGGATAGAAAGGATGATATTTATGAAATTTACTTATAAAATGTTTAGTATAATTGCAATATTTATCCTTTTTAGTGAGGTGTTTTTAGCTAAGGCTGAAGTAGTTACCATAAAAGCTACTATAACAGGAAATGGTGTTAATTTAAGAAGTGATCATAAAGCTGTAAGTGGTAATATTATTAAAGAATTAAGTTTAGGTACAATTGTAGAAATAAAAGATACAAAATTATTTGAAGGATCTGGGTGCTCTGCTGGATGGAAAAAAATAAAAGTTGGCGATAATATTGGATATGTATGTTCTTCATATGTTAAGGAACAAAATGGAGCAGATATTTATGGAAGGCCTTGGACTAGTCCTAAAAAAGCCATTGAAGGTGGAGCACTATTTATTTCTAAATCATATATAAGCAAAGGCCAATTTACGTCTTATTTAAAAAAATTTAATGTTAATCCGAACGGACATTATGCGGTTTATAATCATCAATATATGGCTAATTTAAGAGCACCGATGAGTGAGGCTTCTTCAACATATAATTCTCTATTAAAAAATAATTTATTAAGTAATTCTATAAACTTCGTAATTCCGCAATATGATAATATGCCAGAAAGCACCTATAATGCTGATATAAAAGATACGGGTAGAAATACTGCGGATGTCCAAGATGAAGCTTTTGAAGCAAGTATAGCTGGATTTGATGAAACTTATAAACCTTATCTAAGATATTTACATACAAAATATCCGAACTGGACATTTACTGTCATGGACACAGGCTTAGATTTTCATGCAAGTTATTTAAGTGAAAAAGCCGTAAGTAGTATTGAGATAAGTACAGGTTTGTGTGAACAAAATCCGTATTACCAAACTGAAAAAGGGTGGTGTATAGGAAATGAATCTTCAACCAAGTTCTTCTTGGACCCAAGAAATTTCTTGAGTGAAAGATATATTTTTATGTTTGAAAATTTATCATTTTCAGAATTATATAATGAATCTGCTGTTCAAAGTGTATTAAATGGAACTTTTATGCAAGATATTTCAATATTAGATAATCAAAGTTATGCCAATATTTTTGTAGAGGCAGGAAGAAAGGCAAATGTTTCACCAATTTATTTAGCAAGTCTAGCGCGTCAAGAAAGTGGTTCTAAAGGTTCAAAAGCAACAACTGGAGATGCATTTACATATGATGGAATAAATTATAGTGGCTTATTTAACTTCTTTAATATAGGAGCTTATAGTAGTGCATCTAGTCCAATATTAGCAGGGCTTGTATGGGCTTCCGGTGGTACGAATGGTGATGAATTAGATGATACTCCAACTAATGAAAATATTAACAACAAAGATTATAATTATAGTGAAATTTTAGAAGTAAAAACTAATGGGAATTATATAAGTGGTTTTGGTTTAGGTACTAATATTGAAGTCTTAATAAATAAAATTGGAGATAAAGGTAATGTAGTTATTTATTCATCTAATGGTACTGAAAAAAAGAAAGGGAGTAAAATAGCTACTGGTGATATTCTCAAAATTACTAACAATGGGAAAATAACAGAATATAAATATGTCATGTATGGAGATTTATCAGGTGATGGTGAAATAAACTCTGCAGATTTATTAAAAATGAGACAACATCTATTAGGAACGAATAAGCTAAATAATTCATTTTTGGAAAGTGCATATCTTTCTGGAGATAAAGAAATAAATTCTGCAGATTTATTAAAATTACGCCAACATTTATTAGGAACAAATAAAATTGTTCAATAAGGAGGATTATGAAAAAGATTTATAAAATTTTAATAATATTTATTTTCCTATTTATAGGAATAGCAAATGTTAATGCTGGAGCAAGTATTAGTGTTAGCTCTTCTAAAATAGAAAAGGGCTCAAGTGTCAAAGCAACAGTTAAACTAACGGGAGTTGCTGCTTGGAATATAAGAATTAATAGTAGTGGAGTAACAAATGGATGTTCACAATCTTTTGCTGATGCAACAGGAAATGGACAAAATGCCACGAAAACTTTTACAGTAACTTGTAAATCCAATTCTACAGGAATTATTAACTTTACTCTGAGTGGGGACGTTACTAGTGCAGATGGAAAAAATAGTAAAGTTAGTGCAAGTAAATCTGTACAAGTAGTTCCACCAAGAGAAAAATCAAATAATAATTTTTTGAAAAGTTTAAGTGTTGAAGGATTTGACTTAAAACCAATATTTGATAAAAACACTTTAGAATATTCAGTGACTGTCCCATCTACGACTAATACAGTTAAAATTAGTGCTGAAAAAGAAAATGGCTATGCAAGTATTAAAGGTACTGGAGAATATGAGGTAACAGATGGAGTTAATAACTTTGAGGTTATTTGTACTAGTGAAACTGGTACCGAAAAAGTTTATTTATTATCTGTAGTAGTTGAAGATATTAATCCAATTGAAATAAATATCAATGGGGAAATATTAACTGTAATAAAGAACAGCAAAAACTTAGTTGCTCCTAATAATTTCAATGCCACAACAATCAAAATAAAAGATTTTGATATTCCTGCATTTTATAATGAAGTAACTAAAATTACTTTAGTGGCTTTAAAAAACTCAAATAATGAAGTTGGATTATACAAATATGAAAATAACTCATATGAAGAATATACTGAAATAATATCAGGCAACATACAGTTTACGCCTTCAATTATTACAAATGTTTTAGAAGGTTATGTAAAAAAAGAAATTAATATTAATGGTAACCAAGTTGATGCTCTTTTGGTAAAAGAAGATTCGAGATTTGCAATTCTTTATGGGACAAACATTATAGATGGTAGTGAAGGATTTTATACTTATGATATAGAATCTCAATCTATCCAAAAATATGATTCAGAAATGATTGAACTTTTAAGAAAAGAAAATCAAGATTATTTGTATATTATTTATATTGCTGGAGGATTTGCAGCATTTTCTCTCTTACTAGTTATTATACTGGTTTGTAGTAACAGTAAGAAAAATAAACTTATGAAGAAAATAATTGAAAAACATGAATCTTATAAAGATACTTCTAAACCAAAAAAAGAACCTATAGTTAAAGAAGATAAAAAAAAGAAAGAAAATCCAATAAGTGAAGAACCCACTTTAAAAGAAGAAGTAAAAAAAGATATTAATGAAACAATAAAAGAGAAAAAAGTTAAAGAAAATAACAAATATAAAGATATAAAAAATCTAGAAGAAACAACTTATGATATTTTTGCTGATGATAAAAAGAAGAGAAGAAAGTAACACTTTGAATTAAGTGTTATTTTTTTTGAAAAAGCTATACTTTACTAAAATTAAATTGTTAATAATTATTGTTATTCTAAAAATATAACTTTGATTTATAAAAATGCTATTATGCTAATGATCATCTAGTGTAAAATGAGTTTTGGTATTTTGACTATGAAGTACGTATTTATTAGAATAAATTCAGGTAAATAAACACCTTAAAAAAGGAGAAATAATGAATTATTATAATGAAATAAAAAAAATTGTTAAGAAGTGAAATATACGATAGAGCAAAAGATTATTCAAAAGATAGAAATAAAGTTAATGTGTATTTTGAAACAGGAAAATTATTGAGTGAAGCAGGAAAAGAGTATGGTAAAAATATAATAAAACAATATTCAGATAAGTTAATGATTGAAGTTGGTAAAAAATATACTGAAAGAAATTTAAGGTATATGAGACAACTTTATGAAATGATAACTGTAACAAAATGGAACGCAATGCGTTCCAAATTATGTTGGAGCCATTATCGAGAAGTGTTATCACTTAAAGATATACATGAAATGAGATATTATTTAAAGGAATGTGAGAATAAAAATTTAACTCATAAGCAGTTGCATGAATTAATAAAGCAGAATTTATATAATAGATTAGACATTGAAAATAAAAACAAATTAATTAATCAAGAACAACTAAAAGTAGATGACTTAGTACCAAATCTAATTATAATTAAAACTAACTCAGTAAATAAAGAGATAACAGAATTTGTATTAAAACAAATGATATTAAATAATATAGATGAATTTTTATCACAACTAGGATATGGATTTACCTATGTTGGCAACGAATTCAAAATTAAATTAGATGATAGATATAATTATATTGACTTATTGTTATTTAATATCGAATATAATTGTTATGTAGTTGTTGAACTTAAAGTAACAGAACTTAAGAAGGAACATATTGGTCAAATAGAAATATATATGAACTATATAGATGAAAATTTAAGAAAAGTAACTCATGAAAAAACAATTGGAATCATAATTTGTAAACAAGATAATAAGTACATAATAAAATATTGCTCTGATGATAGGATTCTAGCAAGAGAATATGAATTAGTATAATTATATTTTTAAATTATTAAACAAAGAAGAAATGAATAATAAATGAGTAGCTAAATTGGCTATTCTTTTTTTTACAAAAAATTGCAAATTTACTAAAATTATATTTTTGGTAACTTATAAGTTTCAATTAATAATAATTTTGTTTATATAAACTAAAAATATTGTTAATAAGTATATGACAAAAATTAAAAATTTGCTTTTTGACTCGTAATATTTCTTTTACTATGATGTGATTGAACAAAATGAAAGTAAAGGAAAGGTGGGAGTATGAAAAATGAAATAATTTTGTTTGAAAATCAAGAAGTAAAATTGGAAGTAAGTGTGAAAGATGAGACTGTGTGGTTAACACAAGAACAAATGAGTTTATTGTTTAATAAAGCAAAATCAACAATAAATGAGCATATTAAAAATATTTATAAAGAAGAGGAATTATACGAAAATGAAACAATGAGAAAATTCGGAAATTCCGAATTTAGTAGTAAACCGATTAATTATTATAATTTAGATATTATAATTAGTGTAGGCTATCGTGTTAAATCTAAAAATGGTATTCTTTTTAGAAAATGGGCAAACAAAGTCTTAAAAGAATATTTAATCAAAGGATATGCTATAAATAACAAACGATTAGAATATTTAGAAAAGACAGTTCAGCTAGTAGATATAGCTGGAAGAATCGATAAAAAATTAGAAGGTAGTGAAGCGCAAGATATAATAAAAGTTATAAACAATTATTCTAACGCCTTGGGCTTACTTGATGACTATGATCATCGTTGTGTAAAAAAGCCTAGTGGTACAACAAATGATAAAATTATAACTTATGACGAGTGTAAAAATGTAATTGAAAAGTTAAGGTTTAAAAATGATAGTAAATTATTTGCCTTAGAAAAAGATGAAGGATTAAAAGCAATTTTAGGAGCAATTTACCAATCATTTGATGGCAAATATTTATATCCATCTGTTGAAGAAAAAGCTGCTAATTTTCTTTATTTAATAGCTAAAAATCATACATTTATAGATGGTAACAAAAGAATCGCTGCAACATTATTTATTTACTTTTTAGAATACTATAATATTTTATATGTTAATAACATAAAGGTTATTGATAATAATACTTTAGTAGCTTTAACTCTTTTAATCGCAGAGTCCAATCCTAAAGAAAAAAACATCTTGATAGATTTAATCATGAATTTTTTAATAAAGATTTAATTTTAATTTACTATAAATATTAATATTCATAATTCTTTTTAATATAATGTTTATAGTGATAGTAATGTTAGAAAAATATTTAAATTTTAAAGAAACTATTTTGAAAGATTATTTGAAAAAATACAATTATTATTGGGAAGTCTTAGATGATTTGAATAACTTGATTTTGAAAGTCGGAGAAACTTTAGATTTGGGACTATATTCTAAAATTTCACATAATGCTTGGGTGCATAAAACTGCTATAATAGATGATAATTGTAAGATTATAGGCCCTTGTATAATTGGAGAAAACTCTGAGATACGGTATAATGCATTTATAAGAGGAAATGTGATTGTGGGTAACAATTGTGTAGTGGGTAATTCTAGCGAAATAAAAAATTCAATACTCTTTAATGAAGTAAAAGTACCTCATTTTAATTATGTTGGTGACTCAATATTGGGGTATAAGTCCCATTTTGGTGCAGGGGTAATAACAAGTAATATAAAAAATAATAAATCAAATATTAATGTAGTTATTAATAATGAAAAATGTGAAATTAATAAACTTAAACTTGGTTCTTTAGTCGGAGACTGCGTTGAAATAGGCTGTAATAGCGTTTTAAATCCTGGGACAGTTATTGGGAAAAATACCATTATTTATCCTTTAACAATGGTTAGAAATGAAATAAAAGCTAATTCTATTTTAAAAAATGATGGAACAATCGAAGATAAAGAGATAAAATTATTATAGTGGTGTTAAAAATGAAACAAAAGATATATATTGATTTTGATTCAACATTGTTTGATGTAAATAAATATCTCCAAAATTTATATAAAATATGTGAAAAGTATAATATAAAAAAAGATGCATTAGATGAAATAACAAATAATATATTTAAAAATCATAAAGCTTTTTTTATTGAT
>JAZRRD010000030.1:0-1985 GCA_045650425.1 Bacilli bacterium | reverse complement strand
CCGGAGTTTGACACCTACCTAATTTAATAATATTTAATTAAGCCTTATTCTATAAGGTTTTTATTATGTCAAGTTTTTATCATTTTAATGTTGTGATTTGTTATGATGTATGGTATAATTATATCGTAGGAAGTGATAAAGGTATGTATGTTAGATGTAATCCAAACAAAAAGAACATAAAATACTTAAGCTACGTTCGAGGATATAGAGATAAAAACGGAAAAACTAAACAAGTAACTGTAGAAAAAATTGGTGATTGGAAAGATTTAATAAAATTATATGATGATCCAATTAAACATTTTAATGACATAGCCAATGAACGCGAAAAAGAAATATTTTTAGAAAATCAAGATTCCTTTCATTTCTCTTTAAATGAAGAATTAGAAGATAATACTAAACCTAATAATATTGGATATATATTTTTAAAAAAAATATATAACGAACTAAAGTTAGATTCGTTTTTTAAAGACAAACAAAAGAAACTAAATATAGAATATTGTTTAAATGATATTTTTAAATTATTGGTTTATGAAAGAATATTAAACCCTGGCAGCAAAAAGGAAGCATACGAAAATAAAGATATATATTTTGATAATTTCGATTTTTCATTAAAAGACTTATATAGAAGTCTAGATGTTTTTTGTAAATATCAAGAAGATATACAAACTTGGCTATGGAACAATACAAAAGATAAATATAATAGAGATATATCAAATAGTTATTATGATTGCACTAATTATTATTTTGAAATTTCATACAACGATGAAGATTTAATTGATGAACAAGGAAATGTATTGATAAAAGGATATAGAAAAAAAGGACCTTCAAAAGAAAACAGAAAAGATCCAATAGTACAAATGGGATTACTTATGGATAACACAGACCTCCCCCTTTCATATAATTTATTCCCAGGAAACGAAAGTGAAAAAACCACTTTAAGACCAGCATTAAAAAAACTAAAAAGAAATTTTGGTATTGAAAGAACTGTTGTAGTGGCAGACAGAGGCCTTAATACTAGCGATAATACCGTTTTTATCGCAGGAAAAAATGATGATTCTAAAAAAAATCATGATGGTTATATATACGGACAAAGTGTTCTAGGAGCAGACAAAGAATTCAAAGATTATGTTTTGAAAGACGATTATATTACCGATAAAATAATTGAAGATAATGAAACTGTAATTTTCAAACATAAATCAAGAATATTTGCAAAAACAATACAAATAAAAAAAGATGGAAAAAGAAGTAATAAATCAGTTATTTATCAAAAGCAAATGGTTTATTACTCTCAAAAATATGCAGATAGACAAAAATACGAAAGAGAATTAGTTATAGCTAAAGCAAAAGATTTAATAGCTAATCCGGGTAAATATACAAGAGCAACATCAGTTGGAGCAGCAGGATTTGTAAATGATATAAAATTTGATAAAGAAACTGGATTAATATCAAACGGTTCTTCATTATCGTTAAATGAAGAAAAAATAAAAGAACTAGAAAAATTTGATGGTTATTATTCAATCGTTACAAGCGAACTTGAAATGAGTGACAAAGAATTAAGAGATAAATATCGTGGATTATGGAAAATTGAAGAAACATTTAAAATAACAAAAAGCATTTTAAAATCAAGACCTGTTTACGTTTGGACAAAAGAACATATTGAAGGTCACTTTTTAACTTGTTTTTTATCATTATTAATATTAAGATTATTAGAAATTAAAACTAAAAATAAATACTCTGTAGAAAACATGATAAAAGAAATAAATAATTTAACATGTACAAAATTAAAAGCGGATACTTATATAATAAACTCGAAAAACAAAATTACAACTGAATTATGTGATATCTTTAATGTAGAATTAACTAAAAAATATATAAAATTACAAAAAATTAAAAATTACATAAAATAAACAAAAAATCACAACAAAAAAAATATGAGCAAACCCTTATATATAAAGGCTTTGCTCATTTTTACTGTCAAACTCAAG
>JAZRRD010000029.1:0-6825 GCA_045650425.1 Bacilli bacterium | reverse complement strand
TTCTATCTAATAAATATTCTTTAAAAAGAGATTCATCATACGTATTATTAATAATTTTATCTTCTTTTAATTGTTTGTACACAAGTGAAATGTTTTCAACATTTAATTCTAACCCATTAAAATATTTATAATCTAATAAATAAGAAAATCCAGAAGTCTTTGCTTTCTGAACTTCCATGTATGGTATTTCATTTTCACCCAAGACTCCAAAGTCCTCATAATCTCCAATTTTAGAAAAATCTATTACATCAACTTTAAATCCTTCATTTAATAATACAGGAATGTGTTGAAGCATTTTTGTTCTACCAATATTTTCTGGTTTATCAAAATCATTGTCTAATGCTAATGTAATTGTTGAACGATTATTCTTAATTAATTTTATATGCTCAGGAGTAAGTGCCGTTCCCATAAGTGCTGCTACATTTTCAAATCCTACTTTTTTTGCTCCTACCACATCCATATAACCTTCTACTAAAATTAATTCATTATTATATGCTAATGGTTTAGCACTAGAAAAATTATATAACAATTCTTTTTTTTGAAATAATTTTGTTTCAGGAGTATGCAAATATTTTGGAGTTTCATCTTTAATAGTACGACCACAAAAAGTGACTATATTTCCTTTTTCGTCATGAATAGGAATCATAATTCTATCGGAAAAAGTTTCATATAAATCACCATAATCATTCAATCTTAAATATCCTAATTCAATTAATGCAGAACGTGGATAATTTTCATTATTCTCTGAGATTTTTAATAATTGTCCTTTAGGAGCAAATCCCATACTAATATCCTTCATATCCTTATCATTTAATTTTCTTTTATATAAATAATCCTTAGGTTCTTTAGATACACTTAAATTATAACTAAATAATTTATTTAATTTCTCATTTAATTGCAAAAGTTTCTGTTCTTCCTCAGTATACCTTCTTGATGATACAGAATACTTATTATTATATTTATTTTTTTTAAGATGAGATACATTTATATCTAAATGACAAATCTCTGATACAACTTTAGTTATTGCTTCATTTACTGAAATATCATTATTATTAATAATCTTTTCATATTTTTGTACAAATGAAATAGCATTTCCACTTGTACCACAAGCAAAACAAGTTGCTATATTCTTTTTATGATTAACAACCATACTAGGATTATTATCATTATGAAAAGGACATAAACATTTATTATGATTTAATTTTAATCCATAATAGTTCAATACATCTACAATACTTGCTTGTTTTAATACTTCACTATACAGACTAATATCTATCGCCTACCTTTCCATTTCTATTTCGTCTTCTTCTTTTTCAATTAAATTCTGAGCTGCTAATCTAACATAATATGATAAATCAAGGGCAAATTGTTTTAATTGAGAATAAATAATATCTGTATTATTAACAATGCTTCTTATTGTTGGAGATTTACTTTCACCTCTCTCTTTTACAATGGTATCAATATATTCATCTACATCAAATTTAACACAATATCTTATAATACAATAAAATATATCTTTAGATTGTAATGATGATGTATCAAGTTGAAAACAAAATCTCATTTCTGGATTTATACCTATTGATAGTTGCCAAAGATTATCTTTTTCAAGCACATCCCATCCACATTGTTTAATAATATTTTTTAAATCTTTCTTACTTAATTTATTAATATCTATTTTATCTCTGTCTTCATAAAATTTTCCAATTTTAAGTTTTTTGAAAATTCTTTTCACATCAGAAAATCTATCATTACAATCACAATGTTGAAGAAAGTCCTCTTCAAATTTTCTAAAACTATTATCGTAGTAATGAGCATATCCGACTATATCGTAATGTGCTATATCACCACAAGCGTTAGTAAAAAACTTATATAAGTCATCAGATAAGTGCATAAAATCTTCACTCTTTTGGAGTTTTTTATATTTATCCACAATTTTGTTGAAAGAATAAACTGTATTACCATCATATAAAATTGTTGCACCTATTTTGTTATCATCTATACATCTTTGAATTATTAATCTATCTTTTTCTTCTATTCCTGTTAAATCCAGATTTTCAATAAATGAAATAGCACTATCAATAGTAGCTTGATTACCATATATTTTTATTTTCTTATCTTTCTTTATTATTTCAATATGATTCTTCATATTACTCCTTTCTTTTGTTTACACTAGTAAACAATGATTTTAAAAAAATATTACCTTTCTAATTCTTCTAATTCTTGTTGCTTTCTATCTTCTTCATTACGTTTTTCTAAATTTTTTCTACATTCAAGTATTCTTCTAGCAGTTATACCTATTTCATTCCAAGAAACACTTGTGACTACTGTTCTACTTGCCATTTTTGCATTTTTCATATAACGAAGCTCTACACCTCTATACATACGATCTTTGAAACAAGATAGTTCCCTAGTCATTACAGATATGAATCTATCTTCATTTTTATCTTTTAATACTGCTGCCATTAAATAATGATCCTTAGTATATGAAAAAATTTCAAAATCAAATTTTTTTGCCTGTATTTCTAATTCTTTTTTCATTTGATTTGGATAATCTTCGTAGTTTTTATTAGTCGGTTTTTTTAATATTTTTTCTTCTATCCATTCATTTGTAAAGTTCACTACGCTTTTCCTCCTCTCTTGAGCATCTACTAGAAATGACACAACAAGAATATAAAAATAAAAGAAGGAATAAAATAAAAATAATTAATAAAATAATTAATATTGTTTTAATCATATATAATCCCCTTATACTAAGCTATGATTTTTTTCAAAATCATTTAATATTTCATTTAATACAACAACTAAGTCTGATAGTTTTTTAAATGAATAAAATTCTTCTTTTGCATATTCACATTCTCCTATTTTTTTTATCCAATTACTAATCCAGATTACATAATCACCAGAAAGTTGCTTTATTTTTATAGAGCGTCTTTTATCAATATGCCTTATATCAATATTTAATTCACCATCTTTTGTATACTTTTCAAAATCAAAAATATGGTCTATATCGGTACTATATAAAAAAGTATAAAGTTCTTCAAATTTAGGATTAAACTCCTTATTTTTTAATTGTTCTAATCTTTTCAATTTTATTCCTCCATTCGTTAATACATATCTTCTACAATATCTTTTTCTATCTCTTCTTGTTCTTTTTCTTCTTTTAAACAAGGTTCTAATAATTCTTTTAATTTACTACATAAATCTCTTTGATTAGAAAAGGAGTATCGCTGATAACTCTCATGATACTCCTTACTATCTACATCTAAATCTAACTGAGCTGTGTCAATTTTTAAATCACCCCACTCATGACTAATCCATATTCTTTTATTAATCTTTTTACTTTCCATTACTATCCATAAAGGTCTATTTACTTCAACATAGTTTTTTTCTCCTTTATGAAGCCAATTTGAGTGGTCTGCTATTCTATCTATATCAGCAGTAAATATTATCTTATATAATTCTCTATATTTAGTTTTATATATGGAGTTTTGCAAATTTCCTAATCTTCGCATATATTCACCATCCTTAATATTGACTAGTAAACTTCTTAGTTCCTACTCCTCTTGTCCAAGTATCACCAATACCATTAGTACATGATACAGCAACCCAATATAAGTATGGGAAGTTGTAATTAGTATAATTAGTATGGTTTGCTATATAGTCCTTTTGAATATCTGCTTGTGCCCTTGTTAATGTATAATCTGTGACTACCCAGTATTGTCCTGGAGCAGATGGTGCTTCTTCTATCCTTCCAGTCCATCCAGCAGACTTAAATACATTTAACAATCCTTCAGCGTTTCCATAAGGTCCGTGTCCAGTCATCAACATACAATAAGACTCTGTAATATTAGCATATAAATTAACTGTATTAGTTGGCATCTTATCAACCCAACCATCCCAAGAATTAAATTTATGATAAATATCTAAAGCACTTTGAGCATTTAGATTTTCAGGTGTTGTATTATATGCAACTGAACGTGTAGCCCATAATGAACCTTGAACGTAATAATTAACAGTATAATAATTAACAGACCAATTTGCTGTATAACTTCTATTTCCTGTTGAACCTTTACTTACAGTCACATTTTTTGATGTTGAACTTAATCCAGTACCAGACCATCCTGTAAAGGTATATCCTGTTCTTGATGGTGTTGGTAAAGTAAATGAATTGCTTTCAACATTATAACTTGTTTGTAATGGTGATGCTGAACCTCCAGCTAAGTTATAAGTTATATCGTATTGTATTACTTTCCAATTTGCAGTATATGACTTATCGCCTGTACTACCTTTTGCTATACTTACACTTGTTGATGGTGTGTTTCCATTACTTCCAGACCAACCTAAGAATGTATATCCTGTTCTTGATGGTGTTGGTAATGTTATTGTATTAGATTCTACATTATAAGTTTTAGTTAATGATGATGTAGAACCACCACCTAAATCATAAGAGATATTATAAGTAATAATTTCCCAATTTGCAGTATATGATTTTTCTCCTACACTACCTTTAACTATACTTACATTTGTTGATGGTGTACTTCCATTACTTCCAGTCCATCCTAAAAATTTATAACCTTTTTTAGTAGGTATAGGTAAAGTAAATGTTTCTGTTTCAATATTATAAATATTTACTAAAGAAGACGCTGAACCACCATTCAACTCATAACTAATACCATAATTAATAACTTTCCATTTAGCAACTAACTCATGATCATGTTCTTTGTTTTGTAAACTATCATCAGTTATCAATGTGTCGTTATAATACCATCCCTCAAAAGTATAACCAACTCTTGATGGAGATGGTATAGTACCATATAAACTATTATAAGAAATCATAATATAGTCTTCTTCTACAACACCACCATTCGCATTTAAACTTACTTTATAAGGATTAGATGTCCAATTTGCTTTGTAAGTTTTATTACCAACAGAACCTTTACGAATGACTACTTCTAATTGTGGTTTTAAACCATTGCTTCCAGACCAACCCAAGAATGTATATCCTGTTCGTGTTGGTGTCGGTAATGTTATTGCATCAGATTCTACATTATATTTAATTTCTTTAGCATCATCATTTTTACCAGTATTAAGATTATACTTAATTGTATATTCATTAGTAGTATATTGTGCTTTATATATAGTATCCTCTTTTATTACACCAATAGATGGATTCCATCCTGTGAAAGTATAACCATCAATAAAAGGATCTTCAGGTGCTACTGATTTATTTCCATAATCAACAGTTTCACTCTTTAATAAAGCACCAAACAAATCATAATATTTTACTTCTAACTTTATAATTTCCCATTTAGCATATAATGTTATTTCTTCATTATCAATAGAAGATAAATTATATATTTCTGCTTCATCTTTATATATCACATCACCATTAATTGAAGTAGTCCATCCTAAGAAGATGTATCCTTCTTTTGTAAATTGATTTTTAATTAATTTAGATGTTTGATTATATATAATTTCTTGTTTTTGCATTTCTCCTTGACCTTCAGATGAATTATAAGAAATATAATAAGATATAGGTTCATAATTAGCAGTCAATTCTTTATTACCAACGGAACCTGTGGATATTTTATAATCTATTATAGGTTCTTTATTATCTGGTGTTGTCCATCCTATAAAATTATAACCTTGTTTTGTTGGTGAAGGTATTATTATATCTTCACTTTCTACATTATAACTAGGAGGTGCTTCATCCAGCGTTCCTCCATTAAGGTTATAGTTAATATCATAAGTAATTAAATTCCATTCAGCATATAAATTAATGTCTTCAGGAACATTATATAAAGTATCACTTGATACATATTCATCACTAGAATTTTTCCAACCATTAAATGTATAACCATCTTTTTCAACTTCTGGTAATTCGCCATATTCAGAATCAAATTTAACTTCTCTTTTTATTAAAGAATCGTTATTATCTTTTGAATTGAATATTAAGTTATATGAATTAGCATCATAATTAGCTTCTAATTCTATATTATCAACTGAACCTGTGGATATTTTATAATCTATTATAGGTTCTTTATTATCTGATGTTGTCCATCCAATAAATGAATAACCTATTTTTTCTGGAGAAGGAATTATTATATCTTCGCTTTCTACATTATAATTAGGAGGTGCTTCGTTCAGCGTTCCTCCATTTAATAGATAAGATATATCATAACTATTAATATCATATAAAGCAGTAATAACTAATTCCTCTTTTACTGTGGATAATTCTTTGTCCCACCCTGTGAAGTTATAACCTTTTCTAATTGGATCTTCAGGTATAACAATTTCACTATCATAATCTAATTCACTTTGTTGAATTATAGATTCATCATAATCTAAAAATGTTATTTGATATGAATTAACTTCCCATATAGCATATAGAGTTATAATATCACCACTTTTAGAAGACAAATTTTCCAATTCTTCTTTATCTTGAAAATCTGCTATACCTTCTTTTTCTTGCGACCAACCTACAAATGTATATCCTTCTTTTGTAAATTTATTTTCGTTTAAGGTACAAATATTATCTATTTTACATATAATAGATTCCATTTTACCATATCCACCATTTGCATCAAATGTAATACTATATTCTTTTGACGGTTCTGGTTTTGGAGAAGGTTTTACTTTGTTAGGTTTTACAACCTTGACTTCTTCTTTAACAACTTCTTTTTTCTCTTCCTTTTCTTCAGGAATAATCACTTCATTTTGAACTGGTGGTTCAATAGGTTTAACTTCATCCTGTTTAGGAGAATGAGTACATGCAAATACAACAGAGGCTGTTAATAAAATAAATAATATAAAAAGAAAAGGAAT
>JAZRRD010000028.1:0-1631 GCA_045650425.1 Bacilli bacterium | reverse complement strand
AAAAGTATTTATATACTTTTCTAAATTTAAATTTTTATAAACTGGAATTCCAGTTTTAAATTTGTATAGTATTTCTTCAGTTAGTTTAATTTTATTAGCTTTCATAGTAAGTAATTGTACAATATTTTCTAAACCATCTTCAGAATATGAGTGAGGTCTAGAAGTGATAAATTTTGCATATTTATTAGAAATATGACCTTCCATAGAGCAAGGACATTTATATAAAGGATGTTTTTGATTAATAATACCATCAATGTTATTTATTAAAAATCTTTGTACTTTAATCATATTATTTTTTTCTTCAGGAAATTGTTCGATTTGTGCCTTAACGAGTAATTTAAATTCATCAATCATCCGATGTCTGAGATATGAATCAGCAATAGAAGTAATAATTGGTTCTTTTTTAAATATAACAGATAATTTTTTATTAAAGTAATGAAAAGGATCTAAAACATAAATAGCATTTGAAAAAGCGACATCATAACCTTTAATCCAAGGACCACCATCACCTGAAACAAAGATTGTGGGTTCTTTATCTAAATCATATTTTTTATCTAAAAATTTATATGCTTCTTCCCATAACTTATCAGTTTTAAGAATAGAGGAAGAAATATAATGTTGTTCTTTTAATCGTTTTTTCTTAACAAAGTCTTCTTTGTGTCCCTCATGAGTTAAGATAACAGGAACAATTCTATTTTTAGTTCCAGGAGATTTAGATTGGAGATTAGCGTGTACTTCGTCAGCTTCAATATAAATAACATCAGGAGTTTCTTTTCTTTCAATATTTTCTATATAGTTATAATTAATTGATTGGATTTTAGAAGAAATAGTTTGTCTAGTAGTAATATAATTAGGGATGGAGTTATTAGCAGACCAAGTATAACCGTTATCAAGGGCATTATTAATTAGTTTGGTTTCGGCAGCAAGAGTCATTTTAGCCCATTTAGCTATACCGAGATAATCTTCTAGAAAACTATAATATACATATTTACCATCAATTTTTTCTTTTGATTTATAGTAAGTTTTATTAAAGGTTAGAAGTCCGAGGGAAGTAACAAGAGTTCTTTCTCTTGTTTGTTGAACATAATATTTATCTTTTCTTTCTTTTGATTTTTTGTATTCTAAATCGAGAAATTCAAGGATTTGTTTTAATACATCTAAATTTAGTTTATTAGTAGATTGTTCAATATTATGCTCAATTTCATGAAGGTATTGATTATTAACTAAAATGTTAGATAAATGATTAACAAATGATTGAAATAATGATATTATATTCATTGAGAAAACAACTCCTTAAAACCTTTTACACTTCGAGTGTTTATTAAAGGTCTGTATATTTTTTTGTACAATTTAATTATATAACAGTTTTTAATTTAGAGTGTTTTCTCTTTTTTTTTTGATTTTTTTAAATTCCCACATCAAGTTTACTACATCATTTAAAATATTAATCTTTATGTTTAACATTATACATGTTATAATACTAATATAAGGTAGGTGAAATTCTTATGACACAAGATGAGTTTTATAATATAGTAAAACAAGTATTATATAGTTATAAAAATGAAGTAGAATTAGAAACCTACAATGAAGAAAAACAAAATATTATTAATAATATAGAACAAATTAAAAAT
>JAZRRD010000027.1:0-11782 GCA_045650425.1 Bacilli bacterium | reverse complement strand
TCTCGTAAACTTTATTTGAAATTTTAATTTCGGTAACTATAAAATGGTATTTTTTATTTTCTACGATATCTATGGTTATCCTTAAATACATTTCATCTTATGAATTATTATTAATTGATAAAGGTAATATTCATAAATTACAAATCAAAAAGATCGATTATGACGATATCGATCTTACTTTAAACTTATTAAAAAAATAGTTTTATATTTTAAAATAAATATACAACCTTTTTTTCGCCATTTAAGCAAGATGTTACATTTTTTCAAGTTTATTTTTAGCTTTAGCATTTCGATAATGCATAATTTTAGAAAATTTCTTAAATTAAAGCTCACTTTTATAATCTGATTCAAAAAAAGGCAAAATATTAATTTAAAAATAGTCAAAGTTAAATACTTAATTGATAATCTTTTTTTCTAAGATAAGTTTTTCTTAAAAAATCTACCGGAATTACACTTGCCGCTAATATAAGGACAAAGAAAAACTCTTTAGCAGTAAGACCATATGTTCTAAATAAATCTCCCCCATGGTAGATTAAATATATTTGAACTGAAGTTATAAAAATAATCATTCCTAAAAATACTTTATTCTTTTTTAAATTAGCAAATATATTTAATCTAGTACTTCGAGCATTAAATGAATTAAATATACCAATAAAAATAAATAAGGCAAAATAGGCTGTCATTAAATATTTGTAGTTTTCACCCACTCTAAATATTTCTCTGATTAAAGGAAGTTTTAAGAAAAGAATACAAAGTATCGCAGAATACATTCCTGTGAAAATTATTTCTCCAAACATATATTTGTTCATAATTGGTTCTTCTTTTTTCTTTGGAGGTTCTTTCATATAATCATTTATTGGTGGTTCAAAGGAAAATGCTAAAGCAGCAAAGGTATCCATTATCATATTTAACCATAACATTTGAATTATTGTTATTGGTGTATCAACACCAATAAATGGACCTACTATAGATAAAACTAAAGCACACATATTTACTGTTACTTGATAGATAATAAATTTTCGAATACTTTTAAAAATTGTTCTACCATAAAGAATAGCTTTACTTATGGATAAAATATTATTATCTAAAATAACTATATCAGATGCTTCTTTAGCCACTTCTGTTCCAGTTCCCATTGCAAAACCAACATTTGCTTTTTTTAAAGCCGGAGCATCATTTACTCCATCACCTGTCATCCCAACAATTAAATCTTTATTTAATATTATTTTAACCATTCTACTCTTATCTGTTGGTAAAGCTCTCGCAATAACCTTAATTCTTTTTAGATTATCTTCGATATAATCATCGCTTAGTTTATTAAATTCATCACTTGTTAAGACAATATCATTATTACTCGTAATGATTCCAACTTCTTTAGCAATAGATGAAGCAGTATCTTTGGCATCTCCAGTGATCATAATTACATCTATACCAGCGTTTTTAATTAAACTTACTCCTTCTTTTGCTTCTTTTCGTAAATCATCTTTAATGCAAATAAAACCAATAAAAGTTAATAATTCTAAACTTTTTGAGCTTCCTTTACACAACGTTATAACTCTAATTCCTTGTTTCGTAAATTCATTAATTTTATTTTCAATTATTTTTTTATTAATTAAATTTTTTTTCTCACCAAATTTATCTAAGTAATAGAAACATTTAGGCAAAAGTTTTTCACATGCACCTTTATAAAATGTTTCATTATTTATTTCAATTGAACTATATTTTTTACTACTATCAAAATTTGTTTTATTAGAAGTTATAAATTTAGGAATTTTAAAAGTTTTCATATATTCCATGATAGCTTTATCAGTAGAGTTTCCTCCGATAACTTTGTTATCAGATATTACAGACTCATTATTATAATATGTACATTTAATAAATTCATTTAAATAATTTGGATAAATTTCTAAACTTTTTTTATTTTTAAATCCTTTTAAATCTCCACTATATACATCTGTAACTTCTAATTCTCCTTTTGTAAGCGTTCCAGTTTTATCAGTTAAAAGAACATTTAAACTTCCTGCAGTTTCTATACCAACGAGTTTTCGTACTAAAACATTATCTTTTAACATTCTTTTCATATTACTTGATAAAACTAAGGTGATCATGACAGGAAGACCTTCTGGTACTGCAACTACTATAATTGTAACACTTAAAGTTAATGCATAAATTAAGTAATCAGCCATTAAATTAATATCAGTAATTGTATTTAATATTCTAGTGCCATCAAAATTATTATCTAAAACTATTACCTTAAAAAGATATGATAGACTAACCAACCCCGCCCCAAAATAACCAATTTTACTTATAACTTTAGCAAAACCAGAAAGTCTAATTTTTAGAGGACTTTTTGGTTCTTTTTCTTGTATTTCTTCAGCTATGTTACCATACATAGTTTTACTACCTACAGCTGTAACACGCATTTTGCCTTTATTGGCATATATTACTGAACCTCGGAAAATTTTATCACCTATATTTTTTTTAGCTTCTTTTTTTTCGCCGTTTAGCATCGATTCATCAACAAGAAGTTGACCTTCGACAATAATGCCATCTGCTGGAACTTTATCTCCAGTCTCTAATATTACGATATCATTTGTAACTACTTCTTCAATATTTAGTTCAACTAATTTTTTATCACGTAATACTTTAGTTTTTATTTTAGATGATTCTTCTTGAAGTCGTTTAAACGCAGCCTCACTTCCATATTCAGAAATTGACGAGATAAGCGATGCAAGCAATATAGCAACTAATATTCCGATTGTTTCATACCAATCAAAATTTCTAAATAAAAAAAGAGTCTTGATAGCTAATGCAATTAAAAGTATTCTGATGATTGGATCTCCCAAAGTTTCTAAAAGTAATTTAAAAAAACTATTACTTTTATGAGTTACTAATATGTTACTACCATTTTTATTTCTTTCTTTTGCTACTTGTTCTTTAGTTAGTCCAATGTTTTCCATAGCTTGTCCTCCTAAAGAAATATATGAGCAAAAATAATTTTAATGCAAAAAAAAGCAAAAAGCTTAAACTTTTTGACTATTTTTCTTCACTATTTTTAACTTTAATTACTTCTTCATTTTTGTAATTTCCGCACTTAGTACAAGCACGATGAGGTCTTAACTTAGCACCACACTTAGAGCATTCAGTTAAAGTACCAACTTCTTTTTTTAAATGAGTACGACGCATCCTTTTCTTCGTCTTACTAGTTCTTCTAAAAGGAACTGCCATAATTTCACTCCTTTCTGTCCTTAAGTAGCTCTGTTAATTTAGCTAACCTAGGGTCAATTTCTTCTTTATCTTCTTTATTAAGTTGCCATCCTTCGCCTTCTAAGGAAATTAATGAATCATCCTTTTTAACTCGAATTGGAACTTCCAGTACAATATTTTCCCATAAAATCTCTTGAATATCAAGTCTATTTTGACTTTTATCGATATATTTTTCTAAATTTATTTCGTTTTCAATAATAGTATCTTCAATATTTACATTAAAATTATAAGGAATTTCTTCTAAAGTCATAGCATCAATTAAATACATAGTCCCTTGAAGTCTTAAATTTATCTCAAGTTCTTCCAAATCATTATATGATATTCTACCTTTTAAATGTAAATTTTGAAGTTTTTTTATCCCTAAATCATTTTCTTTTGGTTGTAATTCAATATCTTCATCCACGTTTATAAAAGAATA
Organism: Bacilli bacterium; assembly: GCA_045650425.1. GTDB lineage: Bacteria > Bacillota_I > Bacilli_A > RF39 > UBA660 > RGIG1752. The sequence continues at coordinate 8,097 of JAZRRD010000027.1, read as the reverse complement.
TTTGTATAGTTCATTTAAATTTATATTCATCTTGTTAATCCCTCATTTCTTTTTCTTCCTTTATTTAATAATACGATTATCATTCCTGTTCCTACACTTATAATTATTGGTAAACCAAAATCTAATTCTTGATTATTAACTAATTCTCCGTCTAAAGAAACATTATATATTTTATAATCATTTTCTTCAAGGTTAGCAAATAACTCATCTACATTTACTCTTGCAACATAATCATTTAAAATATCTTCATCAAGCTCTTCAATAAGTTTATTTTTTAAATCTAATAAATTAAAATCATCTGGAGCTTTTTGATAATCTTGATATTCTTCATAATCTTTATAAAAGACATCTTGTCTTACTAAATCTACCAATTTTTGTTCTCCATCAACCTTTAAAACATTCCATGAATGTAAAACTGAGCCATTATTATACTCTCCGATTACATAATAGTTTTCAATACCTTCTTTAAAACATAAAATTGAAAATAAGGCACTAAAATTACAACAAATACCTTCGACACTACTTTGACCAGGAATCAAAACCGATGATAACATCTGTTTGTTATAATAATAAAATTCGGCATACTCTTCGCTATTCTCATCAAAAGTACTATGAGTTTGTTGATAAGAGTCTAAACTTTGATCATATTCTATATAATTTAATAGAAAATTAATAATCCTAAAAACTTTATCACTTTCATTTACACAATCTGAAAAATCAATTTTATTATATATTTGTTCTAGACGCATGTTTATATCCACACATTTTAAAATATCTATATCTTCACATTTTATATTTAGATTATCTTTAATAAAATTATATATAATTAATTCATGTAATTCATTTTTAACTTCACCTTTTATGTTTAATTCTATGTGTTTTGAAGTTAATGAATTTATATCAAACCCACTACTATTTAATTTTATAATATCATCGACACTTAATTGAATATTTAATATTTGTATATTGCTATTATTAATGTACTCAAAGTCTTCCATAGTTAATAAACTTGCATTTAATATACTTAATTCTTTAAGATTAGGAAAATCCACAAGAAATGATAAGTCATCATTTTTTTGACGATCAATATTTAACATAGTAATATTATTTAAAGCTTCTCTAGTTATATACTTATCTACATTACTACCATCATTTACTCTTTCAAATATCTCGTCGTCATTAAGCCCATAAGTATCTTTTAAATAATCATTATTAAAATAAACAGATGATCTTACATTGGCATTTAAAGGTACTATCTCCTCGACATTTTTTAAATTTATCGCCACCGTTGATAACAACCCTGAAAATGTTGATGCTGCTACTGCTAAAGATATTAGTTTAATATATGTAGAAGATTTCTTTTGAAAATCTCCATTTTTGTGTTCTTTATTTACTGCTAATTTCATTTATTACCTCATTTAATACTTGTTCTCCAAAAGTTATTTCATTTTCATTTAAATTAGTATCTAATTCATCATTTGAATAGTTGTATTTAGCTATATAATGAACATTTTCTTGATCTTTATAAATAACATAATCTTTATCATTATTTTGATAAGTTAAAACTACTTCCATTTCAATAATTTCATCATTGTCTGTTTTTATCTTAATTTTATCCATAAGCATCTCCAAATTAATTATACAAAAATTAATAATTTATTACAAGGAATTGTAAAAATCTATTTTTAAATTAACTAGTTTTATAATATGCGTTATAATAAATATGAGGTAACTTAAATGAAAAATATTAGTATTACAGAAGCGATACAAAATCTTGATAAATTAATTACAGATGTTAATATTAAATTTAATGCATTTACAATTGTTAATTGTAAAGGAAGAAACGCAGTTCTAATATCTGAAGAAAAATGGAAAAATATAAAAGAAATTTTATATCTACATAGTATTCCTGGATATATTAACAATCTTAACGAAATAAGAAAAAATGAAATATGGAAAGATGCTAAAGAATATAATGCCCTTGAAGAATGGTAATTAAAATATATTCTTTTAAGGTTTTTTACTTGTATTTTATACTTTTTATGCTATATTATTTTTGAGGTGAAAGCGATGGAAATCATTGGTCTTATTGCTGAATATAATCCTTTTCATAATGGGCATTTATATCAAATAGAAAAGATTAAAAAATTATATCCAGATTCAATTATTGTTTTAGTACTTAATGGATATTTTTTAGAACGTGGCGAAATGAGCGTTTTATCTAAAGAAGATAAAACTAAATTAGCCTTAGAATATGGTATTAACATTGTTATTGAGCTTCCTGTTATTTTTGGATGTCAAGCTGCGGATGTTTTTGCAGAAAAATCAATTAAATTATTAAACGAATTAAAAATAACAAAACTTATTTTTGGAAGCGAATCTAATTCTATAAATATTTTAGAAGAAATTGCTAGAAAACAACTTGAAAGTGATTTAGATGTCAAAAGATATTTAAATCAAGGGTTTAATTATCCTACGGCGCTAAAAAAAGCTCTTAATATTGAATTTGATTATAATAATCCAAATGATTTACTTGGTATATGTTATATAAAAAGTATAATAAAAAATAAATATCAAATTAAATATGAAAATATAAAAAGAACTTCTGATTATCATGATAAAGAAAGTAATGAGAAAATAATTAGTGCATCAAATATTAGAAATAAATTAAAGAACAATGAAGATATTTCTAAATTTGTTCCATATGATATAACTAAATATAATTTTAATTTAAATGACAATATGTTTAAATATTTAAAATACGAAATTCTTACAAATAATAATCTTGATAAGATTTTAAGTGTTGATGAAGGTTTAGATTATAAACTTCGCAAAGAAATACATAAAGTTAATTCATTAGAAGATTTAATAAAAAAAGCAAAATCAAAAAGATATACTTACAATCGTATAAATAGAATGTTTACTCATATTCTTCTTAATATATTAAAAGAAGATGCTAAATTGTCTTTGAATTATGTCAAAGTTTTAGGATTTGACAAAAAAGGAAAGCAATATTTAAATTCTATAAAAAAAGAAATCTCTTTACCTATTTATTCTAATAAAATAGAAAGTAAAGTTAAAGATTATGAATTAAGAGCTAGTCTTATATATGATTTATTAAATAATACAAACACTTATGAATTTGAAATTAAAAATAAGCCGTTAATCAAATAACGACTTTTTTATTATCTTTTGTGTGAAAATTTTTCTCTTACTGATTCTACTAGATGTTCATTACTAATAAATATTTCACAATCAAATCTTATTTTTGACATGTCTCACAATAGTAAGTACTTCTTCCATTAATGAATTCTTTTTTTAGTAGAGAATTACAAATCTTACAAGGTTCTCCTTCCCTTTTATGGACTTGTAATTTTTGTTGAAATCTTCCTGTAACACCTAAGCTTGAAGTATAACTTTTAATAGTAGTGCCACCTAGTTCAATAGCTTCTTTAATTATTTTATTTGATGAAGTAACAATATTTGAACATTCAGCTACAGTTATAGATTTACCTTTTCTATGTGGATTAATTTTAGCATCAAATAAAACTTCGTTAGCATAAATGTTCCCTAAACCACTAATAATTGTTTGATCCAGTAAAAGCGTTTTAATAGATAAATTACTTTTATTTATTTTAGTATAAATATAATCTTTAGTTAAATTTTTATCTAATGGTTCTATACCTAATTTGGCTAACCCTTTATACTCAAAAGTTTTTTCTTTTTTTAAAAGAATCATTCTTCCAAATTTCCTTGTATCATGATATCTTAATTCAAAATCATCAAAACCTATAATTATATGTTCGTGTTTTTCTATTGGTTCAATTTCCTTTTTTAAAAAGAATTTTCCTTCCATTCTTAAATGACTAACTAAATTATAATTATTTAGATTAAATATTAACCATTTTCCTTTTCTATTAATATCTACAAATTTATCATCAATAATATTATTTAGAGCTAATGATTCTTTTTCAATTATTTTAGGATAAAGTATTTTTATATATTTAATTTTTTTATTTAAAATTTGTTTTTTTAATGTACGACGTACAGTTTCTACTTCTGCTATTTCTGGCATAATAATACCTCCATATTCATTTTATCATAGAAAAAAATAAAAAGGGATTCCTTTTTATTTTGCTTCATACCAATTAGTTCCAATACCAACCTCAGCTTTTATTGGAACATCTAAAGTAAAGACATTTTCCATAATATTTTTTGCCATAGTTATAAGTTCTTCTTCCTCTTCTTTAACAACATCAAATATTAATTCATCATGAACTTGAATAATCATTTTGCTCTTCATATTACGTTTAACCATCTCTTCATAAATTTCAACCATTGCTTTTTTCATTATGTCAGCGCATGTACCTTGAATTGGAGTATTAAGAGCAATTCTTTCTCCTTGAGAGCGAATCATATAATTTTTGTTATTCAATTCTTCAATAGTTCTTCGACGATTAAATAATGTTCTAACTACATTCTCTTCATATGCTTCTTTAACAATATCTTCCATATATTTTTTAACACCTGGATATAATTCATAATACTTTTTAATAAATATATTTGCTTCTTTTGCGCTGATACTTAAATTCTCACCTAGTCCAAATCCGCTTATTCCATAAACTATTCCAAAAATTACTGCTTTAGCTGTACTACGCATTTCTTTAGTCACAAACTTTTCTTCGACGCTATAAATATCTGCAGCCACTTTAGTATGTATGTCTCCATCATTTCTAAAAGTATCAATAAGTTCTTGTGATTTAGCTATATGAGCTAGTAATCTTAATTCTATTTGAGAATAATCAATACTTATAAACAAATCATTTTCTGGAATGAAAGCTTTTCTTATTTTTCTTCCCTCTTCTGTACGGGTAGGAATATTTTGAAGATTTGGTTCAACACTTGATAGTCTTCCAGTACGAGTTAAAGTTTGTTTATAAATAGTATGTATTTTATCATTTTCTTTAATAAATGGTTCTAATCCTTCTAGGTAAGTTGAATAAAGTTTATTTAGATTTCTATATTCTAAAATATCATTTATTATTGGATGTTTATCCGTTAATTTTAATAGTGTTTGAGCATCAGTTTTATATCCGCTTTTGATTAACTTTCCATGTGGTATATTTAACTTTTCAAATAGAATTATTCCCAACTGACGTGGACTATTAACATTAAATTCTTCACCTGCTTGATTAAATATTTCATGCGCTAGCAATTCCATTTTTATTTTTATATCATCACGCATGTCATGTAAAGTTTGCTTAGAAACCTTTACACCTGTAAGTTCCATACTACTTAAAACTTTAGCTAAAGGCATTTCAATACTCACAAATAAATCGTACATATTTTCTTGTTTTAACTCATTAATATAAGAATCTCTAACATCTAAAATAAATTTACTTTTTAAACTAATATCATTTTTTAAATTTGGATAATTAAATTTTGATTTTTTTATAACTTCGTAAAATTCAACTTCATATCCTTCTGGTCTCATTAAATAAGCTATATCATCTTTTTGATTTTTTTCTAAAAGATAAGCTGCAATCATTAAATCAAAATTGATTGTTGGTAATTCAACATTTTCGTTTTTTAAAATGACAAGACATTTTTTATAATCATAAGTATATAATGTCTTTCCTTGTAAAATATGAATTGCTTGTAATAATAATTCTTTATTTAAATAATACGTATTATTTTTATCTGTAATAGATGCCCCTACAATATTTGCATTATGATAATTTTCATTATCAACCTCTATATATAATGCACATTCATCATCCAATATTAATTCATCTAGAGAATTTATTTCTTTAAATTCATGAACTTTAATTTCTTTTTTTTGTTTATTAAAGTTTTTTAGAAATGAATAAAATTCTAATTTTTCATAAATCTCCATCAATTGTTCTTCATTTGTTCCTTTAACTTTTAAATCTTCAAACTCAATATCTAGTGGAACTTCACGATATATTGTTGCTAATTTTTGACTAAAATAAGCACTTTCTTTATCTGTTTCTAATTTTTCTCTTAATTTAGGGGTTAATTTATCTAAATTATTATAAATTCCATCTAAAGAATTATAATCTTGTAATAATTTTAAAGCTGTTTTTTCTCCGACTCCTCTTACTCCAGGAATATTATCAGATGAATCTCCTGCTAAAGCTTTTAAATCGATTATTCTAATTGGAGGAATTTTATATTCTTCAAAAAAGCTTTCATCGTTATATCTAATATAGTCTTTTTGTTTTAATAATTTTATTTCAGTTTCGTGAGAAATAAGTTGAAGCAAGTCTCTATCGCTACTAACAATTAAAGAAGCATATTCTGGATCAGTTTCAGCCATAGATACAAGCGTTCCAATAATATCATCAGCCTCATAATTTTCTTTTTCTAAGTATACTATTCCCATTGCATTTAAAATTTCTCTAGCTACTGGCATTTGTTGTTTTAATTCAACAGGAGTTTCACTACGTCCAGCTTTATATTCATCATACATATCTTTTCTAAAGTTTTTTCCTATATCAAAAGCTACGGCCATATAAGTTGGTTTTTCTTCTTGAATTATTTTATTTAACATATTTATGAATCCATATAATGCATTCGTAGGAAAACCTTTGCTATTTTTCATTATGTTTCCTGTATAAGCGGTTGCAAAATAACTTCTAAACATTAAATTATTTCCATCAACTAAAACCACTTTTTCCATTTTTACCACCAACATTATTATACTATAATTTTAATTTTTTAGTAAATAAATAGACTTTAGGTATTTTCGTAAAAGAAAAAATCTTTTTACAAAGATTTTATTCTGCATAATTTGGATTGTATGTAATTGTTGCTGTATTTGGAAAGACATCACGGCCAATAGCGACATTACCTTCAGTATTTTTAATTATTACTTCAGTCAATGGATTACGATCTAAAGCCCCATTTTCTATTGTTTCTACAGAACTTGGAATTATTAGGTTTGTAATATTATTGTCGCTAAATGAAGTTTCTTCAATTATCTTTAGTTGGCTTGGATTTTCAACTGTATCTTCAAATACTAATGATGTTATTTGGTTATCTTGAAATGCTGAAAAACCGATTATTTCCACAGATGATGGAATTACAATATTCTTTATTCTATTATACGCAAATGCATTTCCTCCGATTTCTACTACAGAATTAGGAATTACTAATTCAGATATTTGATTTCTATAAAACGCATCACGTCCAATATAAATATTTCCACTTATCGGAAGTATTATTTTTTCCAAACTGCCAGAACAATAATATGCTCCCCCAGAAGAGTTATTTTCTATACAATTTTCGTCTAGCATTATGTCTGAATAATACCCACTTGCAAAAGAATATTCATTTATAGTTTCAAGATAAATTGCCTCGCTTAAATCTAATGATGTAATTTTAGTATATACTTCACTGCCCCATCCATTTAAAATATCCAGTTCTGCATTATAATAATATCTTACAACATCTGTATTTAATTTATTATATTCATCAATTGTAATCAAAATGTCTGAAACATCACATTCACTTGGATTTTCACAGCTCATAGTTTTTATCATTTGCTCATAAGCATTGTAATTTTCAACGTCTTTTATAAGATAATATAATAAATCATCATTTTCATCTGTCATTTCTACCAGATTTGAATTTACAAATGAAGCTCTATTTATTTCTTTTACTTTAATCCCATTTATTTTTGCTGGAACTTTTACTTCTGTCCCACAAGACTCATCATAACCTAGTAAAACTCCATTATTACCAATTGTAAAACAGTCATCTAAATTTGGAACTTCTATCCCTTGACCTCCAGTTATAAATACTTGACCTTGGAATATCTTACTTTGTTCTGTTACTGGTGCTTCCTCACTTACCCATACTCTTATAGTATGTTCGTTTGTTCCATTTGCTGAAATACTCTCTACACTTACTTGTTTACTCACTCTTGATGTATATGTATTTTCACTATCTGCATATTCTACATCACTTAAATCTCCGTATGTAAACGATGAGTTTTCATCTAATCTTACTTTGATGCTTGAATCTTGTAAGTAGTTAGATTCTTCGACTCTATTTAGTCCAACAATATAATTT
>JAZRRD010000026.1:0-6419 GCA_045650425.1 Bacilli bacterium | reverse complement strand
TTTAAATGTCTTACAATATTAATTGGAGTGTTTTTAGCAATTGATTTACTTTTAACTGGACTTGTTTATTTTAGGCTAAAAAATAGTGATAACAATAATATTGTATATCAATATGTTGATAAGATGTTTTCACAAGAAGAAGTGGCATCTAAATTCTCTAAAGTTAGGAAAATAAAAAAATAGCTTATTTCGATAAATTTTGCATTTTTTTACAATTTTTGCTTCCATATTTATAAATATATGATATAATGAAATAGCTTTGATGGACTGTTAGCTCAGCTGGTAGAGCAACTGACTCTTAATCAGTGGGTCTAGGGTTCGATTCCCTAACAGTCCACCAAATTGTATTTTTTTGTAAAAAAGGCTTGCAAATTATCAGAAAATAAGTTATTATGAAATAGGTTTTATGAAATGGGCTTGTAGCTCAGCTGGTTAGAGCGCACGCCTGATAAGCGTGAGGTCGGAGGTTCAAGTCCCCCCAGGCCCACCATTTTATGGCCGGTTGGTGAAACGGTTAACACACATGCCTTTCACGCATGCATTCACGGGTTCAAATCCCGTACCGGTCACCATTTAGTAAGATAACTACTTTAATAAGTAGTTTTTTTATGTGTAAAATTTAAATATAAAAAAACTCAGAAATAAATCTGAGTGATTTTTATAATGGCGGAGCAGGAGAGATTTGAACTCTCGCGCCAGTTGCCCGACCTACACCCTTAGCAGGGGCGCCTCTTCAGCCTCTTGAGTACTGCTCCATACCTTGGCTACTCATTAATTTTACTATAATATTAATAAGTAGTCAAGAAAATTATTCAAGAACAATATTGCGAATATTATCAATATATTCATCCATTAATGATAAGTAAGTTTCATTATTATTTTTTTCTGTTTCATCTAAGGCATACATTTCATTTACAACTATAATTTTAGCTTTATAATCATTTACTAAAGAATTGATTAATTCTGTTTTTTTATTACTTTTTAACATTAATATACTATCATGTGTACTATCTTTAAAATTCTTTTTAATTGTATTTAAATTATTTGAAGTTAAATTTTCTTCATCTTCTAAAGAAATAACCGTAAATCCATAATTTTCTAAATATTTAAATACATTCGATGAAGTTACGATTACTTTTGATTTTTTTTCTTTATCTGCTGTTAATGCTATATTTCTTAATTCAGCATCCATAACTGACATTGTTTCTTCTAGTTCTAAATAATTTTTTTCAATTTCTTCAATTAAATATTTGTTGTTTACATATTCAGATAAATATTCTTTAATATTTTTCCCAAGCATTAAGAAATTATTTGGACTTAACCATAATTCTTCGATACCATGCGTATATTTTAGACCATAAGATACATCAATGATTAACATTTTTTTATTTTGGTTAATTAGCTCTTTAGCTATTTGTTTTTCGTTTGTTAATCCGTTATAAATAAACAAGTCACCTTTCGAATATTCTTTGATTTGCTTTTTATTTAATTTGTATGTTTCGATATCTACACCTGCTGGGTAGATTGAACTAACTTCGGCATTATTTTCGTATAAAAATTTAGTTAAAAATTCAATTGGATAAACTGTTGTATTAATATTAGCGTTTTCTAAATTGTTTTTTTCAAAACAGCCTCCTAAAAGTAAGATTGTTACACCAACTGTAACTAGTTTAATTATTTTTTTCATAAAATTTCCCTTTCATAGGTACTGGATCATATCCACTTTTGCCAAATGGGTTACACCTAAGTATCCTTTTTATTCCTAAATATAATCCTTTAAATAAGCCGTGATTTTCTAACGATTCAATCATATAGTTTGAACAAGTTGGATAAAATCTACATGCGCTATGACTATTTAAAGGTGTTTTTTGATAAAGCTTAATTAGCTTTATGAGGATTTTTTTCAAATACCATCACCTATATAAGTTTACTATAAAATACTAATTTTGTAAAATAACTTTGGAATTTTAACTTAACATGTTATAATATTTAAGTAAACTTTCGGAGGAATAGATATGGACTTTTTAGAAAAATACAATATTGAATTTAGAAATCAAAATCTTTTACAAACGGCATTAACCCATAGTTCTTATAGTAATGAGCATGATGCAGAAAATTATGAGCGTTTAGAGTTTTTAGGGGATTCGGTTTTACAACTAATTATAAGTGAATATTATTATTTGAATTCTGATTACCAAGAAGGTGAAATGAGTAAATTAAGAGCTAGCTATGTTTGCGAAAATGCTTTAGTTGAATATTCTAAAAAAGTAGGAATTGATAAATATATTTTGGTGGGACATGGTCAAGAAAAAGACATTAATAATACTATTATTGCTGATTGTTTTGAAAGTGTTTTAGGAGCAATTTACTTAGAACATGGGTTTTTAATAGCAAAGAAATATATTTATGAAGTGGTAATTCCTTATATCGAAGACAATTATCAATTTATGATTGATTATAAATCGCTTTTACAGGAATTAGTTCAAACAGATAAAAAGTCTTTAGAATATGTTCTTGTTAGTGATGAAGGCCCTGCCCATGATAAAACTTTTACTTTTGAAGTTAAAATAGATAATATTGTTTATGGAAGAGGAATAGGAAAAAGTAAAAAAGAAGCTGAACAAAATGCAGCTTTAGATGCATATAAGAAAAGTGTTAAGTAGGTGATAAAATGTATTTAAAAAGCATTCATGCTTATGGTTTTAAATCTTTTGCAGAAAAATTAAATATTGAACTTGATAGTGGAATTACTGCAGTCGTAGGTCCAAATGGATCGGGGAAAAGTAATATCGTAGATGCAATACGTTGGGTACTTGGAGAACAGTCTATTAAATCATTACGTGGCACAGATAATATGACCGACGTAATTTTTTCTGGTTCTAAAACAAGAGATGCTTTATCAAGAGCAAGTGTTTCTTTAACTTTTGATAATAGTGATCACTATTTAAATACAGAATTTAATGAAGTTGAAATAAAAAGAATGGTATATAAAACCGGAGATAATGAATATTTTATAAATAATAATAAAGTTAGACTTAAAGATATAACTAATTTATTCTTAGATACAGGTGCAGGAGTAGATGCATTTAATATTATTTCTCAAGGTAGTGTTCAAGACATCATAAATAGTAAACCGGAAGCTAGAAGAACAATTTTTGAAGAAGCGGCTTGTGTTTTAAAATACAAAAAAAGAAAAGAAGAAAGTTTAAGAAAATTAGAAAAAACAAAAGATAATATTGAGAAGGTTTCTTTATTAATTGATGAACTTGCTGTTACTGTAGAGCCTTTAAAAGAACAAGCGGAGATTGCGAAAGTATATCTAGATTTAAAAGATAAATTAAAAAATATAGAGATTGCTTTACTGGCTGAAGAAATAACTGCAAATAATGAACGTAAGATTGTATTAAATACAGAATTAGAAAGTTTAAATATGGAATTTTTAAAATTAAATACTAATACTAGTTCTGAAAATAGTGAAGTAGAAAAATTAAAATTAGAGATAATGCAAACTGAAGAAGAGGTAAATGTAAAAAGTGCTAAACTACTTAGTATTGTGGAAGAGTTATCAAAACTTGCTTCTGAAAAACAAATTGCTTTAGAAAGACAAAAATATACTTTGTCAGATGATGCAATTGAACAAAATTTAATTAGTTTAAAAGAAACAGAATTAGAAACTAAAAAAGAATTAGATTTAATGATTAAAGAAATAGAATCTTTAGAAAATGATTTTAAAGAAAAACAAGATGAGTCTAATTCTCTTAAAGATAAGCTTCTTATGGTAAAGATAAGAAGAAGCAATTTAATTAATGATATAAATGTTATAAATAAAAAGATATATGAAACAAATAGTAAAATAAGTATTTTAGAATTAAATTTAGAAAATGATAATAGATTACCTCAATCTGTAAAAGGTGTTTTAAGTTTAAAAGAAAAAGGGGTTCATAATACAATTGGTAAGGTTATTGAAGTATCAAATGATTATACTATGGCTTTAGAAACTGCTTTAGGTTTTAATGCTAACTTTATTATTGTAGATAATGAATTGGTAGCCAAAAAATGTATTTCTTACCTAAAAGAGAATCGTAGTGGAAGGGCAACATTTTTCCCTCTTAATGTAATCAAAGGAAAAAGTGTTGATGAATATACATTAAATCTAATTAAAGATAATTCTGGTTTTGTAGGGATTCTTTCTGATTTAATTAGTTTTAATAAGAAGTATGAAAATATTATTACTAATCAATTAGGAAATGTAATTGTAGCTAAAGATATAGATTCATTAAATGAAATTGGTAAACTAATTAACTATAAATATCGTATCGTTTCTTTGGATGGAGAAATTTTACATAGTGGAGGCTCAATCACTGGTGGTAATGCTAAGAATAATTATTCTGCGATAGTTGATAAGAAGAATCTGGAGGATTTAAAACTAGAATTAGCAAGACTTGAAAGTAATTTGACAAAATGTGAAAGTGAATTAAAAGAAACTGAACAAGAATATGAATTTTTTGAAAATAAATCTTTAGATAGTGAAAGAAATGTTGTAATATTCACTGAAACTATTAATTCAAAGAAAAATACTTTAAGTATATTAACTGATAAATATAATAATATTAATAATGAATTAAAGGGATTAGATAATATAAAGAATAATTCTTTAAATGAAGAACTTTTAAATATTATTAAAGAATATAACGATAAAGACTTAGAAAAGAATTTAATTGATAAAGAATTATCTAAGATAAGAGAAAAGAAAGAACTATTAAATAATAAATTAAATGATATTGAACAAGAAAATCGAAAAAATAATAGTTTATTAAATAAAATTCAAAATGATATTCATTCTCGTGAATTAGAACTTAGTAAGATAAATATTATTTTAGATAATGACTTAGAGAACTTAAGTGAAAATTATAGTATGACTTATGAAAAAGCGCACTTTGAATATTCATTGGATACTAATTATAATGATGCTAAGAAAAAGATTAATGATTATAAAAGAGAAATAGCGCGTTTAGGTGAAGTTAATACTGGAGCAATAAGTGAATATGAAAGATTATCTGAGAGATATGATTTTCTATTTACTCAAAGAGAAGATTTAGAAAAGTCTTGTGATAGTTTACTTGAAGTTATTGAAGAAATGGATAAAATCATGATTGATAGATTTAAAGAAACTTATGACAAGATAAATGCAGAATTTAATATCACTTTCAAAAAGTTATTTAAAGGTGGCGTAGGCTCTTTAAGACTTACTGATCCAACAGATTTACTTAAAACAGGAATTGATATTGTCGCAGAACCTCCAGGAAAGAAACTTAATTCGATTGGGCTTTTAAGTGGAGGAGAAAAAACTTTAACTGCAATAGCATTAATATTTGCAATATTAAATGTTAAGACTGTTCCGTTCTGTGTATTTGATGAAGTTGAAGCAGCTCTTGATGAAGCAAATGTAGATATGTTCGGAGAATACTTGCAAGAGAAAAAAGATAAGAGTCAATTTATCTTGATTACTCATAAAAAGAGAACTATGGAATATGCGGATACTTTATATGGAATTACAATGCAAGAATCTGGTGTAAGTAAGATTGTTAGTGTAAAGTTAGAAAATTAGAGCTAGAGCTCTTTTTTTCCCATATATAATTAAGTTAGAAAGTAGGGTTGTTAGTGAAAAAAATATTTTTGTTTGTAATAGGGATGTTGGTTTTATAGGGGTTGTAAATGCCGATATGGGTAATTATAATGGAAAAGTTGTTAGCACAAGTGCAGTTCTTGGAGAAAAATTTGAATATGAAGTTAATTTTACTGGTCCTAATTATATTAATGAAAAAATTTATTATGATGAGGAATTTTTAGATTATAGTGATTTTTATATTAAGTGTGCTGATTCAGTAGAATGTTATTATGATGAACAAACAACATGTAGTGTTGAAAAAATTAAAGATGGAGAACTTTTACTTAAATGTGATGAATCTGAAGAATATGGTTATTATATTCCTATTTTGATTTTTCAAACCAAAAAAGAAGGGGAAGCAAGTTTAAAAATTGGGAGTGAATATGCAGATAAGGTAACCATTGTAAAAACAGCGTCTGAATTAGATAAAAATGAATCTATGAGTAATGTTGCTTGTAAAGAAGTTGCGGAAGATTCAAATTTAGATCTTTTAACTAATCCATTTGTTCTTGGAATAATTTCCGGATTTAGTATAGTTATTGTTATACTAAGTGTGATATTGAGTAGGAAAAATAAACAACTAAAAAATGTACAAAAATAAATTGTACATTTTTTCCTAAATTGAAATTTCAACCGCACCACAAGGTGTGGTTTTTTGATACAATAAAAAGAGCCCCACCCGGCAAGGAGGACTCATAAATGAATTATACCCAATTAACAGAAAAAAAGAAAGTACAAATTGATATTTTGT
>JAZRRD010000025.1:0-4996 GCA_045650425.1 Bacilli bacterium | reverse complement strand
TAGTTCCACTATTAGTCGGTATTAATCCTTCGGTGGCGATATTAACTGCGGGTATAGGAACATTGATTTTCCACTTATGCACTAAAGGAAGAGTTCCTGCTTTCTTAGGTAGTTCCTTCGCATTCATTGCACCAATTATTTCAGTTTCTACAATGTATGGCTTTGAATATGTGCAAGGTAGTGTTATAGTGGTTGGTTTAGTGTATGTTTTAATGGCACTTCTAGTGTATAAGGTTGGGGCAGAAAGAATTTCTAAGTTCTTACCACCACATGTCGTAGGTGCTATGATTATTATAATAGGTTTAACATTAATACCAAGTGCAATAAGCAATATTCAAACTCATGTTGTAGTAGCAATAACAACATTGGCAATTTCATTATTAATAACTTTCCTTGGAAAAGGTTTCTTTAAACAATTAGGTATACTAATGGGTGTTGTAATGGGATATTTATTAGCTTTATGGTTAGGTTTAGTTGATACTTCTATAATAACAAATGCAAATTTAATAAGTAATCCAATACAATTCACAGTTCCAAAGTTTGGTTTAGATGCAATGTTAATAATAGTTCCATTAGCAGTATGTACTATATTAGAACACATAGGAGATATAACTACAAATGGTACAGTTGTTGGTAAAAACTTTGTTAAAAATCCAGGATTACACAGAACTTTAATAGGTGACGGTATAGCAACATCAGTAGCCGGTTTATTAGGGTCTGTTCCTAATACAACATACGGAGAAAACACTTCATTATTAGCAATAACTAAAAATTATGACCCTAAATTATTAAGAAGAACTGCAATAATAGCAATAGTACTTTCATTCGTAGGAGTATTTGGGGCAACACTTCAATCAGTTCCAGCTTGTGTAATAGGCGGTATATCACTTCAATTATACTGTATGATAAGTTGGATAGGTGTTAAAAATATAAAAGACAATAAAAGCTATAAAGATGTTAAAAATGTAATAGTAATAGCAGTTATGTTAGTTATAGGTTTAGGTAGCTTAGTAGGAATAAACATAAGTTTACCATTAGGCGTAGTAACATTAAGTGGTTTATCACTTGCGGGAGTTGTTGGTATACTACTAAATGCAATATTAATGAGATTTAATAGAAAGTAAGGTAAAAAGTCCACTTGAAATATAGTGGGCTTTTTTAAAATAATTTATCTATCTTGTTGACCAAATATAAAAATATCAGTATAATAAAGATATAAAATAAATAAAGGAGTGAGATGATAATGAGAACAGTTGAAAGAATGTTATTAAATGAATATGGAGTTGATAAAATAGTTGATGCAAGAAATATATGGTTAGTATATAACCATCCAACTGATAGAATAAATCAATCATTTGAATATATGGAAGAAAGATTTTTATTTTGGGATATGGGCGAAGTCGATTATGAAGATGGATTCTTCCCAACAATGTCATTAGCACAAACTAAAAAATTAATAGAAATATTACAAAGTTATGTAAATTATTATGAATATTTTAAAAAAGAACATGGAGGGAAAGATGAATAGAATTTCTTGGAATGAATATTTTATGTCTATTGCACAATTGGTTGCAAACCGTTCAAGTTGTCTTAGTCGTAAAGTAGGTGCAGTAATTGTAAAAGATAACAGAATATTATCAAGTGGTTATAATGGTAGTCCTAGTGGATTAGAAAATTGTAGTGAAAAAGGTTATTGTTTAAGAAAGGGGTGTAAAAGTGGTGAAAACTTAAATCAATGTATGGCAGTACATTCAGAAGAAAATGCAATATTACAATGTGCAAAAATGGGGATTAGTTGTGAGGGAGCAACCATATATGTAACTACTTATCCTTGTAGTAATTGTATGAAAAGTATAATACAAAGTGGTATAGTTAAAGTCGTATATTTAGAAGGGTATAATTCACCTTTAACAGATGAATTGGTTAGATTAAGTGGAATAAAATGTATTCAATATCAATATGGAGAGAGTGATGAATAATTGAAAATAGGTATAATAGATGTGGATTTATTAGAGAGAGATAAACATAGATTTCCTAATTTAGCTTGTATGAAAATTGCAGGGTATTATAAAAATTTAGGAAATGATGTAGAACTTTTAATGGATTATAATGAATTAGATAAATATGATAAAATATTTATATCAAAAGTATTTACTGATACACCTATTGACGAACATATATTACAATTAGATAATGTCGAATATGGTGGCACAGGTTTTTTTTATGATAAAGCAGAGCCACTTCCTTATGAAATAGAACATCATATGCCATATTATGATTTATATAAAAAATGGATTGACGAACAAATTAACAACGGAAAAAAGAAAAGAGAGTTTGAATTTTATTTAAATTATTCAATTGGTTATATGACAAGAGGATGTTTTAGACAATGTCCATTCTGTGTGAATAAAAATTATAAACAATCACTTAAACATTCGCCTATTAAAGAATTTTTAGATGTCACTAGAAAAAAGATATGTTTATTGGATGATAATGTGTTAGCTTGTTCTAAATGGAGAGAAATATTTGAAGAACTTAATGCAACAGGAAAGAGTTTTGTATTTAAACAAGGTATGGATGAAAGATTATTAACAAAAGAAAAATGTGAAGTTATATTAAATTCAAATCACATAAACGACTATTTATTTGCATTTGATAATATAGAAGATAAAGATATTATAATAGAAAAATTAAAATTATGGAACTCTTGTGGTGGAATTAAAGCACATTCAAATAGATTTTATGTATTTTGTGGTTTCGATAGACAAGATAAATATGATGATGATTTTTGGATACAAGATATAATAGATACTTTTGAAAGAATAAAAATATTAATAGAATACGGTTGTATACCTTATATTATGAGATACAAAGATTATATTAATAGTCCATATAAGGGTACTTATATTTCATTGGCTCAATGGTGTAATCAACCAGCAATTTTTAGGAAAAAAAGTTATAGAGAGTTTTGTATGGCTAGACAAGAATATAAAAAGACTAGTGGTTTATGTTCAAATATGAGATATTTAATAGAGTTAAAAGAAGCATATCCACCTATTGAAGAATATTATGACATAAAATATAAAGATTTAAAAGGAGAGATGTAAAATGGTAAATGTAGCAGATGTTAAATTTAAAGGATTATTAACTCATGTATTAATGAATGGTGTATTGGATGAAAACCCAAGACCATATTGGTTAGAAGAAGATGGAAGTCATACACCGGCACATTCATTATTTACTACACAATATATGGAAACATTCGATATATCAAAAGGAGAGTTTCCTATAACAACAATTAAACCTACTGCTTGGAAAACTGGTGTAAGAGAAATATTTTGGATTTATCAAGAAATGTCAAATGATTTGAAAGTTGCAAGAGATAAATTTGGAATAAAATGGTGGGATAGTTGGGATATAGGAGATGGCACAATAGGTAGTACTTATGGTGCAATAGTTAAAAGATTAGATTTAATGAATGAATTATTAAAAGGTATACAAGAAAACCCATACGGTAGAAGACATATTATATCATTATGGCAAGAAGATGATTTAAGAGGTGAAATTGGTTTACCTCCTTGTGCTTTTCAAACTTTATGGAGTGTAAGAGGAGAGTATTTAGATTGTACATTAATTCAACGTTCACAAGATATATTAGGTGCAAATAATATTAATAACACACAATATGTAGCTTTAATGATGATGGTTGCGAAACATTGCGGATTAAAGGTAGGTAAATATACACACTTTATACAAAATGTTCATATATATGATAGACATTTACCTATTGCAAAAGAATTTATAAGTAGACCTTGTAGTGAAAAACAACCTAAATTAATATTTGAGCCAAAATCAGATAACTTCTTTGAATTTACAATAGACGATTTTAGAATAGAAGATTATGAGCCACAACCAAAAATAAATATTGAAATAGCAATATAGGAGTTGATACAAATGATTAAAGCTATATTATGTTGTGATATGATGGGAAATATTGGAAAAGATAATGATTTATTATTTCATATACCACAAGATATGAAATTCTTTAGAGAAAAAACATTAAATAAATGTGTTTTAATGGGATATAACACTTACCTTTCATTAGGTAGTAAACCATTACCAAACAGAAAAAATGTAGTATTAGCAGAAAAAGATAAAATAACAGTAACATATGATAATTTAATGGTTTCGGATAATATAAATGAAGTTGTAAAAGAGTGTTTAAATAACAAAGAAGAGATATGGGTAATAGGTGGTGCTTATGTATATAATCAGACGATAGAATTAGAAATAGTTGATGAAGTGTATATAACATTAGTTCCAACGGTTGTACCAAATGCAGATGTAAAAGTTGACTTAGAATTGCTAATGAAGAAATTTTCTAAAGCTGAAAAAATAAAAGATTTTATTGATAAAGGTTTAAACAAAACAATATCAATATGGAAATTAAGTAAATAAAATATTATAAATTATTTTAGGGAGGTATATTGTATGTATGTAATTATTAAATTATTAATTGCTATAATGATGATTATATTATCAATGAAAACCTTAAAAATAAAAGAAAATAGAAAATTTGAGATTATAATGAGTTATACACTCATATGTATCTTTACACTAAATACAATTGTATTAATAATTACAAGAGGAATTGAAGGTTTTTTAGAATCAGGTTTACCATTATTTCATTGTTCAATAGGTATGATGACACATATTTATTATTTATTAAAGAATAAAAAGTCTGATATTTTTTTAAAAAATGCAAATGTTATTGGAATATATGGCTCTATAATTGCAATATTCTTTTCTAAATTAATTTATGAAAACCCAATGGAGTATTTTGTATTAGTAATTGCCCATACGGTTTTTATGTTAATTGCTTTATATAATATATGGATTAAAAAAATTAGAATGAAAAAGAGTGAATATAAAAAGTGTATAATAATGTTAGTATTATGGAATATATCAATGTTTATAATAAATATAATATTTGATA
>JAZRRD010000024.1:0-6962 GCA_045650425.1 Bacilli bacterium | reverse complement strand
TATGTATTTTCACTATCTGCATATTCTACATCACTTAAATCTCCGTATGTAAACGATGAGTTTTCATCTAATCTTACTTTGATGCTTGAATCTTGTAAGTAGTTAGATTCTTCGACTCTATTTAGTCCAACAATATAATTTATTTCTTCATCACAGTTATTTGTTACTGTAAATGTATATGCTGTTAGACCACTTGCTTCGTCATCACTTATTGGCCAGGCACTATCTAAGTCTATTGCTGCACTTACATCCTCTAAATCTAAACTCAGACACGCTGCCACGATATCATTTGGTGTTGCTTGCGTCTTTGTAATTTGCCAATATGCATATGTACTTGATACTACGATTATTAATACTATCAAGATTCCTACAGATAATCCTACTATCTTATTTCGTTTGCTTTTTTCCATATCTTTGCCTCTTTCCTATCTTTCATATATAGCATACCCCCCCCGATCCTTTTGTCAAAAAAAATCGACCAACGGTCGACTTATTTTTGTAAAGTTTACATTTATTTAATTACAATATTTACTATCTTATTTTTGATAACAATCACTTTTACAATTTCATGACCATCAGTATATTTTAAGACATTAGGTTCATTTAAAGCTTTTTCTTTAATGCTTTCTTCATTTTCGTTTAAAGCTATCTTAATAGTTGCACGAACCTTACCATTAACTTGAACTGCTATATTAATTTCACTATCTACAGTTTTTGTTTCATCATACTTTGGCCATTCAGATTCACAAATTGGTTTGAACCCTAATTCTTCATTTAATTCCTCAGTAACGTGCGGTGCAATTGGATTTAATAAATCTAACAATAACTTATAATCAGCAACAGTAATATTTGCTTTATCATCATATGCATTTAATAATATCATTAATGTTGATACTGCAGTATTATAAGCCATATTATTTAAATCATGTTCTACTTTTTTAATACTTTTATTAATTATCACTTCTAAATCTTTAGAATAAGTATCTCCATCTATAACTTTATCTTTTAATCTAACTACTCTATCAATAAATCTTTTACATCCTTTTAGCGAATCAGTATTCCATGGTGCATCTTGTTCATAATCTCCCATAAACATTTCATAGACTCTCAAAGTATCAGCACTAAATTCATTAACTATATCATCAGGATTAATTACATTGCCTTTAGATTTACTCATTTTTTCATTATTAGAACCCAAAACCATACCATGACTAACTCTTGTCCAAATCATTTCTTTATTTGGCACTAGTCCTATATTATATAAAAATTGTACCCAAAAACGCGCATATAACAAATGTCTAGCTGTATGTTCCATTCCACCATTATACCAGTCTACTCGATTCCAATATTTCATAGCATCCATCGAAGCAAATTCATTAGTATTATTTGAATCCATAAATCTTAAGAAATACCATGATGAACCAGCCCAGTTTGGCATTGTGTCTGTTTCTCTTTTTGCAGCTTTACCACATTTTGGACAAGTTGTATTAACCCATTCAGTAATTTTTGCAAGTGGACTTTCTCCATTATCAGTTGGTTCATATTCTGCAACATCTGGAAGTAATAAAGGTAAATCCTTTTCTTCCATTGGAACCCATCCACATTCTTCACAATAGATCATTGGAATTGGTTCTCCCCAGAATCTTTGTCTTGAGAATATCCAATCTCTCATTTTGTAATTGTTAACTTCACGAGCTATACCTTTATCAACTAATTTTTTAGTAATTGCAACTTTTGCTTCTTCAACAGTTAAGCCGGTAAATTCTTCTGAATTTATTAACTTACATCCTTTGCCTAAATAATCTTGTTTTTCAAAAGCTTTTTCTGTTACATCTCTACCATCAATTACTTGAATCATTTCTAGATTATGTGCTATCGCATATTCAAAATCTCTTTGGTCATGTGTCGGAACTGCCATAACCGCTCCTGTTCCATAATCACCTAAAACAAAGTCTCCTAAAAATATTGGAACTTCTTTTCCGTTTAGTGGATTAATCGCCTTAATTCCTTTAACTTCTACACCTGTTTTACCTTTATTAAGTTCAGTTCTATCCATATTGGATTTTCTTTTAGTTTCTTCAATATACGCACTTACTTCATCTTTATTTTCTACTCTTGGCATTAACTCTTTGATTAAACTTCCATCTGGAGCTATTACAAAGAATGTTATTCCATATACAGTTTCAATACAAGTTGTAAAAACTGAGAACTTGCCACCATCTTTAATTTCAACATCTAATTCTACTCCTGTTGATTTACCTATCCAATTAATTTGTCCTAATTTTACTCTTTCAGCAAAATTTGTATCTTCAAGACCAGATAATAAATCTTCAGCATAACTAGACATTTTTAACATCCATTGAGATTTTTCTTTTTGTTCTACAGTAGCACCACATCTTTCGCAAACACCACCCGCTGCATCTTCATTCGATAAAACAGTCTTACAATCTGGACACCAATTTACAGGAATAGTATCTTTATATGCCATCCCATGTTTATAAAATTGTAAGAATTGCCATTGAGTCCATTTATAATATTCTGGATCAGTGGTAGAAAATTCACGATCCCAATCAAATGAAAATCCTAAAGTTTTCATTTGTCCTTTAAAAGTTTCTATATTTTCTTTTACGGCATCTTTTGGATGGATATGATTTTTAATTGCATATTGTTCAGCTGGAGCTCCGAAAGCATCCCATCCCATTGGATAAAGGACATTAAATCCTTGACGTCTTTTCATACGAGCTAAAGCATCTTGAGCAGTATAACTTCTTACATGCCCAACATGTAATCCTGAACCTGATGGATATGGAAACTCAACTAGAATATAATAAGGTTTCTTTTCTCCACCATTTAGTGCTTTAAAAGATTTATGTTCATCCCAATAATTTTGCCATTTCTTTTCTATTTCTTTAAAATTCATTTTTAATCACGTTCTCTTTCTTGTTTGTTTTTTAAATATCTTCCATAAATTTCATATAATGCATATATTAGTGCAAATAATAAAACAAATGCAATTAATAATTTAAATATAGTTTTAACAGGAATCAGTTCTAAAATTGATACTACTAATGACATAATAAACGAGTTTATCAAAGGTATCATTATTGCTAGACTTTTCCAATTTAATTTATTTTTATCTAATTTAAATTTATAAACTAAATAGTTTAATTCTCCAACTTCTGGTTCTTTTTTCTTTTTCTTTGTTTTTCTTTTCTTATTAGTTTCTCCAACATAAATACGTTTTAATGCTGGTTTAGTCACTATAAAATAATGAGCTAAAAATAATATTACAAAAGTTATGCTAAATACTAGCAAAAAAGTTTCTAATTTGTTCATTTTAAATCCTCTTTCTAAAAAAAACATCCATCCCTAAAGGACGAATGTTTCGTGGTACCACCTTAATTTTTTCTCTTTAATTGATAAAGGAATTACCCTAGTACATCCAAAAGCAAGTTCATAAACATTCTTTATTAGTTTCCACCAAACACTAACTCTCTTTGTAAAGAATAATTTATTACTACTCTTTCTTCATTTGCTTGTTTTATATTATACTAAATTTCAGAAACATATTCAAGAAGTTTAATAAACATACGAATAAACTGTTTTTCTAAACCTTCATTTTTTAGTTTTCTTATCTGAATACGTTTTTTCTTAATATCTAACTTACTAAAAATAATCGCAGCAATTTGTTCTTTCAATCGCGTTTCAATTTTTAAGTCACTTATAATTAGA
Source organism: Bacilli bacterium (assembly GCA_045650425.1). Classification (GTDB taxonomy): domain Bacteria; phylum Bacillota_I; class Bacilli_A; order RF39; family UBA660; genus RGIG1752. Next base: position 3,230 of record JAZRRD010000024.1, on the reverse strand, counting down.
TTGATATCTTCATTAATAATTCTCACTGCATCTATTTCAATATTTCTTCCACGACAATTAACTGTTAATTGTTTAGTTGTATCTACATCTTTGACTTCAACAACAAAATCTGTATCTTCTTCGTAAGAAAAAGAATCTAAATTAGCTTTTTCTTTACCTATGAATACGTCTACATTATCTGCTTTTCGTGTATTTCTAAATCTTAAACGATATGTTCTTTTGCTTGGAATTATTCCATTTTTTCCTTCAACTGGCCTAATTATAACAGTATAATTATTGGTCATATAATTATAATCAATCGAAGTAATTGTATAATATCCTTCTTTATATAATTCTGTAATTCCATCATCTTCATATAAATTATATGTACTACTTTTTCCAGGGAAAATATGTATTTCCAAAGATTTTGGAGCATTTGTTACATTTAAATTTTCTTCTAAATCAGCCATAGGAATAATAGAACCAGATTTGGCAAATACTGGATAATCTTCTTCTTTATAAAATACTACATAGCGTTTATTTCCAAGAAATTTTTTGCCAGTTTTAAAATCATACCATGTTCCTTTAGGTAAAAATATTCTTTCTACACTTCGATTCATGACCTCTTCTTTTGGTTTGGTAATTGGGGCTACTAGAAGCTCTTGACCAAAATAATATTCATTTTTGTAATTAGGTTCATCATAAATTTCAGGATAATAATAATATAACGGTTGAACAAGAGGCATTCCGTTTTTCGTATAGTTATATCCTTCAGAATAAATATATGGAATTAAACGATGACGAAGAAGACAATATTCTCGAGCAATATTATATGTATTATTATCCCATAACCATGGTTCACGTTTATAATACATTCCTCTTCTTGCACTAAATCTAAATATTGGACTGAATGTTGATAACTCAACATATCTAGTATATAATTCAGAATCTTCAATTCCATTTTTGAAACCACCCACATCATGACTCCACCAAGATACTCCAACATTAGCTGCCGAAGAATTATATCTTGGAAGATAATCAAGAGTTTCCCAACTTACTATAGTTTCTCCAGAATAATGAACTGGATAACGATGAGATGCACTTAAACTATTTCTAGATAAGATTAAACTTCTTTGTTCATTACTTTTATTTAATTTCTTTGTATGGTAATAGTTTAAAGCTCTAAGATTTTTTATATCATGTTTATAATCTATCCAAAAGAAATCTATGCCAATTTTAGCTAAAGGTTCAATGAACATTTCAAAATATACCTTTAAAAAGTTTTTATCAAATATATTAAAAGGTATAGTTTGTTTATCTTGGTATCCTAAGGTATTAATAGCTTCCAAATATCTTGCTTCATGAGGCATTATTCCTTCTGTTGGATCAATATTTAATCCAACTCTAATGCCGCGTTCATGCATATGATTAACAAACATACTAGGATTTGGAAACAAACCAGTATCAAACGTAAAACCAGTTTTAAACCTATTATAATTTTTAGTATCTTTTAAATGCCAAAATTCACTTAATAATAAAACTGATAATGGTATTTTATATTTATTAAAAGCTTTAATTAAAGTTTGAGTATTTTCAAAAGAATATATTTTATCTCTATTCCACCATATACCTAAAGCATACCTAGGAATTAATGGAGGATATCCAGTTAAAGTAAAATAATCTTGTAAACATAATCCAAAGTCTCTTTTATAGATAAACAAATAAGTATCTACTCTTCGTTCTTTAGGTTTAAATAAACTACCATCTTCCATAATAATTAAAGAATCTGAATCATCATAAGAAGCAAATCCATCTGTAGAATATAACCCGTTATGAAGTTTAGTTTTATTTCCCATTTCTTCGATTGATATTGCTGTCCCTTTAAAGTTTCTAGCTTCAGGATGATCAAAGTACCATATTTTATCAGTATTTTTTAAAATAACTTTTAAATTAGCATCCGGGGCATATTTAGGACCCGCAAATGGTTTTTCTTTAACATATAAAAGAGCAAAATATTTACTTACTATTTCTAAGTATTTATCATCTTCTTCAACTTTTAAGGCTGGTCGAGGAAAATTACGATTAACCGCAAACTCTGTTGGTAAATCTAAAAATTGGCCATTTAGATTGTATTCAAATCGAATTAAACGTTCACTTAATACTGTAATACGATAATATTTACCTTGAAATACAATTTTATCGGTTACTTGAATTCTTTTATCTATTTTTTCTTCTTTTTGAGATTTTTCTTCGTTCACTGTTTTTCCTCCTTTATTATTCTTAACTAAATATATATTATCATAAACACTAATGCAAAACAACTTTAAGAATTTAGGCAAATGTAAAATTTTATAGTATAATATAGCTGGTGATTTTATGTTTAAGTATTCTTTAGATAACAAAAGATATCATACTTGGAATTATTTTTTAAGAAATAAATTTAATTCTAAAGTTTTTAAAGTTAGTTTAAATGCAGGCTTTTCTTGTCCAAATATTAAAAATGGTAAAGGTTGTATTTTTTGTTCAGCAGGAAGCGGAGACTTTGGTGGAAACAAAGAAGATACTCTAACTAATCAATTTAATGATATAAAAGATAAAATCGGATTAAAATGGCCTAATAGTAAATATATTGCATATTTTCAAGCTAATACTAATACTTACGCACCTCTTAATGTTTTAAAGGCAAAATATGAAGAAGTTTTAAAATTACCTAATGTTATTGGTCTTGCTATTGCTACAAGAAGTGATGCCATTAGTAATGAAACTTTAGATTATTTATCAGAACTTAACGAAAAAACATTTCTATCTGTAGAACTTGGTCTTCAGTCAATTCATAATAAAACATTAAATTTAATTAATAGAGGTCATACATTAGAAAATTTTGAAAATATGGTAAAAGAGCTAAAGAAAAGAAATATATTTACAGTAGTTCATATTATTAATGGACTTCCATATGAAACTAAAGAAAATATGATAGAGACTGTAAAATATTTAAATAACTTAAATATTGATGCAATTAAAATTCATATGTTAAGTGTTATAAAAAATACACCATTAGAAAAATTATATAATGAAACTAATTTTCATATTTTAACTAAAGAAGAATACATAGAAATTGTTTGTGACCAATTAGAATATTTAAACGAAAAAATAGTTATCGAAAGAATTACAGGAGATCCAGATCCCCAAAAATTGATAACTCCATATTGGTTAATTAAAAAATTTTGTGTTTTAAATGATATAGATAAAGA
>JAZRRD010000023.1:0-8767 GCA_045650425.1 Bacilli bacterium | reverse complement strand
CAATGATGAATCATCATTAAATTTAATTTTATTTAGTTCATCTGCTATTAAATAAGACGGGAATCCTTTATTTATTAAATCATTAGTTATTTTTATTAATAAGCTAGAATTACTCTTATTATGATTTGATTTAATAGCTTTATCAATTAATTTTCGTATTTTCACAAACCAAACTTCATCTTCTATATTATCGATTACTTCTTGAAAATCCCGTTCATCAAATCCAAGACTATTTAAATCTTTTTTTATCTTATTTGGCCCAATTATTTTTAAATTTACTTGATCATTTACATAAGCATTTATGTAAGACTTATTATTTAAATATCCCTCTTTTTCTAAACGTAATATAGCATAGTTTACTGCGTCACAAGAATAATCCTTAAACTTAGTTCTAATTTCTTTTTCTGACCTCATTTTAGAATTTAAATATTTAATTGACTTAATATATACTTCATACTTTTCATTTAAAGAAACTATCATATTGAGCTCTTCTTGCGAAATTTTTGTTCTTCTTAAAAGTTCAGCATCTAAGATTGCATCTTCATATAATAAGACTTTTTCATCATTTTCAAAACAAACTTCATACTGCCCATTTTTTAATTTTTTATAGTTTTTAATTTTCATATTGTTCTCCTGATAAAATTATAAAACAAATACATTCGTTCGGTCAACTAAAAACATAGCAAAATTTTGCTATGTTAATCACTATTTAAAGAATTATACGGTTTTAAAACCCTGTTATATTTATCACGTGAAGTTTCTATATATTCTTCAACGTCATCAGGAAGCGATGGATAATACTCAAATAAACGGCCACTCAAGTCCACATGCTCTTTCTTTTTTATCGCTTTTTTTATATGAATTAGATAACCATCGTTTATATATGAAGAAAAATCTACACTACTCCATTTTGAGGAAGTAACTATTATCTTTTGATCAGAAAAACCAACTACTGTATAATCTTTATATCTTATGTAAAAATCTGTAACTATTTCAACAATTTCCATTTCATGATTAATGTTTATACTATTATCGTGACACCTACTATAGTATTCTAAAACTTTTATAGCATTCCCTATTTCAAAAGCAACTCTTTCTAAAGCCGGAAGAAAAGGCATCCACCATTTAAAATTAGAATAAAACTCATATACAAATATTGCAAACTCCAAAGCTAAAATTGGATTTTCTTTTATCTCGCATAATAATTGTGTCATAAAAATTGCTTCATGAGAATTATTATCTCCTTTATGAAATTCGAATGTATGCATACCAGTTACTAAATCAAACTTTTTAACGTTAACACTCCTAAATTTAGTTATTATAATAGCATTATAAATTTTATTTGTAAATAAAAACGAGGATTTAATCCTCGCCCTTAAATTCTTTACATAATTCATCTAAATCTTTAATTAATAGAGGTATTTCTTCACGGTTATGAAGTTTTGCTCCGCTTGCAAACTTGTGTCCTCCGCCATTATATTTCGCAGCAATTTTATTAATTACTGGCCCTCTACTTCTTAGATTTACTTTATAATATCCTGTTTTTTCTTCGTAAGTTATAAAAATCCAAACCATTAATTCTTTAATAAAGTTAAAACTATTAATTATATTTGATGCTGTTGCAACATCTACATTATATTCTTTAAATACATCTTGCGGTATTTCAATATACCCAAAACCATTTTCTGTAATTGTTAAATTATTAGTTAAATAAGCATAAAACTTAATTTCACTCATTGGCCTTAGATATAATGTATTATATAAGTCTGTAAATGGTATTTTACTTTTTTCCAATAAATCCAGAGTAATTTTAAAAGTATCTATCGTAGTATTCTTTAATACAAATCTATCACTATCAGAAATAATTCCTAAAAAAAGATTACTCGCAATTTTTTCGTTTAATTTTAATTTAGAATTTAGTATTAATTCTGTAACCATTTGACAAGTACTAGATGCAGCTTCTTCTGTCCAATCAACTTTACCCTTAATATCTTCCGCTGGATGATGATCTATTTTTAAAACATCATCATATTTAAGGCCTTCAATTCCATCTACTCTTCTCATATTTGGAACATCTAAAGTGATAAGTAAAGGCTTACTTAAGGTGTCAAAATCAACTTTATCTAAAGAACCATAACTTTTAAATTTCGAAACTCCTAACCCAACCGCATAAACTTTTTTATTTGGAAAAGTTAACATTATAGATTCTTTTAAAGCCATTTGACTTGCTAAAGCATCAGGATCTGGACCTATGTGTCTCGCAATTACAATTTCATCATATTCCTTAATTTTTTTATAAACTTTATTAATTATAGGCTTTTTTATAACCCTCACGTCCTTCTACTTAACTAGTTCGTATGTATCGTCTGCAATCATTAATTCTTCGTTTGTTGGAACAACATATACTGGAATTTTTGATTCTGGTTTAGTAATAAGTTTAAATTTACCTCTTACATCATTTTCTTCATCATCAATTACTACACCTAAACTTTGAACTCTTTCAATAATCATTTTTCTCATATGTATAGCATTTTCACCAAGACCCGCAGTCATTGTAATAACATCTGCACCACCTAACATATTGTTGTACATAGCAATATAGTTAGCAATCTTTTGGGCATAAATTTCTTGAGCTAAAATAGCTCTAGCATTTCCATTGTTTGCTGCATCTTCAACATCACGACTATCACTACTTACACCAGATACTCCTAAAAGTCCTGATTTTTTATTTAAGTCAGTTAATATTTCATCAATATTTTTATTTTCTTTTTTCATTACATATGGAATTAAACTGACGTCAATATCACCACATCTAGTTCCCATCATTACACCAGCTAACGGAGTAAATCCCATTGATGTATCAATAACTACACCTTTATCAATCGCAGTAATACTTGAACCATTTCCGATATGACAAGAAATAACTTTTAAATCATCTCTACCTAATTGTCTAGAGATTTCTAAATTTACATATCTATGACTAGTTCCATGAGCACCATATTTACGAACATTATAATTTTTATACCATTCATAAGGCACCGGATATAGATAATTTACTTCTTCAATAGTTTGATGATAAGCGGTATCAAATACTGCTACCATTGGCACATTTGGTAAAACTTCTTTAAAAGCATTAATTCCAATAATATGCGCTGGATTATGAAGTGGAGCTAAGCTACTTAATTCGTCAATATCAGCAATTACTTTTTCATCGATTAAAACAGATTTATTATATCTATCTGCTCCTTGAACAATTCTATGACCAATTCCATCAATATCTTCTAGATTATCAATTACTTTATTAGCTAATAATTCATCCATTAACAATTTAACAGCATCAGAATGATCTTTCATGTCGATACTTCTTTCGATTTTTTCGCCATTAACTTTTATTTTATAAAAGCTATTTCCCACTCCTATCTTTTCAAAATTCCCACTCATTAATTCTTTTTTTTCAGGAAACTCAAATAATGTAAATTTTAATGATGAACTTCCTGCATTAATAGATAATATTTTCATAACACATCTCCTCACTTAAAAATTATACAAAAAAAAAGAAAACTTTTCCATATTTTCTTTGTTATTTTTTGTTATTTACCTTTTTATTTACTTTTTTCATATGATTACAGTTAGTTTTATAACGATTTTCTAGATCTTTATTGTGTTCTTTTCGATAATCTAAACTAAAACCATAATCATTACAAAGCTCACTTTTAAAATCACTTTCTAACGAAGTAAAATTATATCCACGATTACATTTTTGCATCTACTATCACCATTATTAGGATAAACAAAAAAAGAAGATTTATTCTATAATAAATCTCCATATTTATTTTCTTCTTTTACAGTAATTTTTATAACTTCGTGTGTTTTAATAGCTTCTTTGATCATCTCTTTATAAGGAATTAAATTTTCGTATTCTTCACATAGTTTTCTATCAGGATTTATCACAGGATGTTCTGGCACAAAAATTGTACAACAATCCTCAAATGGTAAAATACTAGTTTCATAAGTATCTATTTTTTTAGCTATATCAATAATTTCTATTTTATCAAAACAAGCAACTGGTCTGATAACTGGAGTTGTTATAACCTCATTAATTGCTTTCATACTAGTTAAAGTTTGACTAGCTACTTGGCCAATAGATTCTCCATTTACAAGAACATGAGCATTACTATTATAAGCAATCATTGAACCTATTCGATACATCATTCTTCTTAAAATAGTTATCAAATATTCTTTAGGAATGTTTGTATAAATTGCTTCTTGTATTTTAGTAAAATTAATAACATGTACTTTTATATCATTATTATATATTGCTAATTTTTTAGCTAAAGCTATTACTTTATTTTTGGCTTCAATACTTGTATGAGGAGGGCTTTCAAAATATATTGCTTCAAGTTTTACTCCTCTTTTAATCGCAAGATATCCGGCTACCGGAGAATCAATACCTCCACTTAACATTAATAATCCCTTACCTAAAGTTCCAACTGGATATCCTCCTAAACCTTTAACTGTTTCGAAATATATAATAGCTAAATTATTTCTAATTTCAACGTTTATTTCTAATTCAGGATTATGAACATCTACTGATACGTTTTGAAAATTCTTTAAAACTACTCCTCCAAGTTTTCTGCTTAATTCCATACTATTAACAGGATAAGTTTTATCACTTCTTTTTGATACAATCTTAAATGTTTTAAAAGTTTTATTTTTTAATAATTCTAATAAATTATTACTAATACTTTCAATATCTCTATCATTAAATTCATACCCTACAATTATTTCATGAATACCAAAAACTTTTTTTAATTTCTCAATTGTATCCTCAAAACATTCTGTTTCAATAAACATTCTGCCTTTATCATAAGTAATGTTACAATTTAAATCTTCAAGAACTTTTGTAAGATTATCTTTTAAAGTTTTGATAAAAAAATTAATATTCGCTTTTTTAGTAGTAAGTTCTCCATACTTAATTATTATTACTTTCTTCATGTTATTCCTTTCCTAAAGATGCAGTATCATATACTTTTTTGAAAATATTTAAAAATTTGTTTACTTCTTCAGTCGTAGTTTTGTGAGATAAACTAATTCTAATTGTTTCTCTAGATCTTTCTACATCATTATAAACTGCCACTACACTTGGATTCACTTCATTATGTAATGCTTTAATATAAATGTCTTCATCACTTAACATTTTTTCCACTATATTAGCATCGATTTTTTTTAAACTAATACTTAAAATGTGCGGAATGCTATATTTGGTTTTATTTATAATTAAATGATCATATTTTACAAATTCATTACATATTTTTTCATTTAATCTAGTAATGAAATGGTCTTTTTTTTCTATATCAGTCATTGCTATGATTAATGCCTTTTCAAAAGCTTTAATATTTGGTAAAGAATATGTTACCGGTACAATATCATTTACACCATTTCCAAACATTAATGGATAAATTTTAATTCTTTCGTTATGATAAAATACACCTATTCCGTTAGGTCCAAATATTTTATGACCTGAAATACTTGCCATATCAACATCATGCAGATTAACTGCTATTTTACCCACTGCTTGCGCAATATCAGAATGAAATAAAGTATTAGGATTTTCTTTTTTTATTATTTGTCTAATCATTTTCAAAGGTTGTCTAATTCCTAATTCATCATTTAAAGCACAAATACTGACTAATACTGTATCTTCACGAATTAAAGATTTTAAGTGTTCGAAATCTATTAAACCATCTTCATCATTATCTACATAACTAATTTCAAACCCTAACTTTTCTAAATAATTACAAATTTTATATATTGAAGCATGTTCTAATTTAGATACAACAAGGTGATTCCCTTGTTTGTGATTTGCCATCATAGTTCCAATTAATGCTAAATTATTAGCTTCAGTAGCACCACTTGTAAATGCAATTTCACTTTCCATAACGTTAAATAAATCCGCAATATTTTTTAAGCTTCTTTTATATAAATCTTTTGATTTTTCTCCTAATTTATTATTATCAATCATACTTCCTACATATTCTTTAGCAATTTTATTATAAATATCCAAAGATTCATATGACATAGGCGTAGTTAACGAATAATCTAAATATATCACTATAATCACCTAAATATTATTATACAAAAAAAAGACCTAAAGGTCTATTTAAATTGTAACCTAGATTAGCTTTTTTATTTCGTCCTCTTTATAGGTTACATTTTACAAAGTCTAATGTCTTATTGTTTTCTAGAACCATTATCTAGCGAGACTATTTCATCATTAGTTAAATAATTATCCATCATATTTTGATTAAATTGCGCAACAATTTGTTGCATACCGTCTAACCCATGCACATTGCATAAAGCATTTACTAATTTTTCTAGGATTATTTTACTATCACTATAATTAGAAAATAAATAATATTTTTCTTCATCAGATAACGCAATTCCAGATTCTTCTAATTTAGAAACAAGAAAATTATATAACTGGCTTCGATAATAATTTTCAACTATAAGATTTTTTTTAAAATCAGATTGAACTTTTGGAGCAACTTTTTTGTCTATACCGTACAGAAAATCAATAGGATTGGTGTATAAATATTGTAACTTTAATCTGCTAGCTCCAACAACATCCGCAAAAGCATCTTGGAAGTGTAACATACTTCCTTTTTCTGGGCAGTCTAATATATCCTTATAATCCCGTTTTTGAATTAATGGTAATGCTGGATAATTATATTTTATTAATATAGATGGTACCGCATCTCTTAAGTTACCTTTAAAAACCTCAACTTTAAAGTTAATTAGCAAATTATTTTGATCGTTTTGAGATAAAGAATTAAATACATTTTCTTCAATAACTAAAATCGCTTCCGGAGATACTTTCATACTTCCTTTGATTGTAGTATCAATTGCATCCACGGTAACAAAATCTTCACTTTGATGATACTTGATCGGATCAATAACCGCAACTTTCTTTTCACTAAAATTATTATTTATATCATCTGGTACCATTCCATTTAAGGAAAAACTTAAAGTTGAAGTATAACTACTTGTATATGGATAATATTCAGAAACTATAGACTCAAAATATTTATCATCTTCTTCAACCCATAAATTTAATTGGCGTCCCAATTTGTTTTCAATTTCTTTTTTAACAATATCTCTAATAATATCTTTAAAATCAGACAAACCTTTTTTAGTTAAATATTTTCCTTTACAACTGGGAACCAACATTCCATCTAAAGGAATACGATTCATAACTCTTACTAAAACTACATTTTCTAAATTCATTATTATCCCCCTTAGGCTTGATATTCATCAATTAATCTCTTATGAATGCCTGGCTCAACTATATTTATTGCATTAATAGCATTTTCTAAACTTAATTTAAAATTACCTTTCATAAAAGAATTTTCTGCTTTAGAAAGACCAAAATCAACCTCTTTATTAACAGGTCTATATCTGTTTCCATAAACTATTGCTGCTTCAGCCATTTTAGCAGTTTTAACAGTTTCATTTGTTGTATTGTAAAGTTTTAAAACTAAATCTCTAGCAGTATCTACTCTTGTATTTAAAGTTTTAATTGAAATTGGTCTTTTATCTAATTCTTTTACCATTTCATTAATTGCTAAAGTGGCTTCAGATAGTTCAACATAATAATTTTTAGGAACTACAGGTAATTTATAAGCACTTATTTTATCTTTAGCATTAACTAAAATATTTTTAATCTCATTTAGCTGTTCACGTGCTCTTTGTTCATCTTCTTTTAAACTTCCAAGACTTCTTAATGCACCATCAAGTTTTTCTTCGGTTTTGGTAAGTTTTACGTTAATAATTTCCATTTCTTTAGCTAAACGAGAATATGAATTAGTTCTACTTCTATGCACATTAACCGTTTTATCATATGACGTTCTGATTACAATTAATTCATTTCTAATTTCATCTATAACAGAAACATCATCATCTGTTAAATCATAACTATATTTAATATCATCAATTTTTTTAAACAATTCATTATTAATTTTTTCTAACTTAGATACTTTTAAAAGTATACTTCTCATATAATCTTCAAAAATCTTTTTAGCAATTTTTTCTTTATCAAAATCATTATATAGTGAATCAAAATAATCTAACATAGTTTTAAGTTCAAAAACTGAATCTTCTAAATTTAAAACGTTTAATCTTTGAAAAATATCCTGAATTTTTTTATTAGCTTCAGTAATATTATATTCAATATTTAAGTATTCTAAATTGTATCCTTCTTTTTCCATCTTTTCTGATACAAGTTCTATATCTTCAATTTTTTTCGGAATAATACTTTGACCAATTAAAATAATTGTCGGAGCCTCTTCGATTACCACTTTTAAATTTCCTACAATGTCTCCGATCGCTTTTACAATTTTACCTACTTCTTGATAAGCGTTTTGGTCCATAGCCATTTCAAATGTACTAAATAATTTATCTAAATTTTCAAATTGTAATTCTAATGGCGAAGAAACCATTTGATATGCATCTTTATTATCATTATATTTTTCTCTAATATCACGATATGTTGACTTAAGTTTAGTAATCGTCTCTCTATTTCTTTCCTCACTTAATGTTATTTCACGCACTTCATCAAGCAAAAAATTAGCTTTTGTTTTAACATAAGTAATTTCTAATTCTACTTCTGCAAGTTTGCTTTTTAAACTCTTATAATCTTTATTATTAAAAATATCTTCTATTTCAATTAATGCATTTGTAATTTTAGGAATATCTTCCTCTTTTATTTTTT
>JAZRRD010000022.1:0-9251 GCA_045650425.1 Bacilli bacterium | reverse complement strand
TCCAGTGGCTCCGGTTGCTCCAGTGGCTCCGGTTGCTCCAGTGGCTCCGGTTGCTCCAGTGGCTCCGGTTGCTCCAGTGGCTCCGGTTGCTCCAGTGGCTCCGGTTGGACCCGCTGGTCCACCCGAAGGCCCTGTCGGTCCTGTTGGGCCTGTTACTGACAAAATTCTTATCAATCGATTAATATCTATACAGCAACAACCAGATGTTTGTCTATTATTGTTATTCAATATATCAAATCCTTTCGATATATTTTATGTTTAATTATATATATGAATTATTACAATTATCTATAATTAAAAAAAACATGAATACTCATGTTTTCTATTTTTTAAATGATTGTTTTAAGTGTGGATTATATTTAATATAAAAATCATCACGTAACCACATATACCCACATGCCTGAGCATTAATTAAACTTTGTATATTATCGCTAGCAATTTTTAACCTTATACTTTCTACTTCTAGAAAATTATTAAAAATATAGTTTGTTATTTCATTTAATAAAATGTTACTAAATTTATTACCTCTCTGGTTTTGATCAATAGCGGCTCGTAAGTATACAGCATTTTCTTCTTTGATAATTTCACCAATTCTTATATAACCTATATATTTTCCTTCGTAGCTAACCAAAAATGCATGTCCCAAAAGCTCAAAATCTGAATTACTAAATAAACCACCCATTATTCCTTGAAATCTCTTTTTAATGCTGTCGTCATGACATAATGATTTTATAAATTCTATATCTTCTAAATTATTTTTTTCAGGTATATGCAAAGTTAAAGTATCTAATTTAATAAATTCCATATTTATCCTCCTTATTTGTTAGTATTTTCATAATACTGTTTTTCTTGTAATTCGTTAGCTATTGCATCTAATTCTTCGTATTCATCATCTAATAAATCTTCACAATTATTAATAAAATTATTAATCATAAAAATTATATCTGTGTAAGTTGCATAATCATCAATATCAATACCATACTTATGCAATATATCTTTATAACAAGATTTTATAAGTAATCCTTTTTTTGTATTTACTAATGAATTTATTGAATGCATTTCATTTACAATATTTTCAATTTCTTTATCCATATTACTCCTTAATTATATCATAGTTTTAAATTATATTAATTTTAGTAACTCGTCATATGCACTTAACATTTCTTTTGTTAGACCCAAACAATCATTTTTATTGAGTTCATTTTCAGATAATATATTAGAAAAATCATTTAGAGGTACTCTTTTAGCTTTATAATTTCCTTTAAATTCATATTCATCATAATTAGTTTTATTCAAATGACAATTTTCATTTGTTTTAATTAAATAATAATAAATGTCATTTTGTCTATTTTTTCCTGAGTTACGATAATTTGTTTTGCGATGAGAAATATGTAAAAACGGAGATTTTAAACTTTTTAATTCTATACCTAATTCTTCTTTTATTTCACGCTTTAGAGCATCTTCTAGAGTTTCGCCACTTTATAAATGTCCACCGGGAAATTGATATATATTTTCACAACAACTTAAGATAATTTCTTTTTTATCGTTTATCATTAAGGCTTTAACTCTTGTTACCTTTTCATCTATTTCAAAATCTTGAATATTTTCATCATTAAAAAATACTTCTTTCATACTAACACCAGAAGTATTATATCACGCTACGAATTTTTTGTCCTAATTAATCTTTGTGATTGTAAAGTTTTTAACTGTTCAATTAATGCTTGTGCCCCAAAAATTTCTTTTTTATTTGGATGTATTGTTATAATTTCTGAATTAGGAGAATTTTTTAACAATTGACTTTTAACAATATTACATATGATTTTAGAATTATCTACAAAATATATTTTATTAAAACCTCTTTGAAAAACATCATTACCTAATTCTCCTAAATATCCAAAACTACTAGTATCAATTATACCTCTTTTGTAAATTTTATTTTCTCCATATTGATAACCTAAAGAAACCGGTGAATTCATTTCTTTTATTACCTCACCTATCTCAGACATAAAAGTTAATAATGAAACAATATCACTTTTAGAAATAAAAGATATTTCTATATCATCTCCAAAATTTTCAATCATCTTAATAAATTCACATATTAAAGATTTTCTTTCTTCTTTTTCACATTCATAGAATATATTTACTTCACAAATAAATTTAATTTTCATTTTTATCAATCCTCAAAAAAAAAATAACAAACAACAATTAAATTAATTGTTGTTTGTTGTCGAAAAAATAAATTTATTATTCATTAATTATGTTTATCGAATATATACTGTTACCTCTATAATTATTATTCTCATCAAAATCATCTTCGGTATCATAAGTAAATACTGATAATTTTATCGGATATATTATTTCATCACTTTTATTACCGGCAGTTATTTTAAATGAAGTAATAATGGAATTTTCATTAAATTCTTCATTTGTGATATGGCTATACCACTTATCATTTTTGTGAGCTATCGCATCATATAAATAGACTTGAAAGTAATCTTGATATTTTAAAGTGTTCGATGGATCATAAACTACATGTTTTATAGATGTATTATCTTTTAAAGAATATTCTAATACTATTCCTAATTTATAATCTATTGTTATTTCATCCCATAATTTTTCAATAAAATTTGCGTATCTTCCTTGATAAGTTAATTCCGATTCAATTGACGGAACAATTTGAAATGTATTTATATCCTTGTTGTTTGTGACTTTAGTTTTATATTCTGTCCACAAGGTATATTTTCCATTACTTCGTGTATAAAGACCAATATTTAAAGGATTTTGATCAACATAAGTTACAACACTTTCGGTTACTGGTGGTTTTTCTTCGATATCTTTAATTTCCTCAAAAGGTTCTTTTTCACATCCCGTAGCTAATATGATTAAAAACAGCAGGATTAGTTTTTTCATTATTTTCTCCTTTTAAAAATGTTTTTAATGCGGGCTCTTTTTTGAGCTTTATTTTGCTTTTCACTTTCTAAATTGTTTCTATTATCTAAGTCTGCTATAAGATTAGTATGAAGTCCAAGATAATAATTTCCTTCATAAACTTTTTCTAAACTAGTAATAGCATATGGGGTTTCTAGAGCATGAGCATAAAATTCTTCGGTTGATACTGTTTTTTCTGAAATCTCATCTGTTAAAATTTCTTCCGTAATAACATTTATGTATTGATGTTCACCAATTTTTTTAAATAAACAAAATTGTTCTGAAACTGCATTTTCAAAACGAATATTTAAAGCGTCTACATAACTATATGATTGGGATACTTCTTTAGCAAAAAAGTATTCATAAGTTTTCTTTTCGTCTTTCATTTCTTTCACCTAAAGCATATTATACACTATTAAGCTTATTTTGTGCAATTTTTTCTTTTTGACAATAAGTACAATTTCTTCCTTTAATTCTATTGCCCAGAGATGTTAGCCAACTATGATTATTTTTACATTTCCAATAAACTTTTAGATTTGAATTAATTCCTATTGTCTTAGGATCCACGGTATTTTTCTCATAGTCCCATTCCTTCATCACTGAAGGACACTTTTTATAAACAGAGCTTTCTAAACAAATTCTTTTTTCCAACACAATATGGACATCCTGATCCTTGAATTCTATCTGGCAGCGCTGCTTTCCAAGAATGTTTTTCTTTGCAAAGCCAATAATACGCTTTAGATGTATTAGCACAAATCTTTTCTGGTTCTAACATTAGTACTACAAGCGTGACACGAATGGTACTCTGGATTAGATTGGGACTTAATTGTTCTATACCAGGAGTATCCCTTATCACATTTCCACCATACTTTTTGAGCAGAGTCACATGTTATTTTTTTAGGATCTATGTTTTGATTTTTCGCGTAATCCCAATATTTAATTACATTTTTATTTTCAAATACCGTTTCTCTCATAACTACCTCTTTCTATATTAAGAATAATTTACTTAAGTGAAAAAAGCAAGAGAAGGCGAACAATTGTTTGACATTCGTGTTTTGAATGGTTATAATAAGTTTGGTGATTACAAATGAATATTCAAGAAAAATTAAAAATATTAGCTGATAGTGCTAAATATGATGCGTCTTGTTCTTCTTCCGGAAGTAAAAGACAAAATAAGAATGGAACAGGAAATGCTGCATTTTCAGGTATATGCCATTCCTTCTCTTCAGATGGAAGATGTATATCACTTTTAAAAATTCTTATGACAAACGCATGTGTATTCGATTGTAAGTATTGTTTGAATAGAAAAAGCAATAATATAAAAAGAGCTATATTTACCCCAGAAGAAATTTGTTCTATTACATTAAATTTTTATAAAAGAAACTACATCGAAGGCTTATTCTTAAGTTCAGGCATTATTATATCACCGAATTATACTATGGAGAAAATGATAGAAACTATATCTTTACTTAGGAATAAATATCACTTTAATGGTTACATACACGCAAAAGCTATTCCTGGAGCTAGTGAAATTTTATTAAAAAAATTAGGTAATTTAGTAGACAGATTAAGTGCTAATATTGAACTACCTACGAGCGAAGGATTAAAATTACTTGCTCCAAATAAAGATGAAAATAAAGTAAATAACATAATGAGTTATGTAAAAAATAATATAAACAAAAAGTTTGTTCCAGCTGGACAAAGTACACAAATGATAATTGGGGCCACAAATGAAACAGATTTAGATATTTTAGAAAAGAGTGAAAACATGTATAAGAATTATAAATTAAAAAGAGTTTTTTATTCAGCATATGTACCAGTTAATAAAGATAAAATGTTACCAAGTTTAACTACTCCACCATTAAAGCGTGAAAACAGATTATATCAAGCTGATTGGTTACTTAGATTTTATGGTTTTAAAACTGAAGATATTTTAAATCAAGATAATCCTAATTTTAATCTTCTTATAGATCCTAAAGCAGATTGGGCTTTACGAAACTTAAAGGAATTTCCTAAAGAAATAAATACATGTTCATATGAAGAATTACTTAAAATTCCAGGAATTGGAGTTAAAGGTGCAAAAAAAATAATTAGTTCAAGAAAATATTTTAAAATAAATTTTGATGATTTAAAAGGAATGGGAATCGTTTTGAAAAGAGCTAAGTATTTTATCACTTGTAACGGAAAATATTTTATTAATTCATCTATGTTTAAAAGAGAATTTATCGAAGCTAACTTAATTGTGGAAGATAAGCCTGATTTAAAAATTAAAAAGGAACAACTAAGTTTATTCTAATGGAGAAAGTATATGTTTATGATGATGATTTTAATTCTTTAATCATTCTTATTATTACTCTTTTAAGAAATAAAATAAAACCTGATAATATTAAATCTAATTCATATAATACTAATTTACTTGAAGAAACTATTAATTTAGAGATAGATAAAAATGAAAATATTTATAAAACTATTCATCATTTTGAAATTTTAAAAATATGCTATTGTGTATATTTATCTGAAGTCTCGAATAAAGAATTAATTATATTTTATTTTTTGTTAAACTACTTAAAATATAAAGAAAAAGTAATTTATTTAAGAAAACTAAAGTGTGTTACAGAGACACTTAAAATAAGTAATCAAGTAAAACACGAAGCACATCGTTTTAAAGGCTTTGTTAGATTTAAAGAATTAGATAATAAAGTTTTATATGCTGAAATAGAACCGGATAATAATATCTTACCTTTAATAAAAGAGCACTTTATCAAACGACTTAGCAATGAACTATGGATTATCAAGGATGTAAAAAGAAAATTATTGTGTACATATGACAGAAAAAAAGCTTACTTAGTTAGTGAAGATGAATTTAAATTATTAAATATAAAATTATCTGATTTTGAAAAAGAAACAGAAATATTATGGCAAGAATTTTATAAGACAACTGGAATTAAAGAAAGAAAAAATGATAAGTGCCGGATGAACTTTATGCCAAAGAAATATTGGAAAAATATTTTAGAAATGAGTGATGAAATATGAAAAAAGTTATAACAGGAAAATTATTACAAGATAAAATGTGTGAAGCAATTAATTTATTGTGTGGCACAGTTAAAACTACGTTAGGGCCTAAAGGAAGTAATGTTATAATTGATCACTCTAGTTTTAATCCTTTTATTACTAATGATGGAGTTACTATTGCCGAAAACATTGAAAGCGATGATGAAGTTATTAATACCATCTTAGAAATAGCTAAGGAAGCATCAATTAAAACAAATGAGTTAGTTGGTGATGGAACTACCTCTACCTTAGTTTTATTAGAAAGTATTTTTAACAACGGAATAAAACTTATTATGAACGGTAAAAATCCTATGGTCTTAAAAAAAGAACTTAATGATGAATTAAATAAAATTTTACCTTTAATAGATAAGCAAAGTAGAAAACCTGATAAAAAAGAATTAACTAACATTGCTAGAGTTAGTGCAAATGATAAGGCTATCGGAGATATCATAAGCAAAGCTTATTTTAAAGTAAAAAATAAGAATGCTATCTCTATAAAAGAAAGTGAAGAAAATGAAACAAAAGTTAATTTTCTAAATGGTTATAGTATATCTACGAATATTGCTTCACCCTACTTTTTCAAAAATACAAATATTATTAATTTACACAAACCTTATATTTTATTAATTAATAATTACTTAAATAATATTAATGAAATTGCTAATGTTATTAATTTTATAATGAATGAACAAAGAAATCTAATTGTTATTGCCAATGATTATGATGAACAATGTGTTAATGAAATAACTTCAATGTATTTAGATGATGCATGTAATATTATTCTTTTAAAATCATCAGAATACGGAATTAATGAACTTATTACTCTAGAAGATATAGAAGTTTTATCTAACGCAAAAATAAATAATGAATCTGATAATATAAATATAAATTCACTTGGCTTAGTCAAAGAAATTAAAATTGATAAAGAAATTACTCAATTTATTTTTGATAAAACAGAAAAAACAACTAATCGTATTTTTGAAATAAAAAAACAATTAAAAAATGATTCTAATGATATTGAACATGACTTTAATTTAAAAAGATTAGCTATGTTTAATAATGGACTTACTGAAGTTTTAGTTGGAGCTCCAACGATTACGGAAAGACGTGAAAAGAAAATGCGGTTTGATGATGCTTTATGGGCAATTGATGCTGCATCAAATGGTATCTTACCAGGTGCTGGTATTACTCTTTTAAAAATTAGCAATGAATTAAACGAAAATACTATTTTAAAAAGCGTTTTAGATAAACCTTTTAAGCAAATTCTTTATAATGCTGGTTTAGATTATAATTTAATTTATGAAAATATAAAAAAATATAACTTTGAAAAGCTATATAATGTTTTAAATGAAGAATATGAATATTGCTTAACTTCCAATGTATTGGATGCAACTTCAATTGTAAAAAACTCTTTAATAAACGCAGTATCTATTTCAAGTATGCTTTTAACAACTACTAGTTTAATAATTAATGAATACACAAATAACATAAAATCATTTGATGGTTATAATGAAATTTAAAAGCTCCCTTAGGGAGCTTTTAAACAAAAAAATGCCTGAGGGGCAGCGTACTTAACATACGCTTAGCTTTTAGCTACCTACCTCAGGTCTTGTGAGAATATGTTATCATAAGATTACTCCAATGTCAATTATTCTCCTTATTATTATATGCTATTTTTTCTTTTCTACCCTTGATTCTGTGTCCCGGGAATAGACTTATTCTAAAATTTTTACTTTTTAATATTGGTAATACATTTTTTACTATTTCTCTTTCTTTATATGAATTATAAAACGTGTTAACTATTAAATCAGCAAGTTGAATTCCATAATTAGTAGCTGAATCGTAATAGGTTATTTTAAAATCAAAATTTTCTAAGCAAAATTCAGTTTTTAAATATGTTTCTAAGTTATTTAACTCTCCAACTCTTATATTTCTATTATCAACGCTAACTATGAATTCTATGTTTTCTGTGTTATTATTTAAATTTAATAATGGAACTATACAATCTCTAAATAATAATTTTACAGCGTAGTTGAAAAAAATATTAGATTCAACAATTTCCTTTCGCATTGATAATTTATCAAATATTTTAGCACAACCATAAAAACTGCTTATATCTTGTATATTTTTAAAAATATTAATTTTTTCATCATCAGTCATATTATATGACTTAATTTCTTTACTTAAACTAATATTTTTCTCATCTTTTATATTTTTATTTATTTTCTTATATAACGACGAAATTTTATTTTTATCTTCTTTGAACGCAAAATATCCTCCAACTGCAAAATATTTAGTTTTGCTATTTTTATGAATAGAACCGCTTTCATCTAAGTAGACATATATTTTCATGTTTGCTCCTTGTCATACCAATTTCTTAATATGATAACATATAAAGAGAAATATTATAACAAATATTTCTCTTTATTATGAGCTTTATTTTTTAAATTCTCCATCTTTTCTTATAATTTCATAAGGTTCTTTTTCTCGCAAAGCTTTTCTCTCTTCTTTATTTAATTTTAAAATTTTTAAAGCTTTATCAATATGTAATATACCATCTAAATGATCCATTTCATGACTTAATACAGTCGCAGGTACACCTTCATATGTTTCATGATGAATATTTTGATTTTCATCATAATATTCTATTTCTATTTTATATGGTCTTTCGATAAGTCCAGTATTATCTAAGCAACTAGCACACGCTTCCCAAAATCTTATTAATCCTTCTCTTTTAATAATTTTAGGATTAATCATTATTTTTTCTAAGTTTGTATCATCATAAAAGTTCCCTAATTCTAATTTTTTTACATATACTAATCTTAATGGAATTCCCATTTGTACTGAAGCTATTGCTAAAATATTATCATCATTACGACAGTAATCTGCTAAAACTTCAATGGCTTCTTTCCAATCTTCTTTTCTAAAATCCACTTCTTTAGATATTTGTCTTAAAAACGGTTCATCATTTTCTATTGTTTTCTTTTCTATTTTCATATTTTCATCCTTTTTAAAATGCTATCAATTTGTTCAATATCTTCATCATATAAATCTATTCTAAAATTTGTTATTCCTAATCTTTTATAAAAATCTAAATTATCAATTAAATCTATATTTTTACTATGTAGTAATTTAACCAAACATCCATTATTTATTACTGGATATTTTTCTTTATTTTGCGCTTCAAGATAATACTTTTTATTGTGACATAAGCCACAAGTTTTTGAATCACTTTTTAATGTACTTGATAACACACAATATTTCATTATCAT
>JAZRRD010000021.1:0-4868 GCA_045650425.1 Bacilli bacterium | reverse complement strand
ATATTTTGATAATCAATTTTATAACCACTATTTAATAAATAAGATTTTATATAATCGTTTTCAACTATAAAAGCTATTGCTTTTTTATTTTTATTGCCCTTTATAATAATTTTATCCTTATTATCTTCTAATGATACACTTGGTTTAATTTGATCATATTCCAAATAAGTTTCATTAAATACATTTAAAGACTTCATTTTAGAATAACTTTTTTTGCTATTTACTGCTATTCCATTAATCCCAGGAATTATAGTATTTTCATTAATAATAGCATTAACATAATTTACATCATAATCATCTTTCAAATTGTTAATTTGAATCATTAAATTATCTTTATCTTGCATTATATATGCAATTCTTTCAGTATAATAAAAACTAAAACACACTAAAAACAATATGCCAAAGATTTTTATTGTTGATCTCATATAACCACCTATAAAATTATATGAAAAAAAGTTAATATATTTATTAACTTTTACCCAATTTTCTTTTTTACTAAATCTGCAACTCTTTTAGGATCGTCTAAAATCAAATTAGAAATCATATCATTTTTCTTTAACTCATCTAAAAACATAATTTCTTCGTTTGATAATGTAGTATAATTACTTTCTACATCCTCTTCAACTATTTTAATTAAATTGTCACTGCCAATTAAATAATCAGATGTAACTCCAAAAAGATGCATGAAATCTAATATAGTTTCCAAAGACGGAGTTCGTGTTCCTTTTTCGTAACAACTAATCGACGATTTTGAAACTCCTACTACATTTGCTAACTCATCTTGAGACATATTTTTATTTTTTCTCAAGTCTTTTAACCTATCTCCACGTATCATTTTCTATCACCACAAAATTAGTATAAACATGTCTAAAAAAATTATGTTTGATATCTACTTTACGTAGATATTTACGAGCGATTTTACACCAATTTTCCACTTTATGTAGATTTTTACGAGCAATTTTGGTATAATTTACTTGTGATAAAAGATGAATAAATTAAAATTTATACGTACAACAAATAATATTACCATCAAAAAAATGGCAGAAATAATTGGAATATCATACACCTATTATTGGCAAATAGAAAATAAGGAAAGAAATCTTTATTATTCATTAGCGGTAAAAATATCAAAAGTTTTCAAATTAAAACCTGATGATATTTTTTATGATTGGGACAATTAATTTATAAAATTATGAATAAATTAATCTTCTACCTTTTTACTAGATAAAAACGTAACTTTTTCTGCTATAACATCCATTACATATTTAATTTCTCCGTCTTTTTCGAAATTCGAAGACTGTAAACGCCCTTTTATTCCCACAACATCCCCTTTTTTACAATACTCACAAGTACTTGATGCTATACCATTCCATAAAGTACATCTTATAAAATCAGTGTCATACAACCCTTCAGAATTTTTGTAACCTCTAGGAACAGCAACACTAACCGTAGTTCTTTTTTTCCCTTTTTCTGTTTTAATTACTTCGGGATCTGAGGTTAGCCTTCCTACTAAAACAACTTGATTTAACATAAATTTTTCTCCTTTCTCACAAAATATAACATGTTTATTTTTTTTGCGCAAAAAACAAAATTTTAATTATAAAAACTTCCTCTTAACTAAAAATTGTTTTTAAACTAAAAAAAATGACTATTTAACGTCACTTTTTTAACAAAAATATAAATTTAATGTATTTTTAAGTTTTTTTAATTTTTAAGCAACCTATTTAATTCTACCGCATATTCCATAGGCAACTCTTTTTTAAAATCGTTAATAAAACCCATAACTAATAATTCTTTTGCTCTTTCTTCAGTTAACCCTTTAGTTCTTAAATAAAACATTTCATCCTCTTTAATTTTAGATACTGTTGCTTCGTGTTCTAGCAATGAGAATTTATTTTCAGTTATGTTTTTAGGATATGTATCACTTTTTGATAAATTGTCTAATAAAAGTGTTTCACATTTTATAGAAGCTTTACTATTAATAGCATTTTTCACTATTCTACTAGTTCCACGATAATTTGCCACCCCACCATCACTAGCAATCGATTTACTCAGTATATTACTTTTGGTGTTTTTACCGATATGAATCATCTTAGCACCAGCATCTAATATTTGTCCTTCTTTTGCATAAGCAATACTTATAGAATTACCAACTGAATTATCACCTTTTAAAATACAACTTGGATATTTCATAGTTATTTTACTACCAACATTTCCATCTATCCATTCCATTTTCCCATTTTCTTCTACAATAGCTCTTTTCGTAACTAAATTATAAACATCTAACGACCAATTTTGTATTGTAGAATATCGCATACGAGCATTTTTCATCACAAAAATTTCAACCACTCCAGCATGTAATGAATTAGAAGAATAACTTTGAGCTGTACATCCTTCAATATAATCTAATTCTGCACCTTCATCAACAACAATTAACGTTCTTTCAAATTGTCCAAGATTCTCTGTTTCAATTCGAAAATAGCTTTGCAAAGGCCTATCTATTTTTGTGTAGGGAGGAACATATATAAAACTACCACCACTCCATAAAGCCCCATTTAAAGCAGTATATTTATTTTCTGAATAATTTACTAAAGAATTAAAATATTTTTTAACTAAATCAGGGTATTGTTTTAAAGCTTCATCTGTACTTAAAAATACAACACCATTTTGATTCTTATTTTTATGATACACAACTTCACTTTCTAACTGATTTGAAACACCACTCAAATAATCATTTTCTGCTTTAATAACCCCTAAATCACAAAACTGTTTTTCAATTTTTTTATCAACCAAATTCCAATCATCAACAGTTTTATCAATATCACTTTTATAATACAATATTCTGTCAAAATCAATATCAATTTCAGGGCCAAAATTTGGATTTTCTAATTCTAAAAACTTATGAAAAGCTTGAATTCTTAAATCCAACATCCACTTAGGTTCATCTTTCCTTTTGGAAAGATTTCTTATAAATTCCTCATTTAATTTTTCCATATCAGAAAATCCTTTCTTAAAAAATATAATACACTAATATTTAATTTAAAACAATTGTATTTTAATAAATATTTTGATAAGATTAATATGATAAGGAGGATTAGTAATGATAAATTTAAATACATCAAATTTCAACGAAGAATATTTTAAGCTTATCAAATTAACTTATCCTCATTTAGAAAGTATAATTTTATATAATAATCATTTAAGTTATTCAAATATTGACGTTGATATCAAAAATCTGAATTTACAATCTTTATCTAAGGATGTATTCGCTTTATTGCCATTTGATGTTTTAAATATTATAAAAATACATGTAGATATTATGGATGAAATAGAATACTTAAAAAAATATGATTACAACGCAACATTTTTATATATAGAAATAAGAAGTATTTTAGTAAAAAAAATAATTGACCAAAATGATATAAATAAATTAAATCAATTTATGGACATATATTTAACTCTAGAAAAATACCAAGATTTCCTAGTTGATTCAGCCGCTCAAAAATTTATTTTTATGAAAAATGTACTAAGAGACAACCTTTATGGAGAATTATCTTCACCAGGAATTAATTACTTATTGGAAAATATAAAACAAAATTATTCTAATAATAATTCTAAAGTAAAAGCACTTGCTTTAATAAATCCTAACTTTCCTACAAATTATGGTGATAGCAACGATATAAATAATTCTAAAGCTGGCTACGCAAATTCTTTGTTGCTAATATATATAATATTAAATATTGGATTTATTCTTGCTGTAATGTTTATAAAATAAAACTATGTAATTTGAAATTACATAGTCTTTTTTTTATAGAAACAATATTCTTTTAATTTACATTCACAACATAATGGTTTAATACTTTTACAACGATATCTTCCAAACAACACTAATTGCACATGTGTTTTAGACCACTTTTCTTTCGGTAAAAATTTCATAAGTTTTTTTTCAACAACTAAAACATCATCTTTATCTTTTGCCAAATTTAATCTTTTGGACACTCTATTAACATGCGTATCAACTGCTATAGTAGGCTCATTAAATAAATGAGATAATACCACATTACAAGTTTTTCGCCCTACTCCCGGTAAACTTTCCAAATATATTCTATTATTTGGCACAGTACCATTATAATCTTTTAACAATCTTTTACATATTTCTAAAATATAAATAGCTTTTTTATGAAAGGTACCTACAGGTTTTATTATATTTTCCAATTTTTTTAAGTCTAATAATGATATTTCAACAATATTATAATTAAATAGTTTTTTTGTTACTAAATTTACTCTATGATCAGTAGATTGTGCACTCAAAACAGTTGCAATTAACAATTCATAATCTTCTTTATAATTTAATTCACAAATTGGATTTTCATATATTTCATCTAAGTAATCAGTTAATACTTTGCTAGTTATTTTCCTCATCCAACCAATTATAATCAAATAGTTCTTTCTTTTCTTCAGTCTCTTTGTTTCTTTTTTTTAAATGATTATTAACATCATTCATTGATTTAAATCCTTTTTTTTGCCATTCATATAGGATTTTATCAATATATCTTAAATTAGTAACACCATTATAAACAGCTTCTTTTAAAGCCCCTAAAATTAATTCTTCATTAAAATCTTTTTCAAGCCAAGCTCTGATAATTTCATATTCCATAGATGATATAGGTCTTGCAAATTCTTTTTCAAAAATATTATAAATATTTTCCGATTTTTTTTCTTTATTACTTAAATTTAAATCAGTTTCAACTTCAGCATAAAAATAATCCAAATTTATAAATTCTTCTATTTTTCCTTTAGAATTTTTTTGCTGTTCTACTGTTATTAATTTTTTCTTAATTAATGAATTAAACGATTTCAAAACCTCA
>JAZRRD010000020.1:0-4747 GCA_045650425.1 Bacilli bacterium | reverse complement strand
TATTAAGTGAATGTGAAAAACGAGGAATTAAATGGGCAAGTAGTAGACCTATATCGGCTTTCAATCCATATTATATATATCGTGAAGAAACTTGCATTGTAATACATGATGATTTTATAACATATGAAAGTGTTAATAGTCATAGATTTATAGAGAGAGAATTAATATTATATAGTGATTTAAAGGAGAAATAAAATGAGGATAGGGATAATTGGTGGTGGAGTTGGTGGTATATTCACAGCCATTGAACTAATTAACAATGGATTTGACGGAAAGTATATAACAATATTTGATAAAGGTAAAGATTTAGAAAAAAGAAAATGCTTTGTTAATGCAGATACTCCATGCAAGAAATGTAAAGTATGTAGCATAGTTAATGGAGTTGGAGGTGCAGGGTCTTACTCAGACAGTAAACTAAACTTTGACATAAGTGGTAGAGTAGGTGGAGATATGTATGAACTTATGACAGAAAAAGAAATAGCAAGTTACTTAGAAAGAACATATAAAATATATCAGCAATTTGGAATAGAAGAGTTCCAAAGTAAAGTATATGGTGATAATCATTCTCCTAAAGCAGAAGAAATACTAAATAGTATATCAGATAATCCTAATTTAGACATAGTAGATTGTAGAACAATACATTTAGGTACTGATAACAGCAGAATTATATATGGTAGAATGGTTGACTTCCTAAGAGACAATGGAGTAAACATCTTAGCTAGTACAGAAGTAAACAGTATATATAAAGACGAAGATGATTACATAGTAAATACTTCAAAAGGTGTATATAACTTTGACAAGATAGTATTGGCTATGGGTAGAAGTGGTAACAGCTTAGTAAGAAAAATTTGTGAAGATAATAAACTTCAAATGTTAAATGGTAGAGTTGATTATGGTGTTAGAGTAGAAACATTAAATGAAGTTATGAAACCTCTAAATGAAGAATTTTATGAAGCAAAAGTATATTTCAAAGGACAATTTGGAGATAAAGCAAGAATGTTCTGTTCTAATCCTAGTGGATTTGTTTCAATAGAGAGTTATCCATATAGAGACGGTCAAATATTTACAGCTAACGGTCATGCTTATGCCAATAAAAAATCACCAAACACAAATTTTGCAATATTAGTTACTAGACACTTCAATGAAGATACACCTAATCCATTAGAGAATCATTTATATCCATTAATTCACACTTGTAACTCACTAGGAAAAGGTTCAGTTATATTACAAGCACTAAAAGATATTAAGCTAAATAGAAGAAGTACAAAAGAAAGAATAGATGAACTAGAGATAAAACCTACAGCAAATGTATATTGTGGAGATTTAACATCAGTTATACCTTATAGAACAATGGTTGATATATTACAAGCAATAGAAGAACTTGACAAGATATGTCCAGGAATTAACGGAGATAACACATTATTATATGGTTTAGAAGCAAAATTCAGTTCAAATAAGGTTAAGATAGATAAGTATGGTAAAACAACAGACGATAACATTTATTGTATAGGAGATTGTAGTGGCTATTGTAGAGGATTGACAACAGCTTGTAGCATGGGTATAGCTTGTGCTGAAAATATATTAAGGAGGTAGTATTATGGATAATAAATTTATATCTGTTAATACCTCTGTAAATAAAAAAACCAACAAACTTGATTTTGACCAATATTACACACCATACGACACTATGAAATATTGTGTAGATAAATCATTAGAAATAATACAAAAAGATTATTGTATTAGTGAATTTCTAGAACCTAGTGCTGGAGAAGGAGTATTTAGCGATTACTTATGTGAAAATGGATATGAAGTAATTGCTATGGATTTATTCCCTAAAAATGAAAAAGTATTACAACAAGATTATCTCACTTGTGATTTAGAATATAAAAAGGGTAGGTTTATCATAGGTAATCCTCCCTATGGTTCTAGATTAAGTCTAGCACAGAAATTCTACAAGAAGTCAATAGAATTAGGAGATTATATATCATTCATATTACCAATAAGTCAATTAAATAATGATATATTCCTATATGAGTTTGACTTAATTCATAGTGAAGATTTAGGAAAGATAGCTTTTAGTGGTAATAAAAAAGTACATTGTTGTTTAAATATATACACTAGACCAACAAAGGGATTAAATGAAAGACCTTCTAAGTCATTAAAAGATGTAACTATTATCAGACAAGATAGCAAGAATTACAAAGATATAAATGAGGACATTAGAATGTGCTATTGGGGAGATGGTAGTGCTGGTAAGATATTGTCAGAAGGAGAACATTATAGTGGTGAATATAAAATAGTAATTAACAATGATGAACTTAAAGACGATATAATTAAATTATTCAACACAGTAGATTGGAAAGAAGAATTAGAATCGACAGCTATGCGTAGAATAAAACAATATCATATTATAAAAGTCTTAAAGAAGTATATACCAAATATAAAATAAAATTAAATTTTAATTCTACCCAAGAGAGGTAGGGAAAGGTAAAGGTATTTTTCTATGAATAAAAAAGTTTTAAAAGAATGGATTTTAAGTATACAACATTTATTTGCAATGTTTGGAGCAACAGTTTTAGTACCGTTGTTAGTAGGTATTAATCCTAGTATAGCAATATTAACGGCAGGGTTAGGAACTCTAATCTTCCATGCTTGTGCTAAAGGTAAAGTTCCGGCTTTCTTAGGTAGCTCGTTTGCTTTCATTACTCCTATTATTACAGTAAGTACAATGTATGGCGATTATGCTTATGTCCAAGGTGGTATCGTTGTTGTTGGTTTAATATATGCACTTATGTCATTTGTAATTTATAAAATCGGTGCAGATAAGATAAGTAAAGTATTACCTTCTCATGTAGTTGGTGCAATGATAATAGTTATAGGTTTAGGTTTAGTGCCTAGTGCAATATCAAATATACAAACAAATGTATTAGTAGCATTAGTAACTTTAGGTGTATCTTTAATAGTAACATTCTTTGGTGTAGGATTCATGAAACAATTAGGTATATTAATCGGAGTTATAGTAGGTTATGTATTAGCTAACTTCTTAGGTTTAGTAGATATGAGTGTAATAACAAATTCAACTTTATTAGCAATACCAAGTTTTTCACTTCCTAAATTCTCATTAGAAGCAATATTAGTAATAGCACCAGTAGCATTAGCAACTATGTGTGAACATATAGGTGATATAACTACAAACGGAACAGTAGTTGGTAAAGATTTTGTAAAAGAACCAGGATTACACAGAACAATGTTAGGTGACGGTATAGCAACATTAGTAGCAGGGCTTTTAGGTTCAGTACCAAATACAACTTATGGAGAAAATACTTCATTATTAGCAATAACTAAAAACTACGACCCAAAATTATTAAGAAGAACAGCTTGTATAGCAATAGTATTATCTTTAATAGGATACTTTGGTGGATTACTTCAATCAGTACCAGCTTGTGTAATAGGTGGTATATCACTTCAATTATATTGCATGATAGCTTTTGTTGGTGTTAAAAATATAAAAGACAATGCTGAAAAAACTTGGAAAAATGCTTTAGTAGCAGTAGTAATATTAATAATCGGTTTAGGTGGATTTAGTGTAACTTTTGGTGCAGTAACTCTTAGTGGATTATCTTTAGCAGGTATCATAGGTATAATATTAAATGTTATATTAAACTTCAAAGAATTTAAAAAAGAAGCATAATAATAAAAAGGAGAGGAAATGAAAATTTCTTCTCCTTTTTTATTGACAAATTATAATGATGGTTGTATAATATAAATAAGAAAAAATTATAGTCTACGGACTTTAAACGAGGGAATATATGAGAAAAAAAATGGTTAGTATATTCTTTATTTTGTTTACGTTAGGTTGTCTGTATTATATGAGTAAAGGCTTAGTAGGATTTGCATTAGCTTATGTACTAATATTATTTAATGTCATACGAGTTTTGATAGAAGTATCTGTATCAAGAGTGGTGGCAGAAAGATTGAATATTAGTGAAGATATCAAAGAAGAAATACCTAGAAAAGTAGGACACATATTAATACATCTAATTACATTTCCAATGATATACTATAGTTTCAAAGGTACAATTCATGTACTTATATTTTTGCCATTGGCTATCGCTATTTTCTGTTTATTAATTAAAACAGGATTATTAGAAAAAATGGTACACAGAGATAGTGGACATAATGATAACTTAAATTCAGCATTATATAGTATAGTTGCTTTTTTCATCAATATGATTTTAGCATTATATAATCCTAGTTTTACTATACCATGTTTATTGGGATTTGCTACAGTAGGGCTAGGCGACCCTTGTGCTTGTCTTGTTGGTAAAAAGTTTGGTAAACATAAGATATATAAAGGTAAAACCTTAGAAGGAGTTATAGGTTTTGTTATAGGTGCTACAATAAGTATGTATATATTTAGTGGTATAGCAATATGGAAATTAATACCAATAGCAATAAGTGGTGCAATAACAGAATTGTTTAGTAATGATTATGATAATATGTGTATTCAATTAGTAGTATGTTTTACAGCATTTCTAATATTATAGAGAAGAAAAAATTTCTTCTCTTTTTTATTCCTCTTGTTGACAAAAGATAAAATTAGTTGTATAATATAATATAAGGAGGTAATAATTATGAAAAACACATTAGTAGTAAATCTTTTTGGAGGGGCAGGAGTAGGAAAGTCGACATTAATGGCTAAGTTATTTGCTATATTAAAAGAACAAGGTTATGACTGTGAAATGGT
>JAZRRD010000019.1:0-42512 GCA_045650425.1 Bacilli bacterium | reverse complement strand
TTCAAGGAAATATTATAGATGATTTTTATATTGAGTTTAGGGATGGTATTGCAGTAAAATACAAAGCAAAAACTGGAAATGAAATTTTAAAACGATTAATTGAAAATTATAAAAATTCAAATCGTTTAGGTGAAGTTGCTTTGGTTAATAACAATTCACCCATATCTAATACAGGAATAATTTTTTATAATACTCTATTCGATGAAAATGCTTCATGTCATTTAGCACTTGGAAGAGGGAACCCAAGCACAATAAATACTTCTCAAAATATAACTCAAGAAGAATTGGATGCCTTAGGGATTAATAGTTCAAATGTGCATGTGGATTTTATGATTGGAACTCCTGATTTAGAAATAATTGCTGATACACAAAATGGAAAAAAATTGGTATTTAAAAAAGGTAATTTTAATATCTAAACAAATTTATATTTTTAAAAGACAATTACAGTTCGTAATCGTCTTTTTCTTTTATATTATTGTTTAAAGTTTTAACTCTTAAAGTAAGTGCTTTATTATTTTTGGTAAGAGTTTTAATTGTTTTATCTTTAATGATAACTCTATTAGGTTCAATATAATTTAAATTAGTTTTATCTATCTTTCTAATATTCCCATTTATAATAGTAGCTACCTTAGAAAATTCACATATTAGTTCTAACTTCCTTTTTAACGATTCTTCAATAGGTAATTCTTCTTTAATAATATTTACCATAATACCATCCTTTCTTTCTAGGATAGTTTTTTAAACACAAAAAAACTAATCCATTTCTGAATTAGTTATTTATTAAAGCTCGAAAAGTTCGAGCAGATTTCCTTATGGTAGCGACGGAGAGATTCGAACTCACGACCTACCGGGTATGAACCGGGTGCTCTAGCCAGCTGAGCTACATCGCCATTTCCAAAGTAATTAAATAATAACACAATAAAATGGATTTGACAATACTTTTTTAAAAGTTGCATTAATTATAAATATAAATTATAATTTATTTGGAGTGATTACTATGAATGAAGATAAAAATAAAGAGATTTTAAATAATATAATTGAACGAAAAAAAGCTAATAATTTTAATAATACCGTTATTATTATATTGCTTTTTATATTATTAATATTATTATGCATGGTTATATATTTTTTCCTTAAGTAAATAAGTTGTTTTTCTTGTGATAAAAAAATATATCGTATATAATAGTTTGAAAAGAAGGTGACAATATGAAAATATTAAATTTATTACCAGCAGACAAATATTTAGTAGTAAATAAAACAATTCTTACCGAAGCTGATAAGAAAAATTTAATTGCTTTATATGAACCTATTATAGGATATGCTGCAGTAAGTTTATATCTAACTTTATGGATGGACTTAGATAAGTTAGAAATTATGAGTATTGATTATTCTCATCATCATTTAATGACTGTATTAAAAATGGATTTAAATCAAATAAAAGTTAATAGAGAGTGTTTAGAATCTGTAGGACTTTTGAAAACTTACGTTAAGCAGGGTGATATAAATGAGTATATTTATGAATTATATTCCCCATTAACTGCTACTGAATTCTTTAATCATCCTATTTTTAACGTTGTTTTGTATAATAATATTGGTAAGTACGAATATGAGTTATTAAAAAAACAATATCAAAAAGTTAATGTTAATTTGGATGATTATAAAGATATTAGTAAAAGAATTACAGAGACTTTTACTTCGTCTAATATAATTCCCACATTTGATGTTAAAGAAAGAAATGTTGGTCTAGTAGATGCTACTGGTCAGATAGATTTTGAACTGTTAATAGAAACTTTACCAAGTTCACTTTTTAATGAGAAAATGTTAAATAAGAAATTAAGATTATTATTAAATAATTTATCTTTTATTTATAATATTGATACATTGAAAATGTGTGAATTAATAAGATTGACAATTTCTGAAAAGGGTATTTTAAATAAAGAAGAACTTAGAAAAATGTGTAGAAAATATTATCAGTATAATAATGGAGGATTGCCTACATTAATTTATAGAACTCAACCTGAATATTTAAAAAATCCGAACGGAGATAATACTAAAAGAGGAAGAATAATAGCTGTTTTTGAAAACACGACACCGTATGATTTTCTTAAAAGTAAGTACAATGGTGTTAATCCGACCTCAAGAGATTTAAAATTGTTAGAAATGTTATTAATTGATTTAGAACTTCATCCTGCTGTAGTTAATGTTTTAATTGATTATTCTTTAAAATTAAACAATAATAAATTAACAAGTGGATTTATTGAAACTATTGCTGGTCAATGGAAAAGAGCTAAAATAGAAACAGCATCTCAAGCAATGGAGTATGCTGAAAAAGAATATAAAAAGAAAAATAAAACTAAAGAGAACAAAATTAAATCAGTTAAAGAACCAACGTGGTTTAATAAGGAGATAAATAAAACTGAAGCTTCACAGGAAGAAAAGGAAGAACTAGAAGCGCTTTTAAAAGAATTTAGGTGATAATATGGAACCATTAAAATTAACGGCTCTTAAAGATATAAATAATTCTTTAGATGTGAGTTTTAATGAAGCAAAACAAAATCAGATGTTTTGTAAATTGTGTAAAAAATTGAAAATAAGTGAAGAAGTATTAAAAAAGAATACAACAAAGTTATTAGATACTGTAGAGGAATTGGAACGTTGTAAAAATTGTCATGGCTTATATGAGTGTAAAAATAAAGTAATTGGGCATGTATGTTATCCTCAAGTTGAAAATGATAAATTGACTTTTGCTTATTCAGCTTGCAAATTTCAAAAGAATCATAAAGAAGTTTTAGAAAATAAATTAACTTCTGCTAAAGAATTGGAACAGGCTAGATTTAAAGATATAGATGCTTCAGATTTAAATCGCGCAGAAGTTATTAAATGGATACTTAAATTTTATGACCAATATGATGTAAGTAAAGCAATGAAGGGATTATATTTACATGGTAACTTCGGATGTGGAAAAACATATTTAATAGCAGCGTTATTTAACGAACTTAGACTTAATAAAAAAGTTTCCGCTGAAATAGTATATTTCCCTGAAGCTCTAAGAACATTAAAAGATGATTGGAATTTATTTAATGCAAAGTTAAATTATTATCAGACTGTAGATTTACTGCTAATTGATGACATTGGGGCAGAGAAAGTTTCAGAATGGGGAAGAGATGAAGTATTAGGTACAATATTACAGAGTCGTATGAATAATAATATGCCAACGTTTTTTACTTCAAATTTAACTATTGATGAGCTAGAAAGACATTTAGCTTCGTCAAAGAATAACGAAGATATAGTTAAGGCTAGAAGAATTATTGAAAGAATTAAACAACTTACAATCGATGTAGAAATGCTGAGTATAAATCGAAGAAAATAAAAAAACACGAAGTACTTCGTGTTTTTAATTTGATTCAATAGAATCGTTATTTAATGTATTATCAGTATTTAAGTTTTCATTAAAAGTGTTTTCAGAATTGTTTGTATTAGGCTCTTGTTCCGTTTTTACAATATCTTCGACTGTAGAATCCATTTTTACAGAAACTGTAATACTAAGACCATTGCTCATGTTTGATTTAAAAATACTATAAGCAGATTTAATAATAAAAGTATATGTGGTATTTCCTGGTGTCACTTGATAATTAAAACTATTATTATTTGTGAAACCTAAACTTTGTAAATTTCCATTACCATCTTTTAAATATATTTGATAACCTAAAGTACCAATATTAGAGTTATTATAATTAATTCTTTTTTGATAATAATTTGAAGCGTGATTGTAATAATACTCATTAAAATGTTCTTGTAATTTTGTTGAATTTATAGCATCTGGAATATTAATCGAATCCCATGTAAGTTTTATATTAGTTCCATCAAATGTATAACTACCATTTTTAGGAGCTTCTAGTTGACTATATCTTGTAGATACTTCAGATGGTTCGGTTCCTTTTTTAAATAATTCTGTTATTCGCATATTTGCTGGAGTATATTCACTTGGCAGTTGAGCAGGGAATGTTTCTTTTTCTACTTCAACAGAAACGACTCCTTTTGGTTTAGTAAATTTAGAATTTTTCTTATATACTTTAGTTCCAAGGGTTCCCATAATATTTTTTCTTATTGTTCCACCTTTGGATGAAGTTAAATAGTAATCTTTTGTAACTGTATCATATCCAACCCAAAGAGCAATTGTATAATCAGGGGAATAAGTTATATTCCAGTGGTCTGGTGTAACTCCGCCTGGTAACCCTTTATCTTTTTCTGATTTAGAATCTAGGTTTGTAGTACCACCTTTAGCAGCTACATCTGTACCTGAAACATTTATTTTACCACCAACACCATTATCTTGTGCGGTTTCTAAGATGCTAGTAATTAAATAAGCTGTTTCTTCACTCATAACTTTATCTTTAGTATATTTATTTTCGTATACTTTCTCATTTGCTAAATCAATCGCTTTAGTATATCCATAAGGCTTAATATAATAACCACCTCTAGCAAAGGCTCCATATGCTGCACTCATTTCTAGGGGATTAGTCCCATTAAATCCTCCGATAGAAGCAGATTCATATAAATCTTTACCATAATTAATTCCTAAGCTGTGAACAAAGTCTGAAATTAGATTTTGGTCTAAATTACTTACTGCTTGAAATGCTTGTAATGCAGGGATATTTCTAGATGAACTTAATGCTTGACGCATTGTTTGAAGTCCTCTGTATTTGTTGTCGGCATTGCTTATTTTAGTTCCATTTGAATATGTATATGATTCATCTAAGAACATTGAATACGTTGAACCGTTTAAATATTCTATATATGGGGCGTAGTCAAATAAAATTTTAGCAGTTGAACCAGGTTGGTTATTTATGTCAGTAGATCTATTAAGACCTTTGGCAGCATAATCTCTTCCGCCACTCATACCTACGATAGAACCATCTTTAACAGATGTTATTGCTAATCCCATTTGTAAGACTTCATTTGGCCATTTATAAGTATTTCCATTTTCTATATCAGTTATATGTTTTTGAACATTTGGATCAATTGTTGTATAGATTGCCATTGGAGTTTTAATTGGATTAATACCTGTATTTTCTTCAACCTCATCAATAACATAATCTATAAAAGCTTGATAAGGACTAGTTGTTATAGAATTTTTTTCTTTTAATAAAGATTGAATAGATATTTTTTCTGCATTTAGTCTTTCTTCTTCAGTTATGTAACCATGTTTAACCATTAATTTCAAAACAGTACTTCTTCTTTTTGTTGTTATTTCTGGGTTTTTATAAGGATTGTAATAATACGGGTTTTGGAACATTCCAACCAACATTGAAGCTTCTGCTAAAGTTAAGTCACTAACTGATTTACCAAAATAATATTGACTGGCTTGTTCAACGCCATATATTCCACTATAATTTAAATTACCATCATAACCAAGCCATTGAGAATTAAAATAAAATTCGATGATTTCTTCTTTAGTATATTTGCTTTCTAATTTAAATACTGCCATATAGATATCAGTAAATTTACGTATAATACCTTTTATTCCATCAGCTTGTTTTCCTGTATAAGTGTTTTTTATAACTTGCATTGATAGTGTAGAGGCTCCACCAGCACTGTTATCTCCTAATGCTTGTTTAATTGAAGCGACTAAGAATCTTGCGCCGTCTAATCCATTATGTTGAAAGAATCTTGAATCTTCTGTAGCTATTAATGCGTCTATTAATACTTGTGGTAGTTCTTCGTAAGTTATTAAAACTCTATTTTCGCTTCCAATTCGAGCAATTTCTTTGTTGTTAACATCATACATTACAGTAGATTCTTGGCTATATAAAAGTTCTTGATCAAAATCTGGTGATGATATTATTATGTATAGGGCAAAAACTAGTATTAGTGATGCCAATCCTATACCTAATATAGATAAAAATACTAAAATTGCATTTAATAGTTTTTTACGATCGTTTTTTTCATTTTTCCTTTTATTTTTATTTCTAAAATTGATTTTCTTTAAATTCATTTTAAACTCTCCTTTATAAATTCATCTACAATATCTAAATAATTTAAACCATAATAATCTTCTTTTAATAAATATGCTTTTTCCACAATAAATTGATATTCTATGCTTTTACGATTGTGAGTATCAATATATTCTATAAAATCATTCCCGTTTAATAAATAATATAATCCGTTCATCATAATTATAATAAAACAAATTCCCTTGTGTTCAATTACTTTTCTTATATGAATTATTTGATGATCGTGGATATTTTGTAAAGGAAATGAAGTTTTATTTTTTGTTTCTTTTGCTTCAAATTCTATATAATTTCCTTTGTATAATCCATTGTAATCTAATGTTGATGGTGCCTTAAAGTAAGCATTAGTTATTTTTTTATAATTACCTTCGATAATTCCTATTGGGGTAGGCTTTTTGTATATTAAAGCTCTATTTTTATCTAAGTAATATTCATTTGTTTTATTTATTAAATTTTCTAAATCCATTCCTCGGTTGTCATAAGTAATTAATTTATGATTATTTTTTTTTATTTTATTCGGATAATTCACTTACAATCACCTTTAATAATTATACTATATTTGTATTTTTTTTTCTACCTTTGTTTTGTTGTTGACATATAATGTTATTTAATGTCGAATTAATTGAAAACAAAACAATTACTGTTAAAATAATAATGAGGTGAGTAATATGGTTAGATTAGAAATTTACTTTGATGAGATGATTAAATCACTTACGTTAGCGAATTTAAATTTGATGGATAGAATTTTAGAGGATCAAGATAATAAAGAATCTTGATTTTTTTAATACATATTTCATGTAAAAAAATGTAAAATTATCACTTGGATATTCGTTTTTTTATTATAAATGTTAGAATAATTATAGGTGATTTATTTAATGGAGACTATATTAAATAATATAATAAATAAAAAAGTTTGGTACAGATAAAGGGTATTTATATTTTGTGGATTTAATTGAAGAAATCTTTCCAACATTTATTATTAATGATATTAATTTAAAAGATTTAAATATAATTGAAATGCCTGAAGAGTATTAAAAAAAAACTAATTTTGCTGGGGAATATGTTGCTCGTACTAATACAATTAAATTATTAACTAAATTTGAAAATTATATCGTATCGGAAGATGAACTATTAGAAACATTTTTACATGAGTTTGTGCATGCACTTACTTCTAAAATTGTGAATGGAATTATATATGAAGGATTAAATCAGAGAAAAGATGGGATAAATTCTTATTTTGTTGCTCTAAACGAAGGTATTACACAATATATTGTAAATATTTTATTACGTAAAAAATCAGATGCTTATTCGTTTGAAACTAATATTGCTACTCAATTGGGAATCGTAATTGGGCTGGAAAACTTGATAAAATTTTATTCATCAAATGATTTTCAAAATTTTGTTTCGACTTTAAAAAATATAAACCCTGATTTAGATGAATTTAGTTTTATAAAAAATATAGCTGCTACTAGCGGTATATTAAAAGGAAATTTTATTAATGGGAATGAAGAAAGTGATAAGATTAGAGTTAAAACAATTCAAAGTGATATTTTAGAAATGTATTTAAAAACCGATCGAAGTTGTGATGATATTTTTATAGATAACATGTTAGATTTAGATAAAGTTAATGAAATAATAAATCAAAGTGTTGTTAAACAAAATAATTATATGATTAATGCTAATGATATTGGTTTTACTGGTGTTGAAATGGTTAAGAACGAATTTGTAAAAATGGTAGAAGAAAATCAAGTAAAGAAAGAACCTAAGATATTTGATAATAAAAGAGAAGAATTTATAGATTATGCATGGGTAAGTGCCAATGATATGGTAAAGAATATTTCTCAAGGTGAAATTATTAAAGATGTTACAGATAGCAATGGAGAAAGAACGATAGTAACTTTAACAAAAAAAGGCACTTATGGTTATCAAGTTTTTGAAGCTTATGATGAGACTCCACATTATTATGCAGAAAGTTACTTTCTTATAGATGATTTAAATAAAATGACTGATTCTGATGGAAGAGCATTAAGATATACTAGTGCTAAGAGTAGAGTTCAGAGAAATTTAGTAGGGGTATTTTCAGAATATATTTTAGATAAAGGTTTTCATTCGTTTTATATAAATGTTAAATTTCCGAAGGAATCAGAAATTCAGGTGTCTCAACAGATGGCTGGGTATGATCGTCAAGATCCGGTTGTTTTGTTAAGTGCAAGTTTTGATACTAATCAATTTTCAATTGCCGCTAATGCTCAAATTATTGGTATAGATGATAAAAAGTACATTAGATTTGGTATGGGAAAAGTAAATGATGATGGTACTATTGATTATGATTTGTTATATAAAATGGCTAAAGAAGCTGAATTAGCTAAAAGGTTTTTAGGTGAATCAAGTATGGGTAATAAACGATTGAAAGAGGTCATAGAAGATTCTGTTCGTGAGGCTCAAGCGCTTTTATATGATGTTTATAAACAATTTGATTTGCCAATTTTAGATGGAGTGGAGCCTAATGATAAGTTATTTGAACAAGTTAAATTCTTGATGCCAATTGATGTATATGAAGTAAATAAATTGGGTTAAATTAACATTATTGTTTGAGTTTGATATATTGACAAAATAGGACAAAATTTATATAATTAAAAACGTAAGAAGGTGACGACATGTATAGTGATAAAATTTATTTAACGCCACAAGAGATATTAGATAAGGAATTTAAAGTGGATGCAAGAGGTTATCGTCCTCAAGAAGTTGATAAATATTTAGATATGGTTATACGTGATTACACAGAATTTATTTCAATTATCAAAAATAAAGAAAAAGAGATAAAAGACCTTACAGAAGATAACGTAAAACTAAAACAAGAAATACGTAGACTTAGAACGACGATTGAAGCAGCAGAAGAAACTCCTAGTGTTCAAACTAGAAGTATAAATAATGTTGATTTATTACGTCGAATTAGTCAACTTGAAAAAATTGTTTATGGTAAAGAGGAATAATATTGAGACAAATGCTGCATAAATTTATTATGTAGAGGAAAGTCCATGCTCGCACAATCTGCGATGATTGTAGTGTTCGTGCTTAGGGAAAAAATAACCTAAGGTAGTTTATAACTAACGGCTTTGAAATAACCTTAACTGGTTAAATTAGATATAAAAGTGCCAAAGAGACGAGTATCAAGGGAAACTTTGATAGTGGAACGTGGTAAACCCCACGAGCGAGAAACCCAAATTTTGGTAGGGGAGCTTCTACAATGGAATTTGAACAAAGTAGGGGACCAGCAATGGTAGATAAATATTTGTCCCTTCATATGAAGGACGGAACATGGCTTATGAGATATTATTTTTTTGATTTTAAAGGAGTGAAAAGTCTTGGATGAAATTGGTGATTTACTGAAATCTACAAGAGAGGATTCTGGTATTTCTATTTTAGAAGCCAGTAAAGATTTAGAAATAAAAGATATAATTTTAGAAAATATTGAATCTGGTAAAATAGGAGCTTTCAAAGATATTTTTGAATTAAAAGAATATTTAAGTGATTATGCAAAATATTTGGGGTTAGATGAAAATAAAATAATTAATAATTTTAATGAATACTTGTTTGAATATACTTCTAAAATCCCGGTAAAGGAAATTGAAAAAGCAGTTAAAGAACAAGTGAAAGAAGAAAAAGAAATTACAAAAGTGGTTTCTCCTTATACAAAAGAATCTAAAAAATCACAAAAATATTTTATTCTTATATATTTAGTAATTTTTATTTTAGTTATATTAACAATTATATGGTCTGTTAAGCAGATTACAGTAGATAAAAATGTAGCGACTACTATCAGTTATATCGATTAAGGAGGATATTATGAATTTGCCAAATAAAATAACTTTAGGAAGAATTGTTTTAGCAATTTTAATAATTATTATGCTTATTATTCCTTGGCATGAGTTAGGAATTTATTTTCCAGTATATTTATTAGGAAATGTCAAAATAAGTTTACTTTATATTATTACTGGTGTAATGTTTGTTATTGCTTCAGTTACAGATTTTATTGATGGTCATATAGCTAGAAGTAGAAATATGGTTACAGATTTTGGTAAAGTAATGGATGCTATAGCTGATAAAGTTTTAGTTAATGGTTTATTAATTATTTTAGCTTACAATAAAGTTATCCCTGTAATAGTTCCGGTTATAATAATTACTCGTGATATAGTTGTAGATTCATGTAAGATGATATCTGGAAGCAAAGGTAAAGTTGTAGCAGCTAGCTTTTTAGGTAAAGCTAAAACAATGTGTATGATGATAGGTATGACTCTAGCAATGTTTAGTAATTTACCGTTTGAACTGATTCCTATTAAAATAGATGAAGTATTAATTATTATTGCAACAGTGTTATCTGTTGTTTCAGGTAGTCAATATGTTTATAATTCAAAGGAATTTTTATTGCCAAAAGAAAAAGTTAGTAGTAAATAAATCTTCAAAATAACATTTTTGTTAAGCAAAAACGTTATTTTTTTTAAAATTCACATACCAAACAAACGTTTGAAAAATATGTTGACAAACATCTATTAATATAATACAATTAAGTTGTATTAGAAATTTAGGAGGCTATAAAATGGCAAAAGAAGAAAAAAATAAAGATAAGGCATTGGAACAAGTATTAGCTGATATTCAAAAACAATTTGGTAATGGTGCAATAATGAAATTAGGAGAAGATTCTCATGTTAATATTGATGTTACTTCTTCTGGGTCATTAATGTTAGATAAAGCTTTAGGAGTTGGAGGTTTTCCTAAGGGACGTATAATAGAGATTTATGGCCCAGAATCTTCAGGAAAGACTACGGTTGCGTTACAGGCAATAGCTGAAGTTCAAAAAGAAGGGGGAAGAGCAGCTTTTATTGATGCGGAACATGCTTTAGATCCTGTTTATGCTAAAAAATTAGGAGTTAATATTAATGAACTTTTATTATCTCAACCAGATACTGGAGAGCAAGCTTTAGAAATTTGTGAAGCTTTAGTTAGAAGTGAAGTGGTAAATATAATTGTAATCGATTCTGTAGCAGCTTTAGTTCCTCAAGCAGAAATTGATGGAGAAATGGGAGATAGTCATGTGGGATTACAAGCTAGATTGATGAGTCAAGCTTTAAGAAAATTATCTGGAACTATAAATAAAACTAAAACTACTGCTATATTTATTAATCAATTGCGTGAAAAAGTGGGTATAATGTTTGGTAATCCTGAGACTACACCAGGTGGAAGAGCATTGAAATTTTATTCAACAATTCGTTTGGATATTAGAAGAGCTGAACAAATAAAAAATGGGGATAATGTAATGGGAAATAAGACTACAATAAAAGTCGTAAAAAATAAAGTGGCTCCTCCATTTAAGACGGCTAATGTAGAAATTATGTATGGTGAAGGAATTAGTCGTGAAGGTGAAATTATAGACTTAGCTGCAGAAATGAACATAATTGACAAAAGTGGTGCATGGTATGCTTATAATGGTGAAAAGTTAGGTCAAGGCAAAGAAAACGTTAAACAGTTATTAAAAGAAAATCCTGAACTAAAACAAGAATTGGAATTAAAAATAAGAGAAGAATTAGGTTTTAAAAAAAATTAGAAGTCAAAATAAAGACTTCTTTTTGAATAAAATAATTTTACTTTTCTCATTATAAACATAGATTTATAAGGGAGGATTTATGTTTAATAATTTTAATTTTGAAGGATGTAAACTTCTAAAAGATGCCGAAAAAGAACGTGAAAATCTAAAACATCCTTATGTAGGAAGTGAACATTTATTATTAAGTTTATTAAAGAATTGCGACGATATAAAAAATATATTTTTAAAACATGGTTTAAGTTATAATAAATTTAAAAGTGAGCTGATAAAAATTGTTGGCTCTTCGAATAAAAATCTGGAAATTAATTTATATACACCTCTTTTAAAAAGAATTATAGCTAATGCTCTTGTAGATGCTACCGAAAATAATAATGGAAAAATACTTCCTGTACATTATATATTAGCTATGTTAGAAGAAGCTGAGGGTATAGCTTTTAGAATGCTTATTTCAATGAATATTGATATTGATTTATTACATAAGGATTTTACAACTAGTAATAA
Organism: Bacilli bacterium; assembly: GCA_045650425.1. GTDB lineage: Bacteria > Bacillota_I > Bacilli_A > RF39 > UBA660 > RGIG1752. The sequence goes on along the minus strand of JAZRRD010000019.1, from coordinate 30,398 downwards.
AAAGGTAATTTCTTGTCTAAAGGAAATAGGTATAAATTTAAATGATTCAGTAAATTTAAAAGAATCAATTTTATGTAGAGATGAACAGATTCAGCAAATTATAGAAATAATTCTAAGAAAAAAGAAAAATAATCCTATTTTAATTGGAGAAGCAGGAGTTGGTAAAACGGCTTTAGTAGAAGAATTAGCAAGAAGAATAGTTTTAAAACAAGTTCCTATTTATTTAGAAAATAAAAAAATTATTATGCTAGAAATGGGAAGTTTAGTGGCAGGGACTAAATATCGAGGAGAGTTTGAAGAAAAGCTGACTAAAATTATTAATGAATTAAAAGAAGACGAAAATATAATTTTATTTATTGATGAAATACATACGATTGTTAATGCAGGTGGAGCAGAAGGTGCAATTAATGCTGCGGATATTCTAAAACCTTATTTAGCAAGAGGGCAAATAAAGTGTATCGGTGCAACAACTCCAAAAGAATATGAAAAATCCATTTTAAAGGATAAAGCATTAGCACGAAGATTTGAAAAAGTTTTAATTGTGGAACCTAACAAAGAAGAAGTAAAAAATATTTTAAAAGGTATAAAAAAAGAGTATGAAGATTATCATCATGTTAAAATCACTGATAACAATTTAGATGATATAATTAACTTAAGCGAAAAATATATATTAAATAAATATAATCCAGATAAGTCTATTGATTTATTAGATACTGTTTGTGCTTATGTAAATTTAAAAAATTATGAAAAATATATTAATCAAAAAGATAATCATGATATAGAAAATATAAAAAAAGAAAAAGAGATAGCAATCAAGCAAAACGATTTTAAAAGAGCAATTAACTTAAAAATTCAAGAAGATAAAATATTTAAAAAAATAAAACAAAAAGTTAGTTTTGAAATATCGAAAGACGATATATTAAAAATTATTAGTAATAAGATAAATATTCCTTCAAAAGATAATCAATTAAAAAACATTAATCTTATAGAAAAAAAGTTATATAAAGAATTAATTGGTCAGAATCAAGTTGTAGATGAAATTATTAAATCTTTAAAAAATTATTATAATATGATGCAAGAACGTCCTTTAACGCTTTGTTTTCAAGGACCGACAGGTGTCGGAAAAAAATTAACGGCAAAAATTATCTCAGAAGTTTATGATAAAAAATATCCGGTCTTAAATATAGATTTAAAGGAATTAGATAATGAAATCTCGATAAATAAATTAATTGGTACAAGTGCAGGATATGTTGGATTTGGAGAAGACTATATATTAAAACCTTTAAATGATAATTCGTTTTCCGTAGTTGTTTTTGAAAATTATGATTTAGCTACTGAAAACGTTAAACGTTTTGTTAAAAATATAACTGAAAAAGGCAAGTTTTTAAATGGGAATGGAGAATGTGTTTCTTGTTTAAATACTTTGTTTATAGTGACTATTCAAACTGATAATAAAAATAATATAGGATTTATAGGAAATGAGTTTTTAACTGATAGTAATACATATGATATTGGTAAAACGATAAAATTTAATTCTATTGATGAGAGTGGAGTTAAAATGTTTTTGAAAAGACATAATGTATTAGAAAGTGATTATAATAATTTTATTAGAAAATCTGATTATCAAACTTTAGGTTTAAAAAAGTTAAAGGATTTATTAGTTCAAAAAATACACATGTAATAATGTGTATTTTATTCGTTTTCATCTTCTTTTAATTTAACTAAAACTTCCCTTGGTTTGCTTGTTCCAGTAGCTGGTCCAATAATACCTCTTTCTTCGAGTAAGTCTACGATACGAGCGGCTCTATTATAACCGAATCTAAATCTTCTTTGAAGTAAAGAAGCACTTATTTTTCCTGTTTGAATAGCAAACTCTACAACTTCATTGTACATAGGATCATCGTATTCTTCAGGTTCATTATTTTTGCCATATCCGTTATTAGAAACATCTTGGCTAAATAATGTGTCATCATATTTTGCTTTTTGAGCGCTTACACAATAATCAATAATTCTTTTAATTTCATCATCTGATATATAGCAGCCTTGAATTCTGATTGGAGAATTTTCTCCCATTGGTAAATATAACATGTCACCTTTACCAAGTAATTTTTCGGCGCCTCCCATGTCTAAGATAGTACGTGAATCAATGTTACTTGATACAGCAAACGAAATACGAGAAGGGATATTACTTTTTACAACACCGGTAATAACATCTGTCGAAGGTCTTTGAGTTGCAACAATTAAATGAATACCAGCAGCCCTAGCCATTTGGGTAATTCGCATAATTGAATCTTCAACTTCTTTAGATGCTACTAACATTAAGTCTGCAAGTTCATCTATAATAACAACAATGTATGGCATTATTGGGTCAATTCTTTCAGGATGTTTTTTATTACCTTTTTGAATCATTTCATTATATGTGGTAATATTTTTTACGCCGGTTTCTTCAAATTTATTATAACGTCTTTCCATCTCTCCAACTATTTTTTGTAGAGCAATGGAAGCTTTTTTAGGATCTGTTACTACTGGGGTCATTAAATGAGGGACACCGTTGTAATTTGAAAGCTCAACTTTCTTAGGATCGACTAATACTAATTTAACTTCGTTAGGGCGATATCTCATTAAAATGGAAGCTAAGATTGTATTAATACAAACTGATTTACCACTACCTGTAGCTCCGGCAATTAAAAGGTGAGGGGTTTTAGCGATATCCATAACTTTAGGTGTTCCCATAATATCTTTACCTAAAGCTGCAACTATTTTGCCATCTTTTCCTTTAAAATCTGCGCCCAGTATTTCTTTAACTTTAACCATGCTTATTTGAGGATTAGGAATTTCTATACCAATTGTGTTTTTCCCCGGAATAGGAGCCTGAATACGAACATCTTTAGCAGCTAATGCTAGAGCAATTTCTTTATTTATACTCAAAATTTTACTTACTTTTGTACCATTTGGAACAACTAATTCATATTGGGTTACTGCAGGGCCAATATGGATAGCAACAACTTTTCCGCTTATGCCAAAATCACTTAGAACATTTTCTAACAATTCTTTACTAGATTTTGTAAAATCATTAGAATTGTTCTTTTTATTTAATATTGGATTATCTAATAATGTTAGTGAAGGTAAAATATATTCTTGTTCATCTTGTAAAGTTTTTGGATGATCGTCATCTAATGTTTCTTTGTTGTTATTTATTTTTAATTCTTCAACGCTTGTAATTACAATCTTATCTTCTTTTGGTTTTTCTTCTTTTTCATATTCTAAGGTATCAACATTAAATTTTCTTTCAGTAAGTTCAGGTTCTTTTTTTGTTCTTTTTGGTAATCTTAATTTATTTCTCCAGCTAGAAAGTAAAGTATCTAACTTAATATCAAATAATAGGATAAATCCGAATAAAAGCATACCTATCGTTATAATTTTTGTTCCTGTATCTCCAAATAAAAGAGATAATCCTGTACTTAAAGATGCACCAATCATTCCTCCGCCAATTTCAATTGTAGAGGTACCAGATGTTAAAAGAGCAGTACTAGAACTTATTGTATCAATTCGTTCCATGTATTGATTTAATGTTATAGTAATTATATCTTTAGGAGTTTCACAATTATTTATAAAGCCAAAATGACTAGCAACTAATATAACGCCAAATACTACATAAAGTCCAATTAATCTAGCTGAAATAAATTTTGGAAGACGTCTTTTTATTAGCATGTAAAGTCCAATTAAAATTACAAATAAAAGTAGCAACATCCACCAAATGCCTACTAAAAACATTGCAAATTTTTTTATCAATGAACCAACTATACCAAATCCAAATCCAATAAAACCAATTAAAACTAATAATAACCCTGTTAGTTCTACACTATAACCAGATGCTTTCGCATCAGAATTTTTTTTGCTTTTCCGCTTTGCCATATCATATTCACCTTAATTAATTATATCTTAAATCCTCTAATAATGCAAAAAGAATACGTTAATAGTATCCTTTATCTAAATAATATTCATAGAGTTCTTTAAATCTATTAAAATGAACTACTTCTCGTTGTCTTAAAAATAGAAGCGGAGCAATTACATCTTCATCAGTTGCTAATTGAAGTAAATTTTCATAAGTTGCTCTTGCTTTTTGTTCTGCAGCCATATCTTCCGATAAGTCGACGATAGGGTTTCCTGTTGAAGCAAATCCAATAGCGTTGAATGGAACACCATTAGAATCCATTGGATATAATCCTTTATTGTGTTCAGTATAGAATGTTCCAAGTCCAGCTTTTTCTAATTCTTCAGGAGTAGCATCTTTAATTAGTTGATGAATCATGGTACAAATCATTTCAGCATGACCCATTTCTTCAGTAGCGATATCATTTAAAAGAGCGGCACCTTTGTCATCAGGCATGCTAAATTTTTGAGAAAAATATCTTGTGGATGCAGATAATTCACCATTTTGACCCCCGAATTGTGTAATTAGATAACGAGCCATTTTTAAATCTTTCTTTTTAATGTTTATTGGAAATTGTGTCGTTTTTACATAACTAAACATACATTGAACCTCCTGTTTTTTCCCAAGGAAAATCTGATACCCAATTAAATGTTTTTCCATTGACTTGTTCTACTTTTAATGGACCATATTCTTTGATGTATTCTTCTTCTAAGGCTTCTTTTTGTTTTACCCATGATTTGAATTTTTTTACCATCTCTGTATTATTAGGATGTAAATCCAAATATAAATTTAAATCAGTAATCGCAAAACTTAGTGCCATAATTTTATATAATTGTTCATCTTTTTTTGTAGTAGCTTTAACGGGTTTTACTTTATAATTTTTATAAGGTTTATACTCATTAGGAAACATATTACCTTTAGTAAAACCTTCGTCAATAGATGAAATGGTTTCATTAAATGTGTTTCCTGGGAATTCCATAAAAGAAATCATTCCAAAATCATTGTTTTCAAATAACATTATTAAACCTCCTACAATAAAGTATGTACTTAGGTAATTTTTGTTGTAGGCATATATTTTAAACAATTTACATTTAAGTTAGACTAGTGATATAATAATTTTCGCATGTGAATATTATTAAGAAGGTGAATATTTATGTTATGTCTTTATAATGCTAAAGCTGTTGATTCATTTTGTTCTGGCGAAATGGCAGAGGTATGGCAATTTGTAGGTTATATATTATATGGATTTAAAATAATAATTCCATTATTATTAATAGTTTTAGGTATGATTGACTTAGGTAAAGTAGTAATATCTTCAGATGATAAAGAAACAAAAAAATCTATATCTAAATTCACTAAAAGAATAGTAGCAGCAATAGTAATATTTTTTATACCTAATTTAGTAAGTTTTATTTTTTCAATTGTAAATGGTTTTGGTCAAGTTGAATATACTTATAACTTGTGTAAGGAATGCATGCTTCATCCTAAAAGTTGTAATGTTAAGGAAAATTGATATATTTGCAAATTTATTAAAACAATGATATACTTTTATTAACTTAAGATCATAGGGAGGATTTTTATGAAGTGTCCAAAATGCCAAGAACAAAATAAACCGGGCGTTAAAAATTGTGAATATTGTAATGAAGTGATGCCAGTTAGAAAAAAAAAGGCAACAACAGTAAAAAAGACTACAGTATCTAAAAAGAAAGAGAATGCTGAAAATAATATTGAAAATAAACCTAAGACAAAAGTAGTTAAAAAAACTGTAAAAAAAGAATCTGTAACAAAAAAGGTTGTAAAACAAGATGAAATAAAAAAAGAACCAATAATTGAACTTTCGGAAGAGAAAAAAGCTTTAAAAAAATTTGTTAAAAAAGTTAGAAAAATTAATAAATTAATTTATCTATATATTGGTTTAGCTATTTTGGCATTAATTTTAATTTTTGTTATAAGTAATAATTCAAATACAATTACTTGTAAAGTCAATAATGATACAAACAATGCGTCTTATAAAATTAGTGTTAAAATAAAATATAAAGAAAATAAAATGAAACATTTTACATATGTGACTAAATTTGTTTCAGAGAAAAAAGCAAAAAAGGAATATGAATCAACATATAAAACTATTTTAGAAGGCTTAGAGACAAAAACAAATTATGATAAAATAGTCGAGGCTGATTATGGAAAAAAATTCTGGGCAATTACTTATCGCTTTGATGAAAATAATTTAAAATACTCATCTGAATATATTGGTATGGATTTGTTACCTTATGTTGATGATGTTAATGTGTTTGTTGATGAAATTGAAACAGTTGGTTTTGAGTGTAAGTAAGTTAGTCATTTAGAATATGATTTAAAATAAAAATCCATAATAATATTGGTGATTATTATGGTTTTTATATGTCTTAAAATATTTGCTGCTCGTATATTGGATGTCTCTATTAGTACATTTAGAACAATGATAATGATAAGAGGGAAAAAAATATTGTCAGTTTGTCTTGCCTTCGTAGAAGTCTTTATTTGGTTTTATGCAGCTAGAACGGCATTAACCACTGAAGTTACGAGTATTTTTATACCGGTTTCATATGCACTAGGATATGCTAGCGGATCCTTTATTGGATTAACATTATCTGAAAAATTTATAAGAGGTAAGATGGGCGTTCAAGTAATTACAAAAAAAGATGTAAAAAAATTAGTTGATTTAATTAAGCAAGATGATTTTGGTGTTTCTGAAATTAAATTAACAGGTCATAATAAAGCTATGTTATATATTCAAATAAATTCTGCGAGATTAGATGAACTAAAAAAAATCATAATTGATTATGATAATAAGGCTTTTATAATAGTTAATGAAACTAAATTTGTTAGTAATGGATGGATTAAATAGTTGTTATTAATAATAAATTTATATATAATTTAGTTGGGTGTTTTTATGTTAAATTATGAAGATTTAAAAAAATATTTTGACGATTATATTGATAGTCGCTATTTAAAATTAAAAGAAAAATATTTAAACGTAACTAATGAAGAAGATTTAAAAGCATTTAATCATCGAAATGACATGATAAAACAAAAATATGTTCATACTATGAGAGTTGTTCAAAACATTAATGCTATGGCTAAAAAAATGGGACAAAGTATAAATTTCTTAGAATTAACTAAATCGGTTGGTTTGTTACATGATATAGGTAGATTTGAACAAGCAATGTATTCTGACACTTATGTTGATAGTATAGTATATAAAGAACATCCCGCAATAAAAAATCATGGCGAAGAAGGAGAATTGTTTTTAAATGATCAGGGATTTAAAATATTTGAAATTCCTGAAATGTATCAACCTACTATTGCTAAGACAGTTGGACTTCATCAAGCTAATGAACTTCCTAAAATTTTTGATCATAATGTTGATGCAAATTTTGGGAAAAATGATCCAAATAAAATTTTAACTGGCACATATAATTTTAATGAATTTGAACAAAAAATAATTTCTTTGTTACTCCAAATGGTAAGAGATATTGATAAAATAGATATTTTATATCAAAGAGCTACTGGAGAAATAAGGGCGGTACCAGAAATAATTAATGTTAAAAATATAGGGAAAGAAAATATTTTTAACATTTGGGGTATTACTTTAGAAGATTTAAAAGAATTGAACACTCTTGAAGAAATAGAATATGGGGAAAGAGTAAAATTTTATACTAAAAGAGTACCTGTTGAAAAGTTATTTGTAAAAAATGAAATTAAAGATATGATGTATGAAGGTCAAAATATTTCGTTAAGAGAATTGCAAGCTAGAAGCGATTATTCTTTCATTACTGCTTTATGGTGGAGTATTTATACGTTTTTGTCTGATATAAATTTTGTTTCTAATTTAGAAGTTATTCAAGAAAATAACTTATTAAATCAAATTTATGAAAAATATCCAGAAGAATATAAACCAGTAATTGAGGAAATTTTTAAATATGCTAAAGATATTTTAATAAATGAAAGAATTTATATGAATAAAGATAATCTATATGTAAATAAACGTAATTAACAAAATTTTTCCTTTTATTTACTGATTACGTATGTTATAATACGTTTAGACAGATTTAAGTGGGCAGAAAAGCTCACTTTTATTATTAATTAAAAGAGGTGAGTTATGGAAAATAAGTTAGAAAGGTTAAAAGAAAAATTAATTGTAGTGTTAGAACCTGAAGGAATTATGGTTACTAATATAGAGTATACTTCAAAAGGAAAATATAATTTTTTAACTGTAGAAGTAGATAAAGTAAATGGTATGGATATGGATTCAATAGTACTAGCAACAAACATTATTAATCCTGTGGTTGATGAAGAAGATATTACAGATGATAGTTATATTTTGGATGTAATTAGTAAGGAAAGAGGTTAGAATATGGATAGTAAAGAATTTATAAAAGCATTAAATAATATTGTAGAAGAAAAAAATATTAGTAAAGATGTAGTTTTTGAAGCTATGGAATTGGCTTTACAAACTGCATATAAGAAAAATTTTGATTCAAGAACTAATGTTAGAGTTGAAATTAATCGTGAAACTGGAGACATTAAAGTATTTTCTTATTTAGTAGTAGTTGATGATGTTGATTTTGGGACTGAAGAAATTGATGAAGAAGGAAATGTTGTAAAAATACCTCCTCAAATAAATATTGATGCACAAATAATTTTAGAACAAGCTGAAGAAATAGTTCCTGGTATTAAAGTAGGTGAAACTATTGAAAAAGAAGTTACTCCGAAGGATTTTGGTAGAGTTGCTGCTGCTACAGCTAAACAAGTTATTACTCAAAAAATAAGAGAAGCTGAAAAAGAAAGTATTATTAGTGAATTTGCCGATAAAGAATTTGAAATGATGCTTGGATTAGTAGCTATGGAAGATGCTCGTAATTATTATATTGATTTAGGTAGAACTAGAGGAATTCTTCCAAAATCAGAAATTATTCCAGAAGAAGAAATTAAAATGGGTTCAAACATTCGTGTTTATGTAACTAAAGTTGAAAATGGCCCAAAAGGACCTGTTATATTACTTTCTCGTAAACATTATGGATTTGTTAAAAGATTATTTGAAGTTGAAATTCCAGAATTACAAGATGGTACAATTGAACTTTATGCAGTAGCTAGAGAAGCTGGAATTAGAAGTAAAGTAGCAGTTTTTTCAAATAATGAAAAAATTGATGCGATTGGGGCTTGTATTGGAGAACGAGGAAGCAGAATCGGAAGTATTTTAAAAGAGTTAAATGGTGAAAAAGTAGATTTAGTTTTATATAGCAATGAACCGGAAGAATTTATTAAAAATGCTTTAAGTCCAGCAAAGGATGCAATTGTAAGTATAACTGATCCAGTAAAAAAAGAAGCTTTAGCTATTGTAAATGATGATAATTTAAGTTTAGCAATAGGTAAAAAAGGAAGTAATGTAGTGCTTGCAAGTAAGTTAACAAAATATAAAATCTCTGTTAAAACACTAAAACAAATTAACGAAGAAGGAAATAAATAAGAGAGGTATTTATGAAAAAGATACCGATGCGTACTTGTGTTGTAACTAAAGAAAAATTAGAAAAAAAAGAATTAATTAGAGTAGTTAGAACTCCAGATGGTGAAGTGGTTATAGATTTAACTGGAAGAACTAATGGTAAAGGTGCTTATTTAAAGAAAGATTTAGAGGTAATTAATAAAGCTGAAAAAAGTAAAGCTTTAGAGAGAATCTTAGAAGTACCAGTACCTAAAAGTATTTATGAAGAATTAAGAGGTAAACTAGATGGAGAAGAGAATTAGTTGGGATGAATATTTTACTGAAATAGCGGAATTAGTAAGTAAAAGAAGTACTTGTAGAAGACAAGTTGGAGCTGTAATAACTAAAGAAAATATAATTGTTTCTACTGGTTATAATGGTTCTCCTAAAGGACTAAAACATTGTAGTGATAATGGTGGATGCTTAAGATTAAACAATAATATTCCTTCAGGAACAAGACAAGAGTTTTGTCGAGCAGTTCATGCAGAACAAAATGCAATAATTCAAGCAGCTGTACATGGAGTAAGTATTAAAGATGGTACTTTATATACCAATACTTATCCATGTGGTATTTGTGCTAGAATGATAGTAAATGCTTGTATAAAAAGAATTGTTTATAATAGTGATTATGAAGATGAATTAGCTAAACAAATGCTTGAAGAAGCAAAAATAGAAATAATTAAATTAAAAAAATAAAAAAAGAGAAAGGGTGATTATATGACAGTAAAAGAATATGCAAATGATGTTAATGTAACTCCAGCAGAAGTATTAAAAAGATGTCAAGAATTAGGAATTGAGGTTAATGATGCAAGTGATTTATTAACTGATGATGATATTATAATATTAGATAATGCAATTAATTTAATTAGTACTGATGATGATGTAACTTTTGAAGAAGCTGATGAAATTGATGATGTTGTTGATTCAATTATGGAATCACAAAATATTGAAAAACAAATGGATACTCATACTAAGAAACAAAAATTAAAGAAGCAAAATACTAAAGATAATTCTAAAGATTTTAATAATTTAAAAAAAGAAATGTATAAGCATAAAGAAAAGTTGAAAACTAATGAAATTAATGAAGATATAGTTTTATATAAGGAAGGTATGACTGTTAGTGAACTTGCAGAAGCATTAAGTATTAGCGGGACTGAAATTATAAAAAAATTAATGTCACTTGGATTAATGGTTAGTTTAAATCAAGCGATTGATTTTGAAAATGCTGAAATTGTTGTTTTAGATTATAATAAAGTTCTTAAGAAATCTGAAACTCAGGATATTTCTAATTTTGAAGAATTTGAAATTATTGATAATGAAGCTGATTTAGTTAAACGTCCTCCAATTGTTACGATTATGGGACATGTTGACCATGGTAAAACAACTCTTTTAGATTATATTAGAAATAGCCATGTAGTTGAAGGAGAGTTTGGTGGAATTACACAACATATTGGTGCTTATCAAATTAAGTATAATGAAGATAAAATTACATTTATAGATACTCCAGGACATGCTGCATTTACAGAAATGAGAGCAAGAGGTGCTAGTGTTACAGATATAGTAATTATTATTGTTGCTGCAAATGATGGAGTAATGCCTCAAACAAAAGAAGCTGTCGATCACGCATTAAGCGCAAATGTTCCAATTATTGTAGCTGTAAATAAAGTTGATTTACCAGATTCAAATGTTGAAAGAGTTTATACTGAAATGGCAGAAATTAATATTACACCAGAGAGCTGGGGTGGAGATATTCCGTTTATTAATATATCTGCTAAAACGGGTGAAGGAATAGATTTACTTTTAGAAACTATTCAAACTATTAGTGAAGTAAATGAGCTTAAAGCTAATCCGAATAGATATGCAGTAGGGTCAGTTATTGAGTCTAAAGTAGATAAAAATGTTGGTGGAATAGCTAGCTTATTAATTTTAAATGGTACATTAAGAATTGGTGATCCTATTGTTGTAGGAACAACTCATGGAAGAATCAGAACAATGAAAGATGACTTAGGAAATCCGATTGTAGAAGCTGGACCATCTACTCCAGTAGAAATTACAGGATTAAATGATAATCCAAGTGCTGGAGATAAATTTATGGCATTTGAAACAGAAACTGAAGCTAAAGAAGTTGCGGCTAAAAGATTAACTTTAGCAAAAGAAAATAAATTTAAAAAAGATATTGTTTCCTTAGATGATTTGTTTGCCAAAATTAATGAGGGACAAAAAGAAGTTAATGTTGTTTTAAAAGCGGATGTTCGTGGTAGTGAAGAAGCAGTTAAAAATGCATTACAAAAAATTGAAGTGGGAGATGTTAGAGTAAAAGTTATTCGTAGTGGAATTGGTACAATTACTGAAAGTGATGTAGTACTTGCTAATGCATCTAATGCAATTATTATTGGCTTTAACGTAGTTCCTTCTAATATTACAAAAGAAATAGCTAAAGAATATAATGTTGATATAAGATTATATACAATTATTTATAAAGCAGTTGAAGAAATGGAATTAGCTATGAAAGGTATGTTAGATCCTGAATTTGAAGAAAAAATCTTAGGAACAGCAGAAATTAGAAAAATCTTTAAATTTTCAAAAGTTGGGAATATAGCTGGAAGTTATGTAACTGATGGTATTGTAAAAAACGGAAGTAAATGTCGTATTATTCGTGATGGCGTAGTAATTAGTGATACAACTATTAAAAGTGTTCAAAGAGAAAAAGATACTGTTAAAGAAGTAAAAAAAGGATTTGAATGTGGTATTACTATTGATAACTTTAATGATATTAAGGAAAGAGACATTATTGAATCATACGAAATGGTTGAGGTAAAAAGATAATGGCTGGTTTTAAAACTAAAAGAATTGCTTCAGAACTAGTTGAAATTATTAGTAACATTTTAGCTAATGAAGCTAGTGATTCTTTATTAAAAACCATTACCGTAACTGGTTGTGAAGTTACTAATGACTTAAGTTTTGCAAAAGTATATTTTACAAGTTTAAGTAATTTATCAAAGGAACAGTTAGAAAAAGAATTGAAAGAAGCATCTCGCTATGTCAGAGGAGAAGTTTCTAAACAAATTAATTTAAGACATACTCCTGAGATTAGATTTGTTTATGACGATTCAATTGCTTATGGTAAAAAAATCGAAGATTTAATTAAAGAAATTCATGAGGATGATTTAAAATAAGATGAATGGTGTAATAGTTATAAATAAAGAAAAAAATATGACAAGTAGAGATGTCATAAATAAGCTTTGTAAATTATTACATACTAAAAAAATAGGACATACCGGTACGCTAGATCCAATAGCGACCGGTGTTTTAGTAGTATGTGTTGATAGATATACAAAATTAGTAGATGAACTTACAGCTTTAGATAAAGAATATATCGCTAAAATAAAACTGGGAATTGAAACAGATACTTTAGATATAACAGGTAATATTTTAAAGACAAGTGATATAATACCTAAGAAGGATGATGTAATAAAAGTTTTAAATTCTTTCTTAGGGAAAAGTATCCAAGAAGTTCCAAAATATTCTGCTATTAAAGTAAATGGAAAAAAACTTTATGAATATGCAAGAGAAGGAAAAGATATTAAACTTCCAAAACATGAAATTGAAGTATTTGATATTGATTTAATTGATTTTATAAATGATGAGGTAACATTTAGAGTTCATGTTTCTAAAGGAACTTATATTAGAAGTTTAATAAGAGATATATGTTATAAGTTAAATACAGTTGGTACAATGTCTTCTTTAGAAAGAACTAAGCAAGGTAAATTTAAGATTGAAAATAGTTATACTTTAAATGATGTAGAAAAAAATAATTATAAATCATTACAATTAGAAGAGATTTTTGATTATAAAAGAATTGATTTAACTGAAGAAGAATATGAAAAAGTAAAAAATGGTAATTCTTTGAAAATTGATTTATCTGATCAAAAAGTTTTGCTTTATTATCAAAATGAAGAAATTGCAATTTATGAAGTCAAAGATAAAATAATGAAAATAGTTAATTTAATTAAATTGTAAAGTTCACAAAAAAGGTCGACTGATGGTCGATTTTTTGCTTTTAATTTTGTATATAAACGAGAGTAATATTTTTTTCAACAAAATTTTTAAAATAATATATTTATAATGATTTTGGTGAATGATATGAAAGTTAAACTATTTGACGAAAGTCATGAAAAAGATTTAGAAGATAGTATAAATAAATTTTTAAAAGAAGGTAATTGTGATATAATAGATATCAAGTTCAATGTGGCGATTGGAGTTTGTGGAGAAGAACAATTATATTGTTTTAGTGCTCTTTTGCTTTATGACGAAAAAAACTTACCTAAGTAAGTTTAAACCATATACATATTGGTCGATGAATCATAATCATCGTTTATATAAGTGGAGCCTTCTAATTTATTAACTCTAGCTTCTAGACGGCTTACTTGTCTTTCTAGTTTAGCAAGTCTAGATTCAATGTCGCTATATTGTGTGTTTTGATTAGGCATATTTTGCATCATAGGAGCAGGACCTGCATAAAATGTTTGGCTAGATTGGCTAGCTTGAGTAGGCATGTTTGCACTCATCAAATTCATATTTGGGTTTGGATAGTAATTATAAGAACTCATTTGAGCTTCTTGGAAAAAAGTATTTCTATTCTTTTTCATGGGTTTTCCTCCTTACAATTTATTATATGTAATTTAAAGAAAGTAGTGATTAATAATGCGTTTAAGAAATTTAAAAAATAAGGATTTAATTATTCAAGAATGTGAATTTTTAATTAGAGAACCAGAAGAATATAAAGGAAAATATAAAGAATTATTTCCTAATGACAACCCTATTCATTTAGAAGTAGGTATGGGTAAAGGAACATTTATTTATAATATGGCAAAAGCCTTTCCTGAGATTAATTTTATTGGTATAGAAAAATATGAGAATGTTTTAGCGAGAGCTATTGCTAAGATGGAAGAAGTACCAAATAATTTAAAGATTATGAATTATGATGCAATTAACTTAGATAAGATTTTTGATAAAGAGATTGATACTTTATATTTAAACTTTTCTGATCCATGGCCTAAAAAACGTCACGAAAGAAGAAGACTTACTAGTGTTGACTTTCTAAAAGTTTATGATAAAATATTTGAATCTGAGAAAAAGATTGTTCAAAAAACTGATAATATTGGTTTATTTGCTTATAGTCTTAAAAGTTTAAATAATTATGGGTATGTATTTGAAGATGTTTGTTTAGATTTACATAATTCAGATATTTTTAATATAAAAACTGAATATGAAGAAAAGTTTTCGAATTTAGGATTTAAAATTAATTATTTAAAAGCGACAAAAAAATAAAAGGGTGTTAAATATGGGGTTTTGTATTGAAAGTTTTGAAAATGTGTCAATTGCAAAAAATAATAAAATAGAAAATAAAGTATTAGATGAATTAGAAAAATTAGAATTTTTAGAAAAGGTAACTACTTTAAGAAATTTGTTGTTGAGTAAACAAGCAATGAAATACAAAGAACAAGTTATGAGTATCTTAGATAAATATCGTTTTAATCCATTTGATTTTTATCAAGATATATTAGTAGATATTGCAACTTTAAGTGATTTTAATGTGAATTCTTTAAATAATACTATGTTTATTAATAATATTAGTTTAAATGGTAATGAAGTAATTTTAGATACCTTGCATGGAATATTTAGAACAAGCTTATTAGCAGAGACCTTTAATGATGAATATTTACTTGAAGAAAAAAATAGTAAAGAAATCTATGCGGGTTGTCATAGATTAACTGAATATTTTTTAGGAAAATATAAAGTTGATGCTACGACTAGTTTTTGTAAGATGAATTTTGGAGGTCTTTATCTTCATTCTTATAATACCGGTGGTGATAATTTTATCTATGATGCTAGTCATAATTTAATTATACCTAAGGAAGAATATCAAAGATTATTTAATCCAATTGTAATAAATCAAATAGGTTATGATGATTATATTAATTCTTCAGAATATAAAGATTTCACTAGTGGAATTACTTCAACTTTTCCTATTTATGCAATTGCAAGTAAAAGAATGAAAAATAAATAATTTGGGGGTTATTATGGAAAACTTTATAAAAATGCAACAAAACTTGACTGAAAAAGAACACAAAATAAGAGAACAAGTTTTAAATGAATTGCTTGCAATTACACAAGGATATTTAGGAAAAGATTGGGCTAGTATTATGTTTAATCCTGGTAATAAATGTTTTTATGACGAGATAAATATGATTTTGAATAAATATGGTTTTAGACGTGAAGAGTTTTATTTGAGAGTTCTAAATGCTTTATCAATTAATGATTACTTGCTTCCCTCAGATTTATCTGGTGCTATGTATATTTTAAGCGCTGAAAGAAAAGATGGAAAAATAAAATTACAAACTATTGATGGTGCATATGAAGCTATACAATTGTCTGAATATTTAAATAATCAGTATTTATTAGAAAATAAAAATGTAATGTCCAATAACTGTTATTATTTTTCTCAAGTTATCTCAGTGCAAGAACACTTTGATATTTGTACTTCGGTATTTAATGGGTTATATACTGAAAAATATATACATGCTTATAATATAAATGAAGAAGGGCTATATTGTGATGGCTCTCGAAATTTGGCAATGAGTGAAGAAACTTTTGAAACACTTTATAGGCCAGATTTTCAAATATATAGAATGAGTTATGATGAATTTTTAAATGACCCTTTATATCATATTGATGTTGAAAATAGAGAATTATCAGCTTCTTTAATTGCAAAACGAGAATTACAAAAAAGGTTTTAAAATAAACCTTTTTTTGTTATAATCTAAAATGGAGGAAGTTATATGAAAAAAATAATATTACTTCTAGTTAGTATTTTTCTAATAACTGGGTGTACAAATATAAATGAATTAAGTTATGATCAAATAATTGTTAATGGTATAAATAACTCTAGTCATAAACAAAATGTGAAAAGAAAGGGTTATGGTTATGCGCTTTCACATGGTTTAAAAATAAGTAATCAAGAAGAATTTAATGATATTATTGAAAGTGAAAGAAATGTTTATTATTTATATGTTGACTTAGTATCTTATTTTAACAAAGTAGAATTTAATTATGAACAAGTATCAAATATTTTTTATTCTCAAGCATACGAAAATAATGAAAAAAAAGGCTATTTAGAAATAAATGAGATTAAAAACGACAAATATTTAATTGAAATTATGTATAATTATGCTAAAATAGAAGTAATAGTAGATGAGGCTGATTTGAAACTGGCATTATCAGATGCTATAAGCATTTTATCTTCTATTACGTATAATGATAATATAATAAGTAATTTAATGAAACAGGATATATTAAACTTTTCTGAAGAAGAATTTAATATTTTTGAAACTACTAGTACAGAAAATAATGTATTAGAGTTATTTGAATCAGAAGAAAATGAACAAGAAGATGTACCAGACACAGATTTAGTTAACTAGGAAGGTGTAATAATGAGCTTTATAAGTAAAATAAAAAATATTTTGTTTGAGGAAGAAATAATTGAGGAACAAGTAAATGAACCTGAAGAAACAAAAATAAGTGAAACTGTTCCTAAAAAAACAAATGTGGAATTAGAAAAAAAACCTCCTTTGTTTGACTTAATTGATGATGATATAATTGAAGAAGAACCTAAAAAAGAGAAACCGGTTTTTTATGAAGATAGTGAAAGAGATTTATTTAAGTCAGAGAGAACTTTTAATTTTCCTGCATTCGATGAGGAAGAATTCGCAGCATCAGTCCCTAGAGTAAGAAGTACTAATGTTTTAGCCAAAGAAAAACCGGTTAGAAAACCAGAAAAAAGATTGGAATATCCAAAATATGAGAGAAATGATAGATTTGAAGAAAAAAAGAAATTTAAACCATCACCGATTATTTCTCCAGTTTATGGTATTTTAGACAAAGATTACACTAAAGAAGATATTATGGCTAAAAAGAAAGATTATGATATTCCAAGAAGAAAAGAGTTAAGCATCGAATCTGTAAGAAAAAAAGCTTTTGGTAATTTAGAAGATGAGATAGAAAATACAATTACTAAACCAAGAGAAGAATTTTTGGAAGAGGTTACAGAGGAGTTAGAAAATAATATTTCGACTGAAGAAGTTATTTATGAAGAAAAAAGAGATATAGAAGAATTATTAAGGGATAGTGCTCATGAAGAAATTATCATTCCAGATGAAGAAGATGACTTTTTAATTGATGATATAGAGAGTGAATTAGAAAAGTTGAATGAAGAGGATAGTTTGGAGCAACTTGATAAAGATATCAAAGAATTTGATGAAGAAGATACTTTAGAACAAGATTTATTTGAACTAATAGATTCTATGTATGATGATAGGAAGGAGGAAATAGAATAATGGAATTCTGGTTATCATTTTTACCAATTATAATATATTTATTATTAATTGTAATATTAATTATTGGTATCATACTTGGTATTCAATCAATTAATGCTATGAAGAAAGTAAATAAAGTAGTAGATGATGTAAATAATAAGGTAGAATCTCTTAATGGATTATTTTCATTAATAGATTATACAACTGATAAACTTTCAACGTTTTCAGATATGTTAGTTGAGGGCGTTAGTGGTATTATTGCAAAATTATTTCATAGAAAGAAAAAAAGGGAGGAAGATTTTGATGAGTAAAAAAGGCTTTTGTAAATTTTTATTAGGGGCTGGAATTGGTGCAGGCTTAGGTATGTTATTTGCGCCTAAAAAAGGGGCTGAATTAAGAAAAGATTTGTCTACAAAAATGGATGAATTAATTAATAAAGCAAAAGAAATTGATGTTAAAGAAGTTAAAGAAAGTATTGAAGAAAAAATAAAAGAATTACAAAACGAATTAGCAGACTTAGATAAGGAAAAAGTTTTAAGTGTAGTTAAGAAAAAAGCTAAGGAAATTAGTAAAAAGGCTGATGAGTTAGTGAATTTAGCTATTGAAAAAGGAACTCCTGTTGTAGAGAATGCTGCTAAAGAGGTAAAAGCAAAAACAGCAGAAATTTTAAAAAGTGCTGTAAAAAAACTTGAAGAAAAATAAATTTTAAATTATAATACATAACATATTTAACGAAGACGGAATTTACGACTCCTGAGTTAAAACGTTTGCTTACGTTACAGCATTAAGTGTATGAATAAATTCATAAATTAAGGTGGTACCGCGGATTAATAATTCGTCCTTAGTTTGTGAATTTTTTTTGTTTATGGAGATTGAAATATGAAAAAACGGTTGATTTTTGATGTCGATGATACTTTAATGCCATGGAAAAAATCATATTATATAAAGTTGAAAAAATTATTAAAACAAAATAATATTAAATTAAGTTGGATAAAATTTTATAAAACTTTAATGGCTATTGAATATTATGAAAAAACACATGATTGTTGGAATATGGATGAATTTAAAGAATGTATAACTGAGCTTACTAAGATTAAAATGGATGATGACAAAATCAAGATATTCTTTAAATGGTTAGAAGAATGTGTTGAGGGTGTTGCTTCTTTGGAACTTTGTGATACTTTGAAATATTTATCTGAAAAATATGAATTAGTAATATTAAGTAATTCTTTTAAAATATCACAAGAAAAAAGATTAGAAAAATATGGAATAAAGAAATATTTTAAAGAAATACATTGTGGTGATGAAGTTATGAAACCTAGTAAGAAATCATATTTAAAAGCTTGTGGAAAATATAAGCCCACGGAATGTATGATGATAGGCGATAATTTAAATTTTGATGTAATTGAACCATCTAAATTGGGGATTGAACCAATTTATGTAAATAACAAGAAACATAGAGAATATTTAACAATAAGAGACGTTTGTGAATTAAAAGAAATATTATAAGGAGTGAAGAAAAATGAAATTATTTGAAGAATTAAAATGGAGAGGACTAATCCAAGATATATCTAGTCCAGAATTAGAAGAAAAATTAAATAATGGAGGAATGACTTTTTATATTGGAACAGATCCTACGGCTGATAGTTTACATATTGGTCATTATAGTTCTTTTCTAATTACTAAAAGACTTGCTGATGCAGGACATAATCCAATTATTTTAGTTGGGGGAGCAACAGGTTTAATTGGAGATCCGAGAGGAACTGGTGAAAGAGATTTAGCTGATAAAGAAATAATTGCTAGAAATTTTGAAGGGTTAAAAACGCAAGTTCAAAAATTATTTCCTTATAAAGTGGTTAATAATTTTGATTGGGTAAAAGATTTAACTGTAATAGATTTTTTAAGAGATTATGGTAAATATATTAATGTTAATTATATGTTAAATAAAGATTTAGTAAGAAGGCAAATGGAAACTGGTATCTCTTATGCAGAATTTTCATATATGTTAATTCAGGGATTAGATTTTAAATATTTACATGAAAATATGGGTGTAGATATGCAGGTGGCAGGAAGTGATCAATGGGGAAATATTACAACTGGTATAGAGCTTATTAGAAAAACTACTGGTGATGAAGTGTTTGCATTTACAATGCCATTGATAACTAAGGCTGATGGTACTAAGTTTGGTAAATCAGGTACAGGAAATGTTTGGCTTGATAAAAGTAAAACTACACCTTATCAAATGTATCAATTTTTTATAAATTCTGAAGATAGCATGGTTATTAAATATTTAAAAATGTTAACACTTTTAAGTAAAGAAGAAATAGAAGAATTAGAAAAACTTCATTTAGAAGCTCCAGAAAAGAGAGAAGCTCACAAAGCATTAGCGCGTGAAGTAATAACATTTATACATGGAAAAGAAGAATATGAAAATGCTTTAAAAATTAGTGAAGCTTTATTTACAGAAAAAATAAAAGAGTTAAGTGCAGATGAAATTTTAAATAATTTTCAAGATGTACCAAATAGTGAAATTATTGAAGATACGAATATCATTGATTTATTAGTCAATAATAAGATTTGTTCTAGTAAAAGAGAAGCGAGAGAAATGGTTTTAGGAAATGCAATAAGTATTAATAATCAAAAATATCAAGATTTAGAACTTACAATAACTAAAGAATTAGCAATTGATGGAAAAGTTTTGTTGGTTAAGAAAGGCAAAAAGAATTATTATGTAGTAAAATACATTTAATAATTCTTTTTTTGTTATTTGAGTTATTTAAAAATTAGTGGTAAAATTTTATTTGTGTAGGTAAAAAAACATACAGATTATATTTCTAGGCATATCCTATAACAGAAAGGAATGACATATATGTATAGAAATTATGAACCGTATGTATACAATAAGTATGAAGATAGACAATTTTTATTTCCGTTTTTAGTAGGGGCTGTTACCGGAGGGGCTGCAATAGGACTTACTCGTCCGAGACCAATATATAATGTAGCCCCAAGACCAATTTATCCTCCATATGCGCCTTATGGTGGAGGATATTATTATAATTATGGTTTTAATCCTTATTATAGATAGAATAAAAATTATAAGTTAAGCATTAAATAATATAGAACAAAAGGAGAAGAATATGTTAGAACTAAAAAAGATTAGTAAAGTATATCAGGTAGGAGAATTTAAACAAAAAGCTTTAGACAATGTTAGTATGAGTTTTAGAGAAAGTGAGTTTGTTTCTATTTTGGGCCCCAGTGGAAGTGGTAAAACAACTCTTTTAAATATTATTGGTGGTCTAGATAAATATACAAGTGGAGATTTAATAATAAATGAAATTTCTACTAAAAAATTTAAAGATCGTGATTGGGATACTTATCGTAATCATAGAGTTGGATTTGTTTTTCAAAGTTATAATTTAATTGGTCATCAAAATGTTTTAAGAAATGTAGAACTTGCTTTAACACTTTCTGGAGTTGATAAAAAAACTAGGAGAAGAAAAGCAATTGAAGTATTAAAAAAAGTTGGGTTAGAAGACCATATTTATAAGAAACCAAATCAAATGTCTGGGGGACAAATGCAGAGAGTAGCAATTGCTCGTGCGCTTATAAATAATCCAGATATTTTACTTGCAGATGAACCAACGGGGGCATTAGACTCAGAAACTAGTAATCAAATCATGGATTTGTTGCAAGAGATTGCTAAAGATAAATTAGTAATTATGGTTACTCATAATCCAGAATTAGCTGAAAAATATTCTACAAGAATTATTAATTTAAAAGATGGAAAAATGCTTAATGATTCTATGCCTTATGATGGTAAAACAAATACTAAAGATACTGAAGAAATAAGAAAAATAAAAAGTAAAAAAACTAGTATGAGTTTTTTAACGGCTTTATCTTTAAGTTTCAATAATTTGTTAACAAAAAAAGGAAGAACTATTTTAACTGCATTTGCTGGGTCTATTGGAATAATTGGAATAGCTTTAATTTTATCTCTATCAAGTGGAGTAAATGAATATATAACTAGAGTTCAAGAAGATACTTTAACAAGTTATCCGTTATCACTTGAAGAGACATTTATAGATGCATCTTCTTTGATGACATCACTTTCTAGCGAAAATGATAATCACAAACATAATAAAGATGCTATTTATTCAAATGATATTATGGTTGATATGATTGAAAGTTTTTCTAGAGAAGCTAAGACTAACAATCTAAAGGAATTTAAGAAATATTTGGAAGATAATGAAGAAATCAAAAATTATGCTAATGATGTAAAATATAGTTATAATTTAAATTTACACATTTATAATACTGAAGATAAAAATAATATAGTTCAAGTTAATCCAACAAGTTTAATGAATTTGTTTATGCCAGAAGAAAGTTCATCGATGAGTATGGGAAATAGCATGTTAGTATTTAGTGAACTTTCTAATAATAAAGATTTACTTAATAGTCAGTATGATGTAATAGCTGGTAAAATGCCTGAAAAATATAATGAAGTAGTACTGATAGTTGATAAAAATAATGAATTAGTAGATTATGCATTATATGCATTAGGAATAAAAAATCAGACGGATTTAATGCAAATGATGCAAGAAATAATGAAGGGCAAAGAGGTTAAAGAACCTGAACAATCTAAATATACGTATGAAGAGATAATGGATACGGAATTAAAGCTTTTATTAAATAGTGATTTTTATAAAAAGGAGAATGGTATTTGGATTGATAAAAAAGAGGATAAGAATTACTTAAATAATAAATTAGATAATGCTTTAAATCTTAAAATAACAGGTATTATTAAACCAAGTGAAGATAGTAATATTTCTCTAGTTGGAGGAATAGGGTATAATTCATCTTTAACTGAATATGTAATTAAAGAAGTTAATAATTCTAAAATAGTTAAAGAACAAAAAAGTAATCCAGATATTAATGTTTTTACTGGAGTAGAATTTTCTAATTTAGAAAGTTATAAAAACAATTTAATTAAAATGGGTAATGTAGATTTAGAAAACCCGATGACTATAAATATTTATCCAAAAGATTTTGAGTCAAAAGAAAAAATTGAAAATGTTATTAAAGAATATAATTTAAAACAAGAAAACGCTGGTAAAGAAGAAAATGTAATAGAATATACAGATTATGTTGGGCTTCTTATGAGTGGGGTTACTACGATTGTTGATGTTATTGGATATGTGTTAATAGCATTTGTTTCAATATCTTTGGTGGTTTCATCTATCATGATTGGCATTATAACCTATATTTCGGTCTTAGAAAGAACTAAAGAGATTGGTGTTTTAAGAGCTATTGGAGCAAGAAAAAAAGATGTTTCAAGAGTGTTTAATGCTGAAACTTTTATTATTGGAATAACTGCTGGTTTAATCGGAATTGGAATTACAATGTTAGCAAATTTAGGAATAAATAACATTATTAAAAATTTAACAGATATTAGTGTAAAAGCTAATTTACCAATAGGAGCTGCGATAATTCTAGTTTTAATAAGTATGTTTTTAACAGTTATTGCGGGATTAATTCCAGCAAAATTTGCTAGTAAAAAAGATCCGGTTATCGCTTTAAGAAGTGAATAAAAAGTTTTGTAAAAAAATGTAAAATAAAAAAAAGTGAATATTTTAATATTTACTTTTTTTGTTATTTGGAGTAATATATTGGTAGACAGTGGTAAACTGTGGGGGAAAGTGGGTGATATAAATGTTCATGGGTGAATATCATCACAGTCTTGATGAAAAAGGTAGAGTAGTAATTCCTACAAAATTTCGAATGGAATTAGGTGAAAGATTTATTATCACACGTGGTTTAGAAAAATGTTTATACATTTATTCGGAAAAAGAGTGGAATAAAATTGTTGAAAAATTAAATACTTTACCATTTACAAAAAAAGATGCTAGAACATTTATTAGATCATTTTTCTCTGGTGCATCATCTTGTGAATTAGATAAACAAGGAAGAATAAATATTGCGACAACATTATTAAATTATGCAGGGCTAGTAAAAGACGCTGTTATAATCGGTGCTAATGATAGAGTTGAAGTTTGGGATAAAGAAGAATGGAATAACTTCTTAAATGATAACGCTTCAAAACTAGAAGATGTTGCAGAAAATTTATTTCAAGATGTGAATTTTTAATGCATTATAGTGTAATGCTTAATGAAGCGATTGAAAATTTAAATATTAAAGATGATGGAATTTATGTTGATGCTACTGTTGGCTATGCAGGTCATAGCAAAGAAATATTAATGCGAACGAAAAGGGGTTTTCTATTCGCCTTTGATGCTGATCAAAATGCGATTCTTTTTGCTCAGCGTCGCCTAAGTGAGATATCTTCAAATTTTAAAATATTTCATTCTAATTTTAGTAAATTAAAAGAGTGCCTTTTAGAGGAAAACGTCACTCAAGTTGACGGATTTTTATTTGACCTTGGTGTTTCAAGTCCTCAAATAGATGAAGCTTCTCGTGGTTTTTCCTTTATGAAAGATGCTACTCTTGATATGAGAATGGATCAGAATACAAATTTATCTGCTCTTAATGTAGTAAATGAGTATTCTCAAGAAAAACTTACAGAAATTTTTTTCAAATATGGTGAAGAAAATTTGTCTAAAGTCATTGCTCGTAAAATAGTCGAAGCGCGTGAAAAACAAAAAATAGTTACGACTAAAGAATTAGTTGAAATTATTGAAAGTGCTGTTGGAAAGAAATATTTTAATTTAAAACATCCTGAAAGACAAATATTTCAAGCAATTCGAATTGAAGTTAATAAAGAACTTCAAGTGATTGAGGAAGCTTTGCCTGAAGCAATTAAAATGCTTAAAAAGGGTGGTAGAATATGTGTTATAACATTTCATTCTCTAGAAGATAGAATCGTTAAACAAATTTTTAAAAAATATTCAGAAGTTGATGAAATGGTTAAAGGTTTACCAGAAATACCAGATGAATATAAACCTCTTATTAAAATAATAAATAAAAAACCAATTCTTCCTAGTGCTAAAGAATTGGAAGAAAATAGTAGAAGTAGGAGCGCAAAATTAAGAGTAATAGAAAGGGTTTAATAATATGGCAAAAAAGAAAACGACAAAAATCAAATTATTAAAAGGCGAAAAATTGATGTATATTTTGCTAGTTTTGGTAATGTTATTAATTCCTGTAGGTAATGTTTTAACTCAAGCGCTACTTTCTAAATCAAATATTGAAGTGGAAAAAATTAAAAGTAAAATTTCTACTCAAGAAAAGACTAATGAAAGCTTAGATATGCAAATAAATGAATTGGCTTCATTAGAAAATATTAAAGCTATTGCAGACCAATATGGTTTGTCTTATAATAATGATAACATCAAAAATATGAATGAATAGGTGAGGTTATGCAAAAAAGAATAACGGTAAAACTATATAAAATTGTTTTAGTGTGCGTTATTCTTTTATTTTGTGCAATAATAGCTAAACTTTGTTATATAGTAGTAAGTCCAAAGGTGGATGGAATTAACTTGACTTCTTTTGCTGATGGTAGAAATACTGTAGAAAAAATTTTATATGCAAATAGGGGCAGTATTTATGATATTAAAGGTAATTTACTTGCTCAACAAGTTAATTCTTATACTTTAATTGCTTATTTGGAAGAATCGCGTACTACGGATGAGAGTAATCCTCAACACGTTGTGGATAAACAAATGACGGCAGAAAAATTATCTCCTTTAATAAATATAAGTGTGGAAGAAATTTTATCGAGACTGAATAAAGAAGCATATCAAGTAGAATTTGGTAAAAATGCTAAAAATTTAACAGAAATTGAAAAAAAAGCTATACAAGAGTTAGATTTGCCAGGAATTGATTTTATCGCATCTAGTCAAAGATATTATAAAATGGGTCAATTTGCTTCTTATATCATTGGTTATGCAAAACCGAATGATACTGGTAAAATTAGTGGAGAAATGGGAATTGAACAATATTATAATGATTATTTGGAAGGAACAGATGGTAAAAAAATTTATCAAAGAGATGCATATGGATATCAAATTCCAAATACTCCATCTGTAACTGAAGATGCAGTATCTGGGGCAGATATTTATTTAACTATCGATAATAACATACAAATAATTGCAGAAAATGCAATTACCGATTTAGTTAAATCAAAAGAACTTTCTTGGGCCACTTTAAGTATTATGGATGCTAAAACTGGGGCTATAGTAGCTAGTGCTTCATCACCAACTTTTAATTTAAATAACTTAAATACTTTAGAATCTTATTTAAATCCATTAGTTTCATATCAGTATGAACCTGGAAGTACAATGAAAATGTATTCTTTTATGGCTGCAATGGAAGAAGGAATTTATGATGGAAGTAAAACTTATAAGTCTGGTTCTATTCAGGTAGCAGATGTAAAAATTAGTGATTTTAATAAAACTGGTTGGGGAGAAATTACTTATGATACTGGTTTTATTTATTCTTCCAATGTTGCATCAACAAATTTAGGATTAGAATTAGGCGTAGGTAAATTAAAAGATTATTATAAGAAATTTGGTTTTGGTAAAAAGACAGGAATAGAATTACCTGGAGAATTAGGTGGTCAAATTAATTTTAAATATAAAAGTGAACTTGCAAATGCTTCGTTTGGTCAAGGTATTACAACAACTCCAATTCAAAATTTACAAGCATTAACTTTTATTGCTAACGATGGTATAATGTTAAAACCTTATATTGTTGATAAAATAGTAGATTCTGAAGGTAATATAGTTTTAAAAAATGAAAGAACTGAATTAGGAAAGGTTATTTCTAAAGACACTGCAACAAAAATGAGGAATTTAATGCATGGGGTTGTTTATGATGGGTTATCTAGTGCTTATAAAGCTAATAATGTTGTTTTAGTTGGTAAAACTGGTACTGCTCAAATAGCTTCATCAAGTGGAGGATATATGACTGGCAAATATGATACAATTAAATCTTTTGCTGGGATGTTTCCTAAAGATGATCCTAAATATATAGTGTATTTTTCTGTTAAACAACTAGTAGGTACTGCTGGTGATATGGGAAAAGTTTTAACTAAATCAGTCGAAGAAATTGCAAAATATGCAAATATTACTACAGAAGAAAGTGATTTAGATATATCAAAGATTATCAATATAGACAATTTTATAAGTCAAAATATTGATAGCGTAAAAAATTATGCTGACGAAAGAAAATTAGAGTTAATAGTTCTAGGCGATGGAGATAAGGTAATTAAACAATATCCATTACAAGGACAAACTGTGGTAACGGGTAACAAATTATTTATACTCACAAATAGTAAAGAATACTTTATGCCAGATATTAAGGGATGGAGTGCTAATGAAGTGATGACGTTATCTCGTTTATTAGGTATTAAATGTACTTTAGAAGGATATGGTTATGTTAGTTCATTTAATATTGGTGTAGGTTCCAAAGTAACAAAAGAATTAGAATTAGTAGTAGATTTAAAAACAGATTAGTGTAAAGTTTACAAAAATAAGTCGACCTCTGGTCGATTTTTTTTGACAAAAGGTCGGGGGGGGGTATGCTATATATGAAAGATAGGAAAGAGGTAATATATAGTGAAAGAAAAGAGGAATAAAATCTTGATATTGTCAATAGCTATAGTAGCAGTAATAGCAATTATTGCAGGAAGTACATATGCATATTGGCAAATAACAAAAACACAAACGACACCAAATGATATCGTAGCGGCATGTCTAGATTTAAATCTAGAAGATAAAAGTGCAGCAATCGACTTAGATAGTGCTTGGCCAATAAGTGATGATGAAGCAAATAGTCTAACAGGATATACATTTACAGTAACAAATAATTGTGATGAAGAAATAAATTATATCGTTGGTCTAAATAGAGTGGAAGAATCAAACTATTTACAAGACTCAAGTATCCGTTTAAAATTAGATGAAAAAAGCGCATTT
Organism: Bacilli bacterium; assembly: GCA_045650425.1. Taxonomy (GTDB): domain Bacteria; phylum Bacillota_I; class Bacilli_A; order RF39; family UBA660; genus RGIG1752. The sequence goes on along the minus strand of JAZRRD010000019.1, from coordinate 2,633 downwards.
ACATATAGTGAGTTATCAGATATAGACTACGCCGATGCAGAGAATACATATACATCAAGAGTAAGTAAACAAGTAAGTGTAGAAAGAGTTGTAGCCAATGGGTCTAATGAACATACAATCAGAGTATGGCTTAGTGAAAGTGCTCCAGTTTCTGAACAAAGTAAAATATTCCAAGGACAAGTATTTATCACAGGTGGTCAAGGAATAGAAGTTCCAGCACTAAACGAATGTTTTGCTATAGATGATAGTGGAACAATTACTGGCTATAATTATGAATGTGGAACTGAAGTAGTAGTTCCAGCAGAAATAAATGGAGTAAAAGTAAAGACAATTAATAGCGCTTCCTTTGCATTAAGTAATATGCAACTTTATGTATTATATAATGAAACAACTGAAGAAGAAAAATATGTATATTATTATACAGATGAAAATACTGTAGATGATTTCATAGCTTTTGTTAAACAAGATATGTGTGAAAATCCAACAACATGTACATTAGAAGACATAGAAGCAATGGGTCTTAAAATTATAACAACCGAAGAAGAATTTAATGCAATAGATTGGCAAGAATATAAAGCGTCTGGATATGAAATAAGTGGTCCAGAAGTAGGAATATTTAATATTGAAGATGGAGATTTTGAAGAACCTGTGTCACAAGTAACATCATTAGACTTAAGCGATGCAGTGCATCTTGAAAATATAGGAGATTACGCCTTTTATGATAGCTTACTAGAAACGTTAATATGGCCAGAAAACGGTATGCTAATTACAATCGGTTCAAATGCATTTGAATCAACTCAAATTAAAACTTTAAATCTTTGTGATTCATTAAATGAAGTTGCAGAAAATGCTTTTAATGGTAATGACTTTAATGAAGTAATTATTGCGAATAATAAATTGGTGGATAGAAAGTATTGGGATGGTAATAAATCAATAAAGAAACTTATAATTAAATCTAATATTACAGAAATACCACTTTCTACATTTAGTGAGTGCGATATAGAAGAAGTAGCGTTTGAAGATACGCATGAAAATCCGAGTCAATTAGTTTCGATTAGTGGATTTGCATTTGCTGATAATAATCTTACAAAAATAGAATTGCCAGGTTCGTTAACACAGCTTGCTCCTAATGCTTTTGATGGTAATAATATAACAGAGGTAAAAATAGGTAATGTTGTACAAATGGATAAACCTGAACTAAATTATGGTAAACATTTTGGTGATAATCCTGTAAAAAAAGTTATAATATCAACTAATGTAACAGAAATACCACAAAATGCGTTTAAATATGATATTTATAAATTGGAAGAAGTTGTTTTTGAAGATACTGCAGAAAATCCAAGCCAATTAAAAACAATAGGAGCAGACGCTTTTTGGAATAATAATATTAGTTCATTAACTTTACCAAAATCTCTTGAAACTATTGAATCAGATGCATTTGCTAGTAATAATATAACTGAATTAAATTTACCAAGCCAATTAAAAAATATTGGGACATATGCATTTGGTAGTAATGAATTAGAAGGAGTAATAGTACTTCCGGAGTCTATAACAAATCTTAGTTTCTCTATTTTTGGGGACAACTATGACGTTACAACAATAGTAATTAAAAGAACTAAAGAGGATGCATTAGCAAATATTAGTTTTCATAGCGAATGGAACTTTGTAGGCGATATAGGATCATTTGATGTAGGTACACCAACTACAGGATTTGCTGAAGTAATATATGATCCAAATTATACAGAATAAATGGTTTATGAAAATAAATCATTTTTTTAATTCATAAAAAAATCTTTATCTAAAATAGATAAAGATAAATATTGCAAGTATTAAAGTATAAATAGAGAATTTCCAAAGTTTACCGTTTTTAACTAATTTACTTAACCAGTTATATGAGAATAATGTTACTAAACCTGCCATTAAGAATCCAGCACCATACATTGGTAAAAGTTCAATTATATTTGGCGTTTGAATTAAATCAAATACTTCTAAAGCCATTGATGCAATACTAACTGGAAAATATAACATGAATGTATATTTTAAAGCAGCAGGTCTACTTAAACCACAAAGTAAACATCCGACTAATACTGTACCGCTACGGCTAATTCCTGGACAAATTGTAATGGCTTGTAATAAACCAATTAATAAAGCATCTTTAATAGTTATGTCTTCATCATTTTTCTTTCCTTTAATATTTCTAACAATAAATAAAGATAATGATGTAATTAAGAAAGCTACTCCTAAAAGTCTTGGATCAACTTCTTTATCTACATAATCTTTTAAAAGAATACCGCTTATACCAACAGGAATAGTTCCGATAACAATTAACCAACAATATCTAAATTTAGAAGCTAATTTTTTTCGTGTTTCTTTTTTAAATATATAAGTAAAGAAACTTGTAATTAAATCAATAATGTCTTTTCTGAAAATAAAGAATATTGCTAAAAATGATGCAAAATTTGATATTATTAAAAAGTTTCCATCATTTAAAAAATCGACATTAAAAACGTAATTAAATAACATTAAATGCCCACTACTAGATATTGGCAGAGGTTCTGTAAATCCTTGTATAAATCCCAGAATTATATAAATTAAATATTTTATCATTATAATCACCTAGTTAATTATATAAT
>JAZRRD010000018.1:0-1719 GCA_045650425.1 Bacilli bacterium | reverse complement strand
TTGTTTGTTATATTATTTATAAATTATCTTTTATTTCAGGAAATAAGTCATATAAGTTATATCCTAATAAATTATCAAAATATTCTTTTAATTTATAAGTTTCTTTAATATGATATTGTGTATTAGAATATGCACCTCTTCTAATCATTATATCGATTAGTCTTTTATCAATGGTGAATACTTTACCACATTGTGGACACATTAAATCACATAAATTTATTATTTTTTCTTCTATTGTGTATGAATGCGTTTTTATAAACTCAGCTAAAAGTGGTTTATCCTTTGGATTAGGAACTCCTCCAGCTGTACAAATAATATCATTATTCAAGTATGAATGTGTTTTACATATATTACAATATTCTTCATCATAGCCTTTATCTTTTAAATAGTTATAACCACTTATCTCATGACCATGAGATTCTCCGTTGTATTTACCAATATCATGTAAATATCCAAGAGTTATTGTTTTGTCTATATCAACATCATAACCTTTTTCTTTTAATGCTTGTGCAATTCTTCCTGCACTATCTCCAACACATATACAATGTTCTATCCATCTATCATTTTTTGAAGTTTTTCTTTCAATTTCTAATAAATTTCTCGCTTCTTTACTTGTTAATTTCATAATTCGTACTCCTTTATTTCACAATTATAAGTTCTAAATCTATTTACCATTCCGTCTTCTGGTATATCATTAAAATAATAATAATATACTCCTTTTGAAATTCCACCATGCGCTACTAACAAAATATTTATATTTATTTGACAATTAGTTTTAAATAATTTTCTGTTTTTTGAAGATAAATAGCTGCTGCTATTGAGAAGAACATCATAATACTTATAGCAATTGATAAAATATTAGCATTATAAAAATGTGTATATAAAATCAAAGCAAATCCATAACTAATTATTTGTCCAATTAACATATATATATTATAAGTTATTTGATGTTCTCTCTTATATTGCAATAACTCATCAATATTAATTGAACTATAAACTATGCTACAGCTTTCTGATTCTAAAATTGAACCTAAGGAATTTATTAAAATATAATATATTAATAAACTAATTAAGTTAGTACTAAAAATCAAAAATAATGAAGATATAAATATTAAAGTTGCAAATGGAACATAAAAACGTTTTTTTATATTTTTTCTATTTATTAATTTTAATAACGTTAACGAAACAATTGATATAACAGCAAATAAAGAGTTATATCCACCTACACTTAGTTCAGATCCAACTTTTAAAAATAATAATATTGGTAATAAATCGGTAATAGCACCTTGTAAAGATATTCTTCTAAAAAACATACATTTATAAATATTAACTAAATGATTATAATCTTTTATCTTCAAAAAGAATGATTTCATATTTAATTCTTTTTCATCTACATAAAAAGTTCTAAATCGTGAAGAAATAATTATTATCAAAAGTGCCTCAATAGAAAGAATTATAAAAAGGATATTATAAGAAAATTTTTCAATAATAAAGCCAGAAAAAATCGGTGTAAATATTGTAGCAAGATAATCTAAAATATTTATATTAGCAAGGAAATTACTCATTGTCGTTGAATTATTTGACCCCATAATAATTATTTCATGAGGTACTGCAAAACTAGTTTTTGATAATGAATATAAAATTCTAAATAAAAATAAATAAATACAAATATTTTCTTTTAGAGTAATTAAAAAAACTATGCAAATTATTAAATGAATA
>JAZRRD010000017.1:0-2590 GCA_045650425.1 Bacilli bacterium | reverse complement strand
TAAAAATAAGTGTAATTTAACTCAAATATTTAAGTTCGCATAATATATATTATGTAAACTTCTATAAAGAGTTAATAAAATAATTAAATATTAAATCTGCTTCTTCCTCTTTCATTCTTTCTGGATGCCATTGTACACCTAAAAAGAATTTTTTAGATAAATCTTCAATGCTTTCAATAATATTATCTTTAGATATTGATGATATATTTAAATCTGTGTTTATTACGAAAGATTTATGAATTGAGTTAACATCTATATTATTCTTTTTAATGATTTTATATAACAATGTACCGTCCTTAATTAATATTTTGTGCATATTATTTTCTGACACATGATTTTTAGGTGTTTTTAGGTCCATTAACGCCCCGTTTTTATATATTGCCATTTCTTGCATTCCTAAACATATTCCGAGCGTAGGAATGTTTTTTTTATACAAATAATCAATTATATTAATATCTATATCTAAAATGTCATCTCCACCTGGTAAAATGATTCCGTTACACGAATCAATAATATTATAAAGCGCATTTAATTTATTAATAGTTGGTATACAAATTATTTCAATATCATTATTACTTAATTTATTTAATAATGCATCTCTAACATAATGTTTTAAAACTCCTGAAATTGTTTCTGTCCTAAGTAGCACTCCTACTCTCTTCATTTTCTTTCTCCTTTATAATATAAATATATTAATTATCATTAAAATAACACCACATATTAATCCTAAACTAAGAAATTTATCTTCTTTATATTTTTTAGCTTCTGGAAGCAATTCATGAATTGATAATGTAATCATTATTCCTGCTACTAATGTAAGAATAATTGCAATGGATAATTCATTTATATAATTTTTTAAAAATATATAACATAAAATTGCTCCTAAGGGCTCTGCTAATGATGAAATTGCAGTCATTTTGATAGCTTTCTTCCTACTCTTTGTTGCGTAGAATATTGGAATTGCTATACTTATTCCTTCTGGAATATTGTGAAGCATAATTGCTATTGCAATCTTTATCCCGAGATTAATATTATTATATGATGACATAAATGTTGCTATACCCTCTGGTAAATTATGTGCCATTAAAGCAATCATATTTAGTATCCCTAATTTATATAAATTATTTTCATTATGTGATACTCGAGAAATTATTTTATTTAATATAATAATTAATAAAGCGCCTATTAAAAAAACAAATATTATAATTAGATTTGTATTTAAAATATTATAATTTTTTATTAAAGTGACGAATGTCTCTGGAATTAGTTCAAATACACTTAAACTAATCATAATGGCCAACGAAAAACTTAAACAAAAAGTTATAAATTTATTGGCTTTTTCTTTTGATATATTTAAATATGATAAAATGCCACCCAAAAGAGTGGCAAATCCTGCAATTGTTGAAATTATTAAAGCTGCTATAATTTTCATATAATCACCAATTAATTATATGCATAAATTAGTTTTTAATAATTTATAAATGATTAACTTTGTTTAAAAGTTTTTCTACTTCATTATTAAAATCAGATATATTTATGCCTTCATAATTAGTATTATCATTCAAATGATATTTTTTCTTAATATTTATTATTCTTTCATAGCTAACCTTTAATTTATTTTGATCAAGCATATTATTGCTATATAATTTATATAATTTATCAAATTTATTTAAATCGTTTGCATATTTCATTAATACAATATCAATTTCACCTTCAAAAGCTCTTTTTATTAAGTGCATTAGACTATATCTAAAATATACTGCTCTCATTCTTAATTCATCTGTTATTAATAATCCATTGTAATTTAGTTTGCTTCTTAAATTGTTATATAAAAAATATTTGTCAAAGGCAATAGGAAAAAATTTATTTACATCTTTGATTAAAATGTGACCAACCATAATTGCATCACATCCATTTTTAATCGCTTCCTGAAATGGCTTAATATCATCTTTAAAAGCATCTAAACTTTTAACTACAGGTAAAAAATAATGTGAATCTTTTTGGATAGCTCCATGACCTGGAAAATGTTTAGTAACGGCTATAACGTTCTTATTTAAATGATTAAAATAATCTACCCCATACTTAATTACTTCGTTTGAATTTTCGCCAAAAGACCTATCTCCAATCGCGTGTCCATCAGAAAATCGTTTAATATCTAAAACTGGAGCAAAATCCATATTAATTCCAGATTCTTTTAATATATTTCCAACTAAATTAGCACTTGTTTTAATATTATCGCTTTCCTTGCTTCTGCTTAGTTTAAAAGCTGGCGGAGTATTTCTTACTTCTTTTGGTAATCTATCTACCCTACCGCCTTCTTGATCGATAGAGATAAATAATGGTATATCATTATCTTTGTTAAATATTTTTAATTTTTTTATGAATTTCAACATGCTTGTGTAATCACTATAGTTCTTTTTATATAAAATAAAGCCGCCTATTTTATATTTTTGAATTAAAATTTTTATTTCCTCATCTTTTATATTATTTTCAAGCCCTAATATAAATTTTTGTCCAATCATTTTTCTTAAATTAGGATTCATAAAATCACCTACGCTATTTTTATTTTATTATTTTATATTATAAATAT
>JAZRRD010000016.1:0-7748 GCA_045650425.1 Bacilli bacterium | reverse complement strand
TCTATGTGTTTCTCTATATTGTTTATTATATACTTTTTTATATTTTTTTTCACATTTCTTACACTCCCCTCTAAATCCATATTTTCCTCTTTTAGTTTTTCTAAAATTCATTTCACAAGCAATTAATATTTTCTCACATTTAGTGCAAACTTTTACATTATAAGGACAATTCAAGTTATCAACCTCTATTTCCAAAAATCATTTAAAACATTTTGAATTTCATCTGCCATATGTTCTGCAACATAATTCGCATATTCATCTGATGTTATTTTTACTAATTCTTCTAAGTTATCAAAATAACCCATTTCCATTAATACACCACAAGTTGAATTATTTAATACATTCATCTCTCCTATATATCCGTTATTCGCTCTGTTAGTACATTTTCTTACCATACCATTATCTTTTATAGAAGTACTTAATCTATTCGCTATATTTTTAGCCATTTGATTACCTTCGTTATACATCGCAAAGTATCCATTAGAAGTTCCATTGTAAGCATTTGTGTGGAATGATAAATATAACTTAGGATTACTTTGATTTGCTATTCTACCTGCGGCATTTAAATCTTCTTTTCTTCCACTAGCTATTTGTAATTTTGCATTAACACCTCTTTCAATTAGTTCTTTATAAACTCTTGTTGCTATTTTTTTATTTATATCAAATTCTTGTATATAGTATCCGTCATTATCTTTGTGTATTGGTATATCAGTAGGTATATTTTTCCAATTAATTCCTTCATTTATATAAACTCTTTTACCTTGTTTGCCACTATATTCTCCAACTCTAATAACTATATCGTGTTTTCTCATTGCCCAAACTGATATACTTTCGTCTACCCTTTGTTCTATTCTTGTTTCACCAACTGAATATCTTATATATTCTGTATCACTTGTTCCTTCTGATATATTTCCATTACCAATTAATAAAAATGCTACTAATAATAATATTAATACCTCTTTAAATTTGTTTAATAATAATCTTATCATATCTCGACCACCCTCTCAATTTTATTTGTCATACTATATTATATGACTATTTTTATATTTTGTTACTACTTTTTATAAATTCTTTTTTTATTTTTTTTCTTTTTTATTTTATATCTTTATTATACTAATCTTTTTATATTCCGTCAATTAAGTATAAAAAATAAAGTGGGAATAATCCCACTTTTATTTATTCATTATATTTTTCATATAACGCTTTCATTTGTGACACACCTATTTCTAACGCTTCTGCGTTTTCTTGTGTGGCCATATCTATTGTTCTTTGTTCTCCATTATAATCAGTTCCTAATGAACGATTCATTATTTCAACAGCCTGTTCTCTTAAGCCAATACCACTTAACATTCCACCATATTGTATCATTTCTGCTTTTATTTCCTCTATATCCCTAGCCATTTCTGAAAATGCTTCAACTGATGATTTCCCTACTTCATTAGTTATTCTATCTTTTCCATATCCTTCACAAGCCTTTGCAAACGCATCTTTAACTACTTTCGCAGAATCTTTTTCGTTATTCTTTAATTCTATAAATAATGGTAAATCTGCTGCTATTGAAACTTTATTTTTGCCAAAATTATACATACTTTCATTAGTTACTAATGTTCTTTTTTGTCCATCTTTAGTACCTCTTTTGCTTATAAACCAACATAATTGACATTCTTTACTTACTATCTTAGCTAAACGTTTATTAGTTTGTAAATCGTATCTTAAATAACTATTTCCATTTTCATCTGTCAATTCTTCTTCATCACTATGACATATATAAACAAATGACCAACCAACTTGTTTCATAGGTGAAAATAATTCATTATATAATTTATCTATAAGTGCATATGCACCATTAAAACTTTTTACATCTGCCATAAAATCTTTATTATATTTATTTAATATATGACTAGTTATTATCTCTCCAAGTCTAGTTAAAGTATCTATGATACAAACTCCACCAAACTCCTCACATGCTTCTTTTGTTGCCAATACTCTTGTTATTTCTAATAAATCTTTATATGATGCAACTGGAACATCATTTGAACATAAAGAAGCCGAACTACCATATTCACAAGCTAATAATATATGTTGATTTTCAAACAATGCACTTGCTAAAGTTGTTTTACCTGCATCAGGCATACCGTATAAAATCATATTATAATTTCTTAAATCAACACTTATTTTTTTATTTTTATTTTCTTCTTTCTTTTTTCTTAACATATCTAAACTAAATTTAGCCATCCTACATCTCTCCTTAATAAAATTTATTTACATACTTATTATACTTCTATTTTTATTTAATGTCAATAGGGTAGAAATAAATCTACCCTATTTTATTTTTGGAAAACCAAAATCTAATTTTAAAATTGAAATTCTGATTTTAAATTACCTAATTAGAATGGGAAAGACATATTTGATTTATCGTTTCCACCTTTATTTGCTCTACCAAATCCTTTTGGTACATTTACTTGTTTTCCGTCTCCCTCTTTTATTTCCTCTATTTTCTTCTCTAATGCTTTTATTCCTTCTCCTATTTTTTCAAAATCAAATGCTTCATCATTTTCATATTCATCTTCATCTAATGCAAATCCACCTATTATTCTTATTTCTTTAGTTACTTTAGTTGTTGGCTCAAATGTTGGCACATTACCAAAACCTCTCTTTGGTTTATCTGCTTTCTTAACTTCTGCTTGTTCTATTCTACTCATAGGCTCAACACCTATTGAACAAACTCTACCTTTTACAAATTCTTCTTCACAATAATCTACTGCATCTTCGTCTAATTGTCTCAATAGTAATTCATATCTTTCAACTGCTACACTATCTGCTATTTCTTCTCCAAATCTATTTGTATAACCTTTTCTAAATTCTGGTACTATAAAATCTAGTTTTAAAGCAACTACATCTCCTTCATCATTTAAAACTCTTTGTATATCATTTCCACAAACTCCTATTAAATTACCTTCTAAGTATGGCTCAACATACTTACCTTCTTTTGCCCTATTAAAGAAATTAACTGTTAATCTAAAATTAGTTACTAATTCTCCATTACTCATATATCTATTGTTACTTAATTTTATTCCTTTATTTGCATACACAAAATCAACTTCTTCTTTTGTTGCAACTGTTGTTGCTTCGTGTTTTACCGGTTTCGCATCTTTGTTATTTCTTCTATCAACAAATTGACTATCAAGTGATTTATATTCTTGATGTACTGTCATTAAACTTGTGTATATTTTACTTTCTGCACCTGTACTTGTTAGTTTATTAGCGAACGCTTCTAAATCAACTCTTTGACCATCTTCTTCTCCAACTTGTAAAGTTAATCTAACTGAAATATATTCGCTACCTGTACTTGTTTTTCCTAAAGACACCATTTTAGCTATTAAATATCCACCACATTTTAAACAATTTGTATCCATTGCCATATTACATCTCTCCTTTATTTTTTTTATTTTATTTTATTCACATTCTTATTATACTAATCTTTTTATATTTCGTCTACTAACATTTCTAAATAATCTTCATAATACATCCAAACTAATTTTTCATTTGTTATAGGGTGTTTTCCACAACTTTTATATTTACCCTTGCAACATTTTGTAATTTGACTTCTACAACAATTATATTTCTCCGCACCTTCTTTTACAGTTAAAAATATTTCATTTGTTGTAATACAAATAACTTTTCTTGCACCATGATTATTTGCACCACTATTGGCTTCTCTTATCCTCTCTTTTGCATCTTCTGTATGATGTTGTTCATACATAGGATGATTTTCTTTATTTTTTAATCTTTCTATTTGACCTTTTCTTATTTTTTCTTTTGTATTTTCTGTATGACAATTGCCAAACATTGGATTGCCTTTGCCACTCATTCTTTCTGAATGTTCTTTTTTCCATTCTTCTGTGTGGTTACAACCTTTGCTTCCTTTTCCACCTAAAGCAATATTATAACCTTTATTTTTATTTGTCGTATCCCATTCTCTAATCAATTCTATTTCTAACCATTCAGCTTCATCTTTTGTTAATCCTTTTGCAATTATTATATGTTGAAAATTATCAAAACCATATTTTTTAATTGCTCTTGTAAAATATATATTTTCTCTATATCCTTTTCCATTTTGCCAACGTTCAATAGGTTTTTTGCTTGTAATTCCTATATATTTTTTATTGCTAGGACTTATATGCACATAAACTATATAATCAATATTACATCTCTCCTTTATTTTTTTTATTTTTACATTCTTATTATACTAATCTTTTTATATTCCGTCTATTACATTTAAAAAAAATATCTTTTCTTAGAAGAATAACATTTTCATAAAATAACCTATTGCTAAATCGTTTTCATATCTTTCTATTATTTCATCATCTCTTGTTTTTAATGTATGAACAACCATTTCTTCTCTACTTTTTAATTCTCTACCGTCAACCTCTTCTACTCTTCGTAAACAAACAACATACATTTTTTTATTTATCATTCCTATTTTACAAGAATTTTTAGGCATTACATAAATAAAATTATTTGGATTTATTATACTATAACTATTCATCATTGAACTATTTCCTCTACGTCTTCTATTAACCCTTTCATCATACCCATTTGATGATACATTTTCAAATACATCCGAACTAACCATATTAAAATTCGTCTTCATCTAAGCACCCCTCTTTTAAAAATTTTATTAAATCATCTATTTCTTCATCTGTTAATATAGTATTAAAAAATTCATCTTCAAGTAAATCTTTCTTTAATTTTAAAGTCTGATAATTTAAATTTGTTTTCATAATTATCACTCCTTTAATTAATTTATCTTATTTTTATTATACTAATCCTTTTATCATACGTCTAATGATTTTTAAAATAAATTATGTTCTCCATTTTTCTTTTGACGAATTAATTCGGTAATACATAGCCCAAATTGTGTTTTATAATTCACATCTTTGTGTTTGTCTACAAGTTCCCTAGTCCATTGATGACTACATAGAAAAAGTTTTCTTTTTTGTTCATTATTCATAATCATCTCTCCTTTTCATACCTAATCTATTACTCAACATTAGTATCATCAATTCCTTTTTTATCAAACCTTATATACTCTCTACCTTTCCAAGTTGGAAATCTGAATCCAAAGCCACCATTATCATTACTTGTTATTTCAAAATATTTAATGGTAACCACTTTACCAATTAATTCATCTTTATGTTCCCAATAATATGAACGTTCATCATCACTAAAACCGCTACCTATATTATTAGTATAAACATTATCTTTATATTTAAATTGTACTTCTATCTTACCAAGTGTCCCTTCTAATCTACCTTCACCTTCTAATATATCTGTTACTAATACATCTGCATCATTGAATTTTTTTACTTTTAATAATTGTTTAGTTCTTTTAAATTCATAAAAACCATTTACTTTATTTAACATTATTCCTTCAAGACCTTCTGCAACAACTTCATCTAGCTTTTTATATATCTTATCTATATCATCTGTGATAAAATATAATGGTGCAATTTTAATTAATTCATTTTCTTCTACTAAATAACTAGCTAATTTTCTTCTTCTATCTATAAAACGTTCTTTATTTTCCTTTTTAACATAATCTTCTAATGAAGTTATATCAAATGCAACAAATGTTAAATCTTTTTTTATACCTTTACTATTTACGATAGAACTTGTTTTCTTAAATAAATCTTCGCTTGATAAATTTTCATTGTTAATTGCTAACAATTCTCCATCTACAAATAAATTCTTATCCCCAAACATCTCTTCAATAGCTTTTGTTAAATCTTCCATACCTTGTATTATTTTATTTTGTCTAGTCTTTGCAATAGCTTTCCCATTTTCAATTATAAAACTACATCTTAATCCGTCCAATTTTAAACTTACTGCAACTTCACCATTTAAAGTTCCATCCCAAGACGAGCCTTTCATTATTTCGTGTGTTACAATTAAATTCATAGCTTTATTTATATTTTTTATATTGCAACCCATTTTTAAATCTTTTAATAATATCATAGTTACTAATTCTTTTTCATCATCTGTTTCTAAGTTAGTTATAAATCTACCTATATTTTTCTTTAGTTTGTCATTTATATTGCTACTCGCTAATTCATCTAGCATTTCAAATAATGAACTCCATTTACTCTCTCCACTATACTCTTTAATACTTCTCTTTTGTACTCCAAATTTTAAGTCTGTATCATAAGTATAAGACAAAACTTTTCTCAACATTTCATTATCTTTATTTCTTTTTAAAATATTTATTTTATCATTCGTACCACTAACATTTCTTACTTGTTTTATAATTTCAATAACTTCTTGTAAATTTTCCTTCACATCATCACCTCTTTATTTTATTATACTGTTATTTTTATTATTCGTCAATTATTCTATATGAAAACATCTCCAAAAGGTTTAAAATTATCACCTTCTATTATAACCCCACCATTTTCACCTAATGCAAAATGTTTTTTTCTTAATGTAGTTACTTTACAATATACTAAATTAAGTTTATGATACCAATTATCATTATGGAAATGTGGCATTACATAATAACCTTGTACCACACCTAATCCTTCGTTCACTCCAAAATAATCATAATATTCATCAACATGTGGTGTTACATGATATTTATCTTGTAAAATTAAAGCACCAGCAGAAGACCCCATAAATATTTTATCTTCTTTATATTTTAATATATAATCCCATAAACCGCCTAACTCTAAAACAAATTTTATGTTCTCCATAAAGCCACCATCAAAATAAATAATATCGCTTTTTTCTATTTTCTCTTTTATATATCTTATTTCAGTTTTATTTTTTGGAAATGGTGCTACTATAAAGTTTCCATATTCTATTCCAAAATTTTTCCAATGTCTAAATAATTCTTTTCTTTTGTCGCCATATATTAAACTATCTTGATTTTCTAATTGCCATTTTAATTCACTTGCATAAGTAAAATATAACACTTTCATATTAGGTTTAATTATTTGCTTTAATTTATCAAAAGCATAATCATCTGATATATTACTGTTGCTTAATAAAACACATTTGCACATATTAGTCACTCCTTTATTTTCTTATATCTTTATTATACTTTTATTTTTATATATCGTCTATCAAATTTTTAAATAATAGTTAGAGAATTTATTTCTCTAACTACATTTTATTTTTTAATATAAATACAGTATACATATTACACTTTATTCCAAGTGTTTCTATGTAAGATTTTGTTTGTTTTTCACTAAATTTAATTCCAAGTTGTTTTTCAATTTCTACTATTCTATCCACCACATAAGATACAACTAAAGAAGTAGCACAGATATCTTCATCTTCTATTCTTGAAATTAGATTATTAATTTTAGTTTTTGCCGCATTAGATTTCATAGGGTTTAAACCTTGATGATTAAATTTATTTGGTCTGTTTCTCCAAAAATACTCACTTTCATCATTGTATCTATAATATGTATAAGCAATTCTTTTTCCTTGTTTTATACTTTCTTCAACATTCATACGATAACCTAATTCTTTTTTCGCATCTAAGATTACTTTTTTCACTCTATCATTAACTATAATATCTCTATTTGGCAAATGGATAGAATTACCATTTATATCTTCCTTTTTTAAATTACTTAGTTCACTATATTCATCACCTCTAACACCACATCTTAACAATAATATTAATGCTTTATCTAAATTGTTTTCAAAAATTTGAATAGCATTAAATAATTTATCGTAAGAGATAT
>JAZRRD010000015.1:0-8679 GCA_045650425.1 Bacilli bacterium | reverse complement strand
GAAACTAATTTCTATGTTTATGATAAAGAATACATTGAAGATGAAAATGGAAACTATAAATGGACTGGTAATAAATATGTAGAAATTGAAGAAAATGAAAATTATACTGGTCAAAAATATAGTCTTGTCGCGACAGAAGATGTTTATGCTTCTATAAAAGAAAGCGAAATACAGGATGCAGCAGAAAGATATTTTGGCGCTGATTATGATGCTGATAAAGATGGAAGTTATTTAGAATTTGGTATTATTCATATTTTAAGAAAATTACATATTGATGTAATTGACTTCCGAAAAGAATTTAAAAAAGAATTTGGATATAGTTTTTATGAAATAATTGAAGATGATTCTGAAGATGATTTAGATTGGAATCATAGAGATTTTATTGAAAGATATGTAACTTCTCATTCTGCTTATATTCGTTTGTTTAATCCAGATACAGACATAGAAAAAAATATATATCTTGCTGTTCCTAATAATAAAGATGGTTATTATGTTGTTGAAGAAGCAGAAAATTATGGTATAGATATAAGAACACTCAATGCTGAGGATTATGAATTAACTCAAAGATTAAAAACCGATGGCATGGAACATTTTAGACCATTTAAGGGAAAAGTTACTAATGAAAATGGTGTTGTTTATTATAACGATGTAATTTTTCATGAAACAGCTTTATTTGATGGTGGTATTGGAAATTGGGAAGAAATTCCTCCACGCTATGATTTTTCTAGAACTTTTACCGGTGTTGAAGATAGATTATTTTTAAATGATTTAGAGCCTCAAGATGCTTTTTTTGAAGAATTTTATGGTGCACAATTAACACAAATGGAACCTTGGTCAAGTGAAGATCCATTAGAAATAATTCCAGAAGAATATAAATATATTTATTCTGGCGATGTAAAAAAATCTTTAATTAAAACTTGGTGGGAAGAAAGTGCTGTTCCTAATGCAAAAGCTCTAGGTGATGCTATTGAAGACTTTTTTGCTAATCTTTTCTACAGAGAGGAAAGATAGGAAACATCTAATAATGAAAGTGGTGGTCCTATAGGCGATGCACTAGAAGGTATATGGAAAGGAATAAAAGGTTTCTTTGTAGAAATTGGAGAAGCAATTGTTACTGTAGCAGAAGGTATAGCTGATGTTATCAATGATACTTTAAAAAGTGCCTTTAGCACAATTTTCGGAAAAGACTGGTCTGAATTTTTAAAGAGTGGTTTATCTACTGAAAATCAAAGATACATTTCAGAAAAAAACTATATTGAAAATCAAGTTAGCTTTAATTTAACCACTTTTAAGGAAAATTTAGAAATCGGCGATGACAATTCTTTATTCTCTGGTATTGTGTTGCCAACATGGCTGGTAGAAAAAGAAAAATTCAAAAAGAACTATGGTAGAGCTTTTAGAGAAGATTGGGATAAATTTAAGTATCTTGAAGATACTGGGGCAGAAGATATGCCTAGAAAATGGATTAGTCTGGCTCGTAGAACTATAAATGGCAATTATTTATTTAAGAGTAATAGAACATTAACAAGAAAATAGTTTATTCTTGAAAATATTATAGCTCGTTATTATGCTATTGTTGAAGAAGACTTTGGAAAGGGCGCAAGCGAAACAGTAAGAGATTATATTCTTGATATTTTCCATTCAGAATTCAATAAATTTGCTGGTAATCAAATCCCATATTATAAGAACGATGCTAAAGGCGAATATACAAAGGTTGATGATTTTACTTTTAGAAAGTTAACTCCCGAGGAAATGGAAGAAATGGGTGAAGTTTGGGCATTAAGATATTCACCTATTACAGACAGTGGAAAAACTTATTTTGATTCATTAACAACTCTTACTGATTCAGAAAAAGATTTCATTTTAACTTTTATATGTTTACCTTTTAGATCTTTAGTTGATATTGCTGATGCTGATATAGATAGAACTGGAAAAGAAAACTTCTATGCTAATGAACTTTATGTAAATAGTTTTATTAAATATAAATGGTGGTACTGGCGCCATTGGGGTAAGAAAAGATATCGCAAAAAACCAAAAATTTATGTTCATAGCCCTAAAAATAGTGAACTGGATGTTTATTATCCATATAATAATTATAAAGATGCTGGTCCACAGAATTACATTCTTTTTGATACAGATACTGAAGCAAAACAATATTTAAAAGATAATGGTTATGACCTTAATGAACTTCTAACTATTAAATTAGAAAGTCAAAGCTATCGTATAATAAAAGAAAATGATTACGAAGGATACAGATATAAATGTAGACCAGTAAATAAAATAGGCGAAGAATATTATGTTCTTGATGAAATTTATAATTATTATCGTCCTTATTCTAAAGGCACTGGCTATATTGGCGATGGAAAATTTGGAAAAGATGGCGATGGAAAAATTGATCTTGGAGACGGTCATTTTGGTAAATGGATACAATGTTATGAATTTTATCGTGATGAAGATGGTGAATTTATCTATATTAATGGCTTATTCATTCCTTATGATCCAAGACTTTATGGTCGCGCGAAACGTTATAAAAAAGTTATAAATCCAAATGGCAATTTTGTTTCTAATGACGGAAAATATATGTTATTAGATGAGTATATTAAAAAATATACTAAAGAATTCAGATTAGATTATCGTGGATTAAGTTCATCATTCTGTGATAATTATGAATATGATTCATCATATTTTGCTATTGATTTAAATACTGCTAATTTAAATAGTGGCGAATTAACTAACAATGGATATTATAATAATGACAAATATTTAAATTTTGATTTTAACAATGAGCCAGCCGGCTTCTATGAAACAGTTTATTCAGAAAGAACAGTTCTCGAACCAGAAGTAAGAGAACGCTGGGTGTATTGGATAGGAACAGTTAATCAAAGTTTTTCTTTAACTGAAGATTTATTATCAAAAATCGGTATGGTTTTCCAAGTTGAAAAAGATGATGATGGAGAAATTGATAATTTAAATAAAACAGAACAAAGTAATATTAATTTTGCTTTACTTGGCTCTCAAATGTTTAAATATTATCCTTATATTCCTACAAAGGGAGAAGATGATATTGTAGAACCAAAAGAAACTTTAGTTATTCCTGGGGTTGCTCCGGATACGAAAGATTTAATTGTTACTTCGTATTATATTTATGATCCATTAGAAACTAAAGATATTGATTCAATTAAATATCATTATGTTGGTCAAGATCCTTTTGATAAATATAATTATTTATATGATGAAACTTGCCAAAAAATTAGAAGTATTAAAGGAAAAGAAAAAAATTATTATAATTTAATTCAAGATGCTTGTAAGACTTTTAATTGTTGGGTTGATTTTTAGATTGAACACGACGAAAATGGTTAGATTATTTATAGAAATGAAAGTCTTTATAAAGGTTATGATTATTTACCCAGTTCAATTGGAACTTTTTATAAAGTTAAAGAGAGAAGATAGAATAAAGTTGGTGAAGAATGGGTTGAAGTAGAACCAAAAATTATTTATAAAGAATTAATAAACAACGAACCAGAATTTTATGGCTTTAAAGAAGTTAATAATATAACTAAAATTGCTCACGAACAAGTAGATAATCCAATTAGATATTATATCCACGAAGAAGAACCTCTTCTTTATGTTGGTGAGGTTCCTTATGATGCTATTGGCAAATATATTAATAATGAAGATGTTTTAAAAGCAGATGATATTCAATATATTAAAGATAGTCTAGGCGGATATTGTTAGGATGCAAAAGGAAACTACATCCCAATTCCAGAAGGTACTTATCCAGAAATAACTTATAGAAAAGAACTTAAGCCAAGCGAAGAAGAAATAAACCACAGAAAACGAAAAGCAGCGATGGCTATTCTTGGATAGGTTAGTAAAGAAGATTGGCTTGATGATTGGGAAAATTTAAGAGATTATAAATTTGAAGATTTCTTCTATAAAGAATTAATTAAGGTTCCAAAGAAAACAGTTGTGTTTAAACGATATGTTGGAAAAGAAAACTGGGCTGGATTTAAATATGGAGTTAATCTTAAATCAATTCAAAGAACCTTAGATTCAGAACAAATTGTTTCAAAGATTGTTATAAAAGCAAATAAAAACGAACACGCTAAAGATGGCATGTGTACCGTTCAAAGGGCGGCTGAAAATCCAATTAAGGAAAATTTTGCTTTTAACTTTGATTATTATATTCGTCAAGAAATGCTTGACAAGAGTATTTTAAATGCAGATTTATATCAAGGTTATGGAGATAAATTAAATTATTATAATACTTTAGCAAGACTTAATAGAGATAATGATGCTATTGCTGATAGACTTGCTGTATTAAGTATTGAAATTGATAAATTAAGAGCCGATTATGAAGTCGCAGTTCTTGCACGTGACGCTGCTGAAGAAGAAATTGCACATTTAGCGGAAACTCTAAATAATAATTATGACTCTTATAGTCAATTAATTGACACACCTTGGACTTTTAATAAAGCAAAACAATACGCTTCACGCAACACAACCACAACTCAAGGCTATGAAAAAGAAGTAAGTGTGGTGCAAGATAATGGTGAAGTTTATACCTATATGGTATATGTTGAAGAACAAGTGGCTACTGTAGATTATCCATTATATAATGATTAGTTACGTAATTTATTTAATCAAATGGATGAACATATGCGCAATCAAAATTCTTATGGGGTTGCGGCAAAAGATTTAAAAAGCAAATTAGAAAGTGCTGAAAAAGAATATGAAGATTTAGTAAAACAACAAGTCCATATTGCAGAAAAGAAAAATGGACTTAACAAATTATTCTATCACAAATATTCTCGTTTCATTCAAGAAGGTAGTTGGAATAGTGAAGAATATATTGATGACAATCTTTATTATTTAGATGGTTTAAGCACTTTAAGAAATGCAATTGCGCCGAAAGTTTCATATGCAATTTAGGTAGTTGATTTATCTAAATTAGAAGGATATGAAGTTTTAAATTTTGAACTTGGTGATAAAACATATGTTGAAGATCCCGAATTCTTTGGTTATAGTCCTAATACTGGAAAACCATATCAAGAAGAGATTATAATTAATGAAATTACTTATGTTTTAGATGACCCCGGTGCCACACAAATTAAGGTAGCTAATTTCTCAAGCCAATTTGAAAATTTATTCTAGAGAGCAGCAGCTTCATCAAATACATTACAATTAAATCAAGGAGCTTTTGCTTCTGGTTCAAGAATAATGAATGCTGATGGCAGTGTTAATGCTAATGTATTACAAGCTACAATTTCAACCGCAACAGATATCTTATCTGCTGCAACAAGTGAAAATGTATACTGGGATAACACTGGTATTACAGTAACTAGCACAAAAACTGCAAGTAGTGTAGTTAAAATTGTATCTTAGGGAATTTTAATTAGTTCAGACGGTGGAAATCATTTCACTACTGCTATTACTGGTTCTGGCGTAAACGCGGCACTGTTAACTGCTGGTAAATTAAATGTTGATAAAGTTATAATTGGTGCAAGTTCTACTCCAAACTTCTTATGGGATAGAAATGGTATTACTGCATTTAAGCGTTCATTAAATGGAATAGATTATTCAACTTTCGTAAGAATGGACGAATATGGTATTTATGGTATCTCAGGCTTCAGTAAAAATAATATTTCTATTGATAAAATGTCAATTAACGATGTTTTTGAACCGGGCAATGATACAACTTTAATTAAAGAGTGGGCATCATTTGGTTTAACTTGGGATGGTTTCTTCTTAAATACTGGCGCAGGAAATGATAAGGGCAGAGTGGTTATTGGAACCGGACAAGATTTGAAAATGTCTTCATTTTTACCAGAAACAGGAAAATGGCTCGATAGAGTTATTATTGGTAAACTTCAAGATAAAGATGGTAATGATTACTATGGATTTAGATTAACTGATAAATTTGGTCGTATCAATCTTGATACCGACAAGAGTGGCGAACTTTATCTTCGTAGAAAATTAAGAATTTCAAACTTTACAACCAATAAGGTTTATCCAATACATTCAGATAAAACTGTTTATCAAGGTGTTGAATATGATGATTGGAATGAAGATCGAGTAACTCTTGGTATTGTTGAAACCTATAAAAGAAATGGTTCATTTAATGCTGGTAATCTTACTTTTGAACCTGCACCAAATGAAATGGATGATGATTATAGTTCAGCAGAATACTTAACAAAAGTATTTTCAATTCGCACTAATTCTCAACTTAAACTTGAACCTTTTAATGCAGAACATATTAAATAGGTTATTGATAGAACTGGTAATGAAACATTTGCTATTTTTGATAATGGTAATTTATATGCAAGAAATGCTTGGGTTGAAGGTAGAATTGATGCTACTGGTGGTACAATTAGTGGTGATATGGATGTTACTGGTATTTTAAAAATTGGACCTCAAGATAGATATATTAGAATTAATGGTAAGCTTGGTACTATTTATACCCATGATTATTCTCCGGGTGAAAAAGGCTGGATGATTTCTCCTCTACTTGCAGAGTTTGAAAATGGTAAATTTAGAGGAGCTTTATTAGATACTTTAATTGAAACGGTTAAAGTTCAAACTATCGGTGGCGCGGTATTATTGGCTCGCTCTGGAAAAATTCTTAAAGTAGATTATAAAGAGATAGAAAATTATAATGAACAGCCATTTAATTGTACTGTTATCTTAGAAGGTATTGATTTATTTAAAAGAGATTTCTTACCAGAAGATAAAAATCCAGAAGCAGAAGCTTTATTAATGGAAAATGAAGAAAAAAAATATGAGTCAGATTTAATTAAAACATTAGAAATTTTAGAAAAAACTGAAAAAGCCGAACCAATTGTTAGCTATAATGTAAAAATCACTACAATACCTTATTATTGTTATGATAGTAATTTTAAGAATTTAAATAATTTTTCTGATTCTAAAGAAATAAATTCATAGAACTATGGATGTTATCGTTTGCTTAATACTATTGAAACAGTTGAGTATGAAGGACAACCTTGTACAAAAATTACTTTATATTTAGAAAGCGAAGATGAAGCTAAAGAATTAGAGAAACGACTTAGTCTAGTCTTTTTTAAGTTAGATCCAGTATAGACTATAAATGAACAAGAAGAAAGATTAGAATTTAAAACAATTGATTATAAATTTGACTGTGGTATTTCTTTAAGTACAACCGAGGTTTCGGATTAGAATGGTTTATTATTAAACAAAGCTATTCATATTTTTGATGTTAATCCCTTAGAGGGTAATTTACCAACAAACGGTATAAGAACTAGAGTTATTTTAGGAAAAATACCAGATGAACAAAAATATGGTTTTATTAAAGGAAAAAACGGTTTATATGCTGAAAACGCTATGATTGTAGGAACAATAGCTACTCAAAATGTTACGCGTTATACTGGTATGTCTAGTAATGTTATTGCTATTAAACCATATGACTTTTTTAATGTATTAACAAAAAATGATAATACTAAAGAAGAAATTATTCCAGTATTATGGTCGACCGCTTTAAATGAAAAAGAAACGACAATTGATAAGTTAGCTGCAATATATACAGAATTTACTAAAAACACTAGCGAATTTTACAATAATAATAACTGGTATGAAGATTCAGAAGTTGAATTAAACGATTCTTATGCAGTTTTTAATACGGAAGAAAATAATTCTAATTTTGATCTTTAGTGTGCAATTCTTGTAAAAAATGTTTTTAAAGAATATGAAGAAAATATCTCATTTAAATCTGGTTTACATTTATACGCTTTTAAAGAGGGTGAAGACGAACCAGTTAAAAATTGGATTAGTGATGGTGTTTTTTCAACAACAGCAAAATATTCGGACATTCTAATTTTTATTAAGAATTATATAGAAGAAGTCACAATAAATAGAAAAGGAAAAACTTTAGAAGAGAGAGAAGCTAGCGGAACTAAAATAATTCTTTTAGATGAATTTATTAAGGATTGGAAAAATAGCATTGATAATGGATATATAGACTTTGAAAATTTTTCTGATGATAGTAAAGATAAACTTCTTAGTGAAAAAGGTATTTTAAATAATACTATTTCTGCATCGGAAGAATTTGTAGAATATAACACTTCTTTTGAAAACGGCATTGAATATTTACGTTTATTTATTTTTGAAGTTTTTAAACGTAATGTAGAATATTTATTGGATGAATATGGTTTAACTAATGAAGAAAGTAGTAACTTTTGGATTAGTACTCAAGGTTGGTTGTTTGGAAAGAAAATCTTGGGAATAGATGGCATATTTTAGGATTTAAATGCAAGAAACAGTTTTTCTTTAAGTAGAAGCTATGGAGAAAATATTCTAAAAACTGCCCTTTTATATGAAAATCAAGCCCATGGTTCTTATAAAGAAAATATTCATATAAAATCTTCTGTTTCAGCCTGGATATTTTCAACTGATGAGGAAGAGTTTGATTGTACCAATTTATCAAATATACCAAGTAAATATTTAACTGGTACCGCTATTAAAAATCCAGATAGATTAGGCCAAGGTGATAGCAGTCTTATTTATTCAATTCAATCTAAAAAGTATATTTACTTTTTAGACTATGAAATTAATGCTAACAATGTTGTAAAAAGTATTTATACGCCTTTACTTTTTATAACTTATAGTAATAATTCTAATAATATAAATGTTACAGATATTTTATCA
>JAZRRD010000014.1:0-3357 GCA_045650425.1 Bacilli bacterium | reverse complement strand
AAAAAGATAAAAATTAAAATGATAGGTGATTATGAAAACAATAATAAAAAAAATTTTTTCAGTAACTAATTCCAAAGATAAGAAGCATAAAATAATAACAATATTAGGATTAAAAATTAAGATAAAACGTTATAATTTTATTTTAGAAGATGAAAAAAGAAAAGAAGAAAGGTATAATCAATTTAAGTTTGATTTGTTAAAGCCGACAAAATTTACTCAGATACGACTTGAGTTATCAAATGCGTGTGGTTATAAATGTGCAATTTGTCCACATGATAAAATGACAAGAAAAGTTGGATTTTTACAAGATTCTGATATTGAAAGGATTGCATCTAATATAGAATATAGAGATGAGATCGAACAAGTGCACTTGCATGGTTTTGGTGAGCCTTTGTTAATAAAAGATTTATTTCATAAAGCAGAAGTTGTTAGAAAATATTTTCCGAATGCCACAATTCAGATATTATCTACTTTAGGATATGAAGTTGCAGAAGATTTTTTTGAAAAACTAATCAATTCTGAAATAAATCAAATATGGATTTCTTTTTATGGATACAACAAAGAAAATTATAAAGTTATGCATGGTGTTGATAAATATGATTTGGCTTATCAGAATTTATTAAAACTTATAAAAATTAATAAAAAATACAACAATAAATTAGATATTCATATTAATTTGTATAATTCTGATTCTTTACCAAATGTTTGTGAATTACCAAATAATTCATTTTTAATGGAAAAACTTATACAAGAAATAAATGAATTAGGTCATTCTCAACAGTATGGATATCTTAAACTTCATAATTACGGCTCTGGTAAAAATTTTACTAAATTTAATAAATATTTTCCTTGTTCTATTTTATATGGTAATTATAAAACATATTTACAAATAAGTTGGAATTTGAATGTAATTCCTTGTTGTATGGTTTGGAATGATGAAACCGTGTTGGGAAATTTGAAAGAACAAACTTTAGATGAGATTTTTAATTCTGATTATTATAAAGAATTTTTAAATAGTCATTTATGTAATGATTTAGACAAATATGTTTCTTGTCGTAATTGTAGTAAATACTATGATAGTACTCCGGAGCAAATGGAGTTTATGAAACGATATTTATTAGAAATTGATAAAAACAGGTAAAAAGAGTAGGATATGAAACATTTTAAAATTCTAGATTGTACATTACGTGATGGTGGTTATGTAAATAATTGGGATTTTGGATGTGAAAATATTAAACAAATTATTAAAAATTTAGTTAATGCAAAGATAGATTTTGTTGAATGTGGGTTTTTAAAATCTGGGAAATATGAACAAGACAAAAGCCTTTTTTCTAGTGTAAATCAGGTGCAAAAATTTTTACCAAAAGATGAAACAAATACAAAATTTACTTTGATGATTAATTATGGGGAGTATGATATTAATCAAATTCCTGTTGCTGAAAATTCGAAAGTTATTTTTAGGGTTGCATTTAAAAAGCAAGATTATTTTTTAGCTTTGGAATACTGTAAAGAATTGAAGAAAAAAGGTTATGATATTTTTATTAATCCAATGCATACAAATACTTATTCAAGTAAGGAATTATTAGATTTGGTTTCGCAAGTTAATGAGATTAAACCTTTTGCTTTCACAATAGTTGATACAACAGGTAGTATGAAAGAAAAAGATGTTTTATCAATATTCTATTTGGTTGATATGAATTTAGATAAAGATATTTCTTTATGTTTTCATTCTCATAATAATTTGCAATTATCTTTTTCAAATGCTCAATGTATTTTGAGAGTTTGTAAAAATAGGGAGTTGATTATTGATTCCACTGTATTTGGAATGGGGCGAGGTGCTGGTAATTTGGATACTGAATTAATTACACAATATATTAATGATAATTTTAAAGGTATTTTTAATATAGTTCCAATTTTAAAAACGGTTGAGGAACAAATAAATCCGATTTTCGTTAGAACTCCTTGGGGCTATTCTGTCCCATATTATTTAGCGGCAACAAATTGTTGTCATCCAAATTATGCAAAGTATTTGATTGATAAACAAATTGTTCCTATTGAAATTGTTGATAATTTATTACAAACGATTCCAAGTTCTAAAAAAACTGAATTTGATGAGAATTTGATTGAACAAATATATTCAGATCTTTTGATGAACGAAACAAAAAAAGCAATAAAATCTTATAAAGAAAATGATAAACATAGTCCAGTTGTATTAAAATAAAAAAGTTTGTTTGTAGTATCATTATTTTGTGTTGGTAAGTAATTATTTATTTTATAAGAAGGCGTGAAGGTACATGAGAGAAATATCACTAAATGATTTATCAGAATCAGAAGGATTAGGTGAAGATTATTCTCGTGCAACCATTGATAATCCTAAAGTTTCAATTATTATCCCAACATATTTTAGTGAAAAATACTTAAGACAATGTTTAGATAGTGTAGTTAATCAAACATTAAAAGACATTGAAATAATTATTGTAGATGCTGATTCAACAGATAATACGGTTTCAATTATCCAAGAATATTTAGCAAAAGATAATCGAATAAAATTTTTACATCGTGCAAAAGAATATTTGGGTGCTTCAAGAAATACTGCGTTAGATTATGCAACAGGGGATTATATAATGTTCCTTGATTCTGATGATTGGTATGAAGATAATGCTTGTGAAATAGCATATGAACAGATTAAGAATAACAATAATGATTTTGTGTATTTTAATGTTTATAATTACTATGAAGGAAGAGATATTAAAGAACTTCCGGATTTTCGTCTTAAAAATTTATTACCCTATAAAGATAATAAGAATATTAAATTGTGGGAAATAGAAAATTTTCTTTCTTCTGCGGAATGTTGGTACAAAATATACAATCGTAATTTTTTAAACAAGAATGAAATTAGATTTTATGCTGATGGGTTTTCTGAAGATATTAACTTTTATTTTAAATGTGTAACGTGTTCAACAAGCGTTTCAGTTATCGAAAAACCTTTGATAAATTATCGTAAAGTAAATTCATCGGCTTCTTTTACCACATATAATACTCATTGGCGAGATCAATTTATAGTTAGGGCTATGGCATATGAAACAGTTCTTAATTCAATGCATTCGCAAGAGTATTTAAAAACATTTATATCATATTATATAAATTCTATAATTAATTGGTATTATTTCTGGTCTAATATGAAAGATTTTAATGGAAAAGCATATTATAAAAAAATGCAAGAACTTTTTTTAATGCTTAAAAAAAATCATTCAGAAATAATTTTAGCGAATAAAAAATATATGAAGAACTATAAAAGATTTGAACGAATTAGTAAAGAATCTTGGGCAAAATATCTTTTGCGTTCTTTTGTGAAAA
>JAZRRD010000013.1:0-1811 GCA_045650425.1 Bacilli bacterium | reverse complement strand
CTATAGCTGTGACTTTAACTTATAATAAAGAATTATAAAAAAATCTTAGTTAACTTTAACACTTATTATTTGAGAAAAATAAAGTTGATTATTGTTAGCTAAGATTATTTTTTTTGATATCATTTGAATATTTTTGATTTGAGTATTTATGCGATAAATTTTATTGTTTTTAAAATAAATAATTTTGACATTTTCCTTATTATGTAATGCTCTTAAAACGTTTTCTTCATTATTGTTTATTTGTTCTTCAGATAAAGTGGGCATTTTCATAATATTTTTTTCACTAGATAAAATTTTAAGCAAATTTTTGGTTGAAGTAACTGAATCAAATGGCAGCCATTTTATAAATCCACGGTCAATTTGCATTATGTCCTCCGATTTTATTGTTTCTTGATATTGCAGTTGAATCATTTAAAAGATTAGACGCTTTTAATAAACTATTTTTACCAAATTTACTTTTTATTTCATCAATTGTTTTATTGAGTTCATCTTTTTCTATAATGTTTTCATAGCTTTCAAATAAATTTAGTTGAATTCCTAATTTAGGAGATAAATTACCACAAGAAATAGTTACTTTACGAATAGGTAAATTATTATAATAACGATCAAATAGTATTGTACAAATATTTTTAATTGTTTTATTATCATCAGTCGGAGCATCTAATTTTGTAGTATGATAAAATCCTCCGCCACAAACTTTAGAGTAACCAATTCCAAGTCCTACAACATTGCATTGTTTATTATTTTTTCTTAAGCGTTCACAAATTACATCAACCATTTCAGTGATTATAATTTTAATATTAAATTCATTATAATCTTTAAATAGCACCTGACTGTTGCTATAAGATTCACTTTTTGGAGTTTTTCTAAAATCATTTATTTTAGATAAATCTATACCATTAGCATGATTCCATAGTTCTGTGCCCATAACTCCGAATTTATCTTTTAATTTATTACGATTATAGTTAGCAAGTTCTCCAATTGTATAAATATTTAAATCATTAAGTTTTTTTTCCATATTAGGTCCAATCCCCCACATTTTAGATAGGGGGGTAATAGTCCATAATTTTTCTGGGATATCATCATAAGTCCATTTAGCAATACCATTTTTGTATTTTTTGGCATCAATATCCATAGAAACTTTAGCTAGTAGCATATTGGGTCCAATTCCACAGTTAGCAGTAAGACCAGTTTTTTCTTCGACGGCCTTTAAAATTATTTCAGCTAGTTCATAATCAGTTTTTTTATACATTTTTAAATAGTTAGTAACATCTAAGAAACATTCATCAATAGAATAAATATGAATATCTTCTTCGGAAACAAAATCTAAATATACATTAACAACTTCAGCGCTTTTTTTAATATACAAATTCATTCTTGGTGAAGCAATTTCATATTTTATATGTTTTGGGATTTCAAACAATCTTCCACGCGATTTAACTCCTTGTTGTTTTAAGTATGGTGTAACAGCAAGAGTAATTGCACCATTTCCTTGATTAGGATTAGCCACTACTAAAGGGTATTTAAAAGGATCTTTTTTTCTTTCAAGACATTCACAAGATGCAAAAAAACATTTTAAATCAATACATAAAAAATTTCTTTTTAAATATATTTCATCCATATTATCCCTCCGAACATTTGTTCTGAATAAATTATAAAATAAAATAGATTTGTATTCAATAGAAAAATAATGGTAAAATATGGTTGGTGAAAATTTATGAACTTGAATTTGACAAAATGGGATAAATTAAGTTATAAAAAATTTCAAAAATATTTACAAAGTATAAAAGAAGAAAAATATAAAGAATTTA
>JAZRRD010000012.1:0-2802 GCA_045650425.1 Bacilli bacterium | reverse complement strand
TGCTCTTAAAGATATTTGTTTAAAAAATAATATAGATATTTATGAAAATACTAACATCTTATCAATAACTAAAGAAGACAATCAGTATATTTGTAAAACTAAAGATAATATTATTAAATGCGAATATGTTGTCTTAGCTCTTCATTATCCTTACTTTTTAATACCATTTTTTATGCGATTAAAAACTTATATTGAAAAATCATATATTCAAGCTTATAAGGTAGATAAAAATTTAAAGTATAGCGCTATTAATATAAATAAACCTACGATATCTACAAGGTATCATAGTGATAATAAAAATATTTATGAAATATATCTAACTAATTCACATAATACCTGTGTTAATGATAATGATAAAAATAATTTTATTTCTTTGATGAGAAATAAGCGTAAAAATCCGGATTACCTATGGAGTAATAAAGATATTATGACAAATGATTCATTACCATTTATTGGAGCTTTAAATGATGATAAAAAGTTTTTAATTGGAACGGGTTATAATACTTGGGGAATGACAAATGGTTCTTTAGCAGGAAAGATACTTTCGGACATAATCTTAAGAAAAAGAAATAAGTATATTAATCTTTTTAATCCAAGAAGAAAAATTAATTCTTTAAAAATATTAAACTTTCCTTTAATCTTAGGTAGTAATGCTTATTCATTTATTAAAACCAAAGTATCAAAAAATAAATTATGGTATCCAGATAATGTAAGATTTGAAAAAAGAAATGGTAAAGATATTGCTATTTATATAGATGAAGAAAAAAAAGAACATATTGTTTATAACAAATGTCCTCATTTAAAGTGTGGTTTATTATTTAACGAAATAGAAAAGACATGGGATTGTCCATGTCATGGTTCTAGATTTGATATTGATGGGAATACCATCGAAGGACCTAGTAATTACGATATTCGCTTCAGAAAGTAATTACTAAGTCTTTTTTTTACTAAAATTATTGATATGTAAAAAATATTAACTTATTTTAAGAATTTAACATAATCAAGCTCTTTTTGAATGCTGTACAATCAAATTATCTTTTTCGACTAATAGGATTATGAATTTGACTATTTTTTTCTTTGGGTAAATTCCTTAACTATTTAATTATATGATTTTCAAGGATAAAAAAACTAGGATAAATCCTAGTTACAAGTTAAGTCTTCTTCTTGTAATTCTTTAACTAATCGTTTTAAACTTGTTCCTGCTTTTACATCAATACCTGCTTTTTTAGCAGCATCTTCTTCTGCTTTGTACAAATCAGCATTAACAGTTACAGTCATTGTATCTTTAATTTCAACTTGAGCTTCTAAACCATCTTGTTCTTTATCTAACCCTAAAGTTGTTAATACACTAGTTTTAATCGCTTCTTTTTGATCTTTAGTTAAATCAGATAATGTTTCTACACCAAAAGTCTTGTTATCATAAGCCATAATTAATTCAACTTTATCCACTTTATCATTCACAGCGTTAAATTTGAAAGTTATATCATATGCATCGCTTTCCATTGTACAAGTTTTTGTAGAAATAACATCTTCCTTTTTACTTTCTTGATTTGATTCTGCAACTTCTTTTCCACAACCACTTATGGTTAAAACTAAAAATGCAACTAATGTTATACTTAACATTTTTTTCATAAACATCTCACTCCTATATAAATATTTTATCAATTCATAAATATTAGTCAATACTTATTCTATCATTCCTCCATGACATTTAAGTTGATAAATTAATTTTCCTTCTTTATATATTTCCTCTATATCAGTGAAATTTTCTATAGTTCCAATAGACTTAAATGTATAGGTATCTCCTTCATTTTCTAATTTACTTGGACCTCTAACCGGTAGAACTGATGAGTCCTCTCCAACTTTCATCAACGCTGGCCTTAAAGCTTTGTCCATAGCTTCCTCACTTAATGATTATCTAAAGTTATTCCATAATAATTCATCCTAGATATCCTGTATTTGTAAATTTATCAAAATTCTTTACACCTTTTTCTTTAGCTATTTTGTATAAAATTTTGTTCCCATCTTTAGTCTGTCTTCTTCGATATAGTCTTTTTTCATTTTCTGTTAATTTACTATATTCTGCTTCAGTTAGCTCCATTTTTCTAGTTTGAACAGCAAAGTATGTTTGACCTAAAGCTACAGCTTTAATCTTTGGGTTTGCATTTTGAACTATCAGATAACACGCATAACGACTTAACTTATAATCAATAATCGTTTTAGTAGAAACCCCAGCTTATACGATTTTGGTGTTTACACCAAAATGGGAATTAATGTTATTATTACTCTGCGAACAGGCCACTTGAGCTTTTTCTATAACCGTGGAAAAATATCTCCATTCTTTATAACCTAATATCTGTTGCAATTCTCTGGCTTCCCAATATTCATTTCCCAATTCATCTACATGCTTAATATTTTCAAATATTTTTACTTCATATTCTTCATTTATAACCTCCACATTTTATTATTTGTTAGTAAATTTATTTTTTTATCTTCTATCCGATTCAATTTTAATGTGCTAACATTCATTTGTATATACAAAAAATAAGACAGAAGTCTTATTTAATTAAATGCTATCTCTACATCAATAGTCTCATCTTTTATAACAATATACAAGAATAAAATTCCACTGATAAATACAAGTAAAGATCCAATGAAAGATACAAAGGTTAAATGTTTCTTTTGTTCAGGATCATTTGGTTTCAATTTTTTTAAACTTTCATATGAATCTGTTAAGAAATAAGAATAAACTATTACAAGAATCACAAAAATAAATATCATAACAGCTCTGTATCTATTTCT
>JAZRRD010000011.1:0-1510 GCA_045650425.1 Bacilli bacterium | reverse complement strand
AAGATAAATAAAAAATATTGAAGGAAGTACCAAAAAATGATAAAGTTGTTTTAACCACAAAACAATAAATATCAGGAGGTACTTCCTATGGGTACTAGTATAACACAAAAATTAAAATATAAACAGAGTGTAATTAAATTTTCTTTCAAATATGGCGTAACTAAAGCAGCCATCAAGTTCAAAGAAAACAGAAGAACTATATATAGATGGATAAAAAGATATGATGGAACATTAGAAAGTTTAAAAGATAAATCGAGAAGACCATATGGTCATCCGAATCAGCATACAGAAAAAGAAATAAAATTAATAAGAAATTATAAGGCAAATAATAAGACAACAGGATTAGTTGTGTTGTGGATAAAACTAAGAGAAGCTGGATACACGAGAAGTGTAACTAGTTTATATAGAATGCTTATAAAATTAAAAATATATAACAAAACACCAAGCAAAAAGAAAGAAAAAAATAGTGGATATTATCCAGAAATGACCTATCCAGGTGAGAAAGTTCAAATAGATGTGAAATATGTGCCTAAAAAGTGCTTAAGCAAAGAACTACAGGAATTAG
The DNA here is from genome assembly GCA_045650425.1 of Bacilli bacterium. Classification (GTDB taxonomy): domain Bacteria; phylum Bacillota_I; class Bacilli_A; order RF39; family UBA660; genus RGIG1752. The sequence continues at coordinate 945 of JAZRRD010000011.1, read as the reverse complement.
GAGAAAGATATTATCAATATACAGCTATAGATGAATATACAAGACTTAGATATATATGGTTTACAAATGCACATGACAGTTATGCATCAACAGAATTTTTAGAAAAATTAATAAAGGCATTTCCGTTTAAGATAGAAAAAGTACAAACAGATAATGGATTTGAATTTACAAATAGATTGAGTTGGCAGGCATTTATGAAAGATAAAAAGACAATGTTTGAGAAGAAGTTAGAAGAATTAGGAATAGAATATAAAGTGATAAAACCACATACTCCAAAGCAAAACGGAAAAGTAGAAAGAAGTCATAGAAAAGACCAAGAAAGATTTTACTATAAAAAAGTATTTTATAGTTTAGAAGACTTAAAGAACAGAGCGAGATATTGGATAAAGGAATATAATAATTTTCCAATGAGACCACTAGGGTGGCTAAGTCCAAAGCAGAAGTTAGAAGAATATATGTGTAAAGTAAAATAGCAGTTATCAAATAAGGTACTTCAAACAATATTTATTTCAATAAAGTGTGACATATGTTTGACAAACCTACACTAAAAACTTGTTTTTATGTAAATAATGATTGAATAAAGTTGATAAATATGGTATAATGGCAGTGCTCAATACACATATCCCTGGAAGACGTGTTGAAGCTATTTCACAACGAAAAGGAGGGAGAAGATGGCTGGAGTATTACTGAAAGGCAGCGAGGGCGTGGAAGTGCCTAGACCAAAACAGAAGAATCGGCCTAGAAAAGGCAGCAGATTTGTACCGCCGGGGTGCAAGTCCGATAAGCCTGCACCGCCAAGATCCCGACCCAGAAGCGGTCGCTGAAAAGGCCATCCGGCCCCCAGAGAGCTCGTCTCTCTGGGGGAGTTCTAATATATGTAAGAGATTTTACAACAACTTAAAAATAGGCTTATAAGTCGGATCGTAGGCATGTCGTTCTGTGAGC
>JAZRRD010000010.1:0-1805 GCA_045650425.1 Bacilli bacterium | reverse complement strand
GACCGCTTGGCCTCCGACTTGATTTTAAAAATTGTGGCTATTAGTGAATGTGTGGGATTCTTTATTATTGCCCAATTCGGTAAAGACATCGAAGAAGATACAAAGAAGATCCTTTTAAAATTATCACAAAAATTCTTAATTATCTTCATCATCTTACTAATTATTTCAGCTGCTATTGAATTTATTTTCACTAAACTTGTCTAATACACCATAAAAAAGACTGTATAATTTAGGTTGGGGTGTGTAAAAACACTTCAACCTTTTTCTTGCATAAAAAAATTGCAATTAAATCATTTTTACCTTAAAATGTAGTTGACTAAAAAACAAAGAAAGGTTTTGGTGATTTAATTGCGTAAAAATGATATAACAGATTTCTTTAATTTGCAAGAGGTTTTGGTAGATTTTCATAAATGTTCTAAAAATTTAATTGAACTTTGGATTAAATGTCCTGTTAAAATTCATATTTGTCCTTCCTGTCATTCTTCTACTTCTCGTGTTCATGATTACTATTTGCGTTCTTTTAATCATATTATGGTTGGCAAAAGAACTACTAAAATATATTACAAACAGCGTAGATATGTTTGTCTACATTGTGGTAAACGTTTTGCTGAGAAAAATTCCTTTATACAGAAATTCTACAGACATTCTAATGATGTTGTTAACTCTGTTTTTGATGACCTTACTTCTATTAAGAATTTATCTCAAATAGGTCATGATAACAACATGTCTTCTCAAAATGTTTCTAGACTTATGAATAAATTTATGCCTATCTTTCATAATACTACTTCTCTTCCTGAAGCTATTGGTATTGATGAATTTAGAGGTAATTCTGGTGGTAACAAATTTCAAGTTGTCATTACTAATCTTAAAACTCACAAAGTTATTGATGTTATCTCAGCTAGGACTGAAGATGCTTTGTATAATTTCTTTAGGAAAATTTCTAATACTAAAAATGTTAAACTTGTTGCTATGGATTTATCTCTTTTCTTTAAGAAAATTATTGCTGACGTTTTTCCTAATGCTAAAATTATTGCTGATACTTTTCACTTTACTAGACTTATGCATTGGGCTTTAGATAATGTTAGAAAAGATGTTCAAAAAGGCTTACCTAAAGATATGCGTATATATTTTAAACGTAGCAGATCTGTTCTTCATAAAAGAATTAATGATTTAAATCCTGATGAGTACAATCAACTTACCAATATGCTTGATTACAATGAAAATCTTAGATGGGCTTACTCTATTGTTCAAAATCTATTTCAAATTATTGATGAAAAGAATCCTGATAAGAAAGTTACTTTATTTAAAGAATTTATGACATATGCTAGCAATTGTGACCTGCCAGAATTTAACAAGCATATACAAACATATTTTAAATGGTACAAGTATATTATCAATTCCTTTTACACTAATTTTTCTAATGGTATTACTGAAGGTTTAAATACTAAGATTAAAACTTTAAAAAGAGTTTCTTTTGGCTTTAGGAATTTCCAAAATTTTAGATTAAGAATTTTAATGGCTTGTTCTTAAATCTAACACCCCAAATTAATATTTAAACAAATTAGCCGTTAGGCTTGCGTTAGCATGCCCAAAAATATATATTTCAATTACATTTTAAGTGCAACAACATTGCAACCTTAAAAATGCCCATAAAAAGTGAGATGCAGATAACTTTTTAGTTATCCGCACCCCAACTATTGACTTTGAGTCTTTTATTCAACTGTGTCCGTTGATGTTCCAAATATTTCATCAAATTTCTTTTCTAATTCTTTTTGAAGATCTATCATTTCCTCTTGAGTATCTTT
>JAZRRD010000009.1:0-11585 GCA_045650425.1 Bacilli bacterium | reverse complement strand
AAATGTATATGTATTCTGAAAATTTTTCTTTTCATCCTCTATTTTTTTTAGTACTAAATTATATTCCTCTTTAGCTTTTTTTATATCTTTCTTTGCATTTGAAATTTTATTTAAAGTATTCTTTTTTTCTTTATTAAACTTATCTAAAGATTTATTATATTCCTCTAAAGCTTTATTTTTTTCCTCATTATATCTTTCTTCTTTAAATTGATTAGTTATCTTTTCTAAATCTTTTTTTACTATGCTTAAGTTTTCATCATAAAAATCAGAATACATATCTTCATTTAAATAAATTCCTAAATTAGTATAATACTCTAATTTAAAATTAGATTCTAAACTATAGATAAAATAACTTATTTTACCAGCCAATAAATCAGTTGTACCTCTTTCTAAAGAGATGTAAAGAGGACTTTTTACAAAACCTACAATTTCTAAATTTTTATTTATTAAATTGTCATTATCTATGAATAACTGTTCTCCAATTTTATAAATGTTATTTTTACTAATATCGATAACACATTCATTATTATTTTCTGGAAGTTTTCCTTCAATTAAAATCGGTAGATTAATTGTTTTTTCTTTATTGTAAGATATTACTTTTACAGCTTCTTCAGATTCTGTTTTAACAGAAGCATCAAATGAATAATATCCTTCGCTTAGATATTTTTTTTCATTTAAAAATTTTATTTCATCTTTAGTAACTCCCCAAGTAGATAAAAGTTCAATATCTTGAAAATTTGTATTACGATAATAATCATTAATAGTATTTTTCATATCAGGACTAGTAGCCTTAATTCCTGCATAAAAGCCAACGCCTAATAAAACGATTAATAAAATTGAAATAAATCTTTTAAAACTTCTTTTAATTGTAACAAACGTCTCTTTAATTATTAAACTCATTACCACTCAATCCTTTCAATAGGAAGTGGATGATCATTTATGATGATATCTTCAACAGTACCATTTTTAAATTTAATAACTTTATCAGCCATTGGAGCAATCGCAGAATTATGTGTAATGATAATAACTGTCATTTTCCTATTTCTAGCGGTTTCTTGTAAAAGTTTTAAAATTTGTTTACCAGTATTATAATCTAATGCCCCAGTAGGTTCATCTGCTAACAATATTTTTGGATTTTTTGCGATAGCTCTTGCTATTGCTACTCTTTGTTGTTCTCCTCCTGATAATTGACTAGGAAAGTTATTAATTCTATCTGCTAATCCTACACTTATTAAAGTTTCTTTTACATCTAGAGAAGATTTTGAAATTTGAGAAGCCAATTCTACATTTTCTAAAGCTGTTAAATTTTGAATTAAATTATAAAATTGAAAGACAAAACCTATATCATTACGTCGATACTTAATTAGTTTCTTTTTCTTAAATTTTGTTATATCTTTATTTGCAACGATAACTTTTCCAGAAGTACAATTATCCATGCCTCCCAAAATATTTAATGCAGTTGTTTTCCCTGCGCCACTTGGTCCTAATATTACAACTAATTCTCCTTGATTAATTTCAAAATTTGCATCCAATAAAGCATTAACTTTAACTTCGCCAGTTTCATATATTTTTGATACATTTTTAAATTCAATATAAGCCATTATATTCACCTTCGATTTAATATTATAACACTCTCAAATTTTGATGTAAAACCAAAATTTATCCAAAAGAAAAAAGCTTTCATTAAGCTTTTCTGGATCTTTTAAAATAATCTTCCTGAACTGCTTCATTTATTTCAGCTAATGTAGCTGTCTTTTCTAAATTATGAATATTAGATAAGCCAAGCATTTCATTTAAACGATTTAAAGTGATCTGTAAATTTCTTATCATAGAATCAACATTATATCCATCAAAATTTAATCTATCATTATCAAAATCTATAGCTTTTAAATCCTTTATTTCCGTATTATACATAAAATTTCTAGTGTGTGAATCACTATATATTATTCCATTTTCTTGTAATTCTGTTAATATATCAATAATTTTATAATACACATTATAAGCTTCATCAAAAGTAATAATTTTATTTTCAGAAAATGTTTCAAATAAAGTTTTATATTTATAATAAAATTTCATAACTTGGCCTATAACGTTATCTTGGATGGTTAATATACCGTACGGAAATTCACTTAATTCTATATTTGGTTGATATTCTTGTAATTTTTGAATTAACTTAGCATCAGACTCAAAATTTGTGTACATATATGTGCAATAACCACATTCCGAATGAACTCTAAAACCTATTTCTGGAGTTTCATTTAAATGGAAAATATTATAACCATCTTCGTTAGCTGCAAATTCTTCACAAAGGTTATTTGTTGTTTGAGTAATAAAAGTTTTATCTAAATTTCTAAATTCATTCCAACTTTCAAAATTAAAATTATCTACTAAAGGAAATTTTTCCCCTTTTTTATTTGTAAACCCCTTTATTATTTTCATATTATTTTCCCCTTCTTGTTAATCTTGTATTTGTATGATTTAAAACCATTTGCATTTTATGCAATATTTGTAATTCTTCATTTGTAGGTATAACCCACACAGGAATTTCAGAACCATAATCAGAAATTATTCCCTCCTGAATTTCTTTATAGCTAGCTATTTGATTGTTTGCAGTTTCATTTATATAAATACCTAAAGCCGTTAGTCTGCTAATTACTTTTTCTCGGATAAATATAGAATTTTCTCCTATACCAGCTGTAAACACGATTGCATCTACTTTGCCCTTTAGTTCTATATAATATGACGCAATATAATCTACGATAGTTCTTACAAACATCTCAACAGCTAAAATAGCTTTTTTATCGCCTTCATTATATAATTTTTCGATATCTCTAATATCATTTTTTCCACATATACCTAAAAGTCCACTTTCAAAATTTAATAAATTTATTGTTTCTTCAACAGTCTTACCAGTTATTTTACAAATATATTCTACTAAAGCTGGATCAATTGAACCACATCTAGTTCCCATAACAAGTCCATCTAACGGAGTCATTCCCATTGAAGTATCATAACTTTGTCCATTTTTGATAGCGGTTATACTAGCTCCACTTCCTAAATGACAAGCAATTAAGTTAACATCTTGTTTACCTAATTTTTCTTGCATTTTCTCAGTTATATACTCATAACTAATTCCATGAAAACCATATTTTCTAGCACCATGCTCTGTATATAAATTTTCTGGTATAGCATATCTAAAATTACTTTCTGGAATAGTAGCATGATACGATGTATCAAATTCGCCAACTTGTGCAACATTTGGTAATTTTTCATTAAATATTTTAACTACCGCTAATTGTGAAGGTAGATGCAATTTACCTAATTCCATTAAACTTTCAATATTATAAATTACTTCATTAGTAATTAGCTGCGCATCAGAATAAAACTCACCGCCATGCAATATACGATGACCAATACCTTTAATTTCATCCATAGAATTTAAAAAACCATAATTTACTAATGCATTTAAAACTAACTCTACTGCATAAGCATGATCATTAATCTTATCGTTTATAATTTGTTTTTGGCCTTGGTATTTTAAAATAAGTTTACTGTCTACTTCTCTTATTTTTTCAACTACACCCTCGACAATAACATTTTCGTTTTCTACATTATAAAGACGGAATTTTAATGACGAACTTCCGGCATTTACAACTAAATATTTTTCTTCCACATTACATACCCCCTGAAATTGCTTTCTATATTAACACGTTTTAATTTTTTTGTCAAATTTATGTAAATCATAACAAAAAATACTAGACTTTTTCTAGTATTTTTGTTATAAAATTATTTTCTTGAACTTCCATTTAAATCTAAAATTTCAGCATTAGTTACATAGTTATTGATTATATTTTGATTAAATTCTTTGATTAAGTCTTTAAACTTTTCTAAACCCCCAATTTCTTTTATTAATTTATCCATTATTTTTTTTAAAATTTGTTCGCTCTTTAAACCTTCTTTTTTTAGGTTTCCTATTTCCTCATTAGTAAGCGGAATATTTAAAAGTCTAGCTTTTTCACAGAAAAATTCATATAATTTGTTTCTATAATATTCGTATACAATAAGATCTTTGCGATATTCTTTATTAATTTTGTCAGCAGAAGAATAATCTTCTTTATTAGCAAAAATTATATCAGTTAATAATCTTTCAGTAGTTAAACAACTAACATTTAGATTTTGAGCTAAACTTTTTTGTAATTCTAATACTTGTTCCCTTTCGGGACAATCTAAAATATATTTACATTTACTTTCATTTATAAGCGGAAGAGAACAATATTTATATTTTATCAAGGTGCTATCAACAGCTTCAGTTAAATCACCAGTATATAATTCTAATTTAAAATATGATATTAAATTAGTTTTTTCTTCAATTGATAACGACTTAAAAATATCAGAATCAATTACTAAAATCGCTTCTTGCGATAATTTTATGCCCCCTTTAATCGTTGTATCTATTGGATTAATATTTACAAAATTTTCTTCCAAGTGATATTTTAAAGGTTCAATAATAGCCATTTTAGCAGGACTTAATTTTTGTTTTTCAGGATATTGAAACAAACCATTAAGAGAAAAACTTAAAACATTAGAATAAGAACTAGTTAATGGTAAATAATCTAAAATAATTTTGTCAAAATTTTGTAAAAATTCGTTTTGAGATAATTCTGCTTTTACTCTTTCCTGAATAAAAAAACTAAAGTCAGAGAAAAAGTCTGGTATTAAATACGTAGAATTACATTTTGGTTGTATCTCGCCATTTATAGGTAACGTATTTAAAGTTGTTACTAAGACAATATCATTAATATTCATAATTACCACCAATTATATTTTACTACACAAGTTTTATAGTTACAATTTAAATTAACTTTTCACGGAATTACCTATATTTAAAACAATTCCAATACTAGCCATACTAACCAAAAGACTACTTCCACCATAAGATAAAAAAGGTAAGGTTACACCCGTAACAGGAATCAATCCCACAACTACCATTAAATTTAATAATGATTGAATTATTAAACCAAAGGATAGACCAAAAGATAAATATTTAGCAAATAAATCACTTTGTTTCATTGATATTTTTATACATTGATAAAAAATAAAACCAAAGAAAAAAGTTACTATTAAGACTCCTAAAAATCCAAATTCTTCACTAATAATAGAAAATATAAAATCTGTTTGAGGTTCTGGTAAATAGAAGCTTTTTTGACGAGAATTCATAAAGCCTTGGCCAAGTAATCCACCAGGACCTATAGCATATAACGATTGAATAATTTGATAACCGCTCCCTAACGGATCACTCCATGGATTTAAAAACGAAACAATTCTTGCCATACGATATGGAGCAGCTATTATTAATCCAACCACTCCTAAAAGCCCTGCTAAACCCACCTTTATAAAAAATGAAATTTTTACTCCGGATATAAAAATTATGCCAACTAGAGTTAATACCATAACCATTCCTGTTCCAAAATCAGGTTCTAAAATTATTAGTCCAAAAAATAAAAAGACAACCCCTAAAATTGGAAGAACTCCTTTAATAATACATCTTAAATCTCTTTGATTTTGAGACAAATATTTTGAAACATAAATGATTAAACCTATTTTAGCAAATTCACTCGGTTGAATTCCAAAAGAACCAATTCCAAACCAACTGCGGCTTCCATTTCTTACAGTTCCTATCCCAGGAACTAACACTAAAACCAGAAGAATAAAACATCCAAATAAAATCAAATTAGCATATTTCATATAAAATTTATAATTTATTTTTCTTAGAATTAACATTAAAAAAATACCTACAACAAAAAATAAGCCTTGATTTTTTACAAATTTAAAAGAATCGTCAAATTTATAATTTGCCCATACAGAACTAGCTGAATAAATCATAACAAGACCAAATGTTGCAAGCAAAATTACTGTACCAAATAAAAGCCAATCTTTTTTTATATTCATTTATTTATCCCCTTGTTAATATTTATTTTTAACATTTAAAAAAAATTACATAAAAAAAATAGATTTTCATCTATTTCTCATTATTTTATATATTTAAATTATAACCATACTCCATATGTTATTGCAGCCATAGCCAGAAGAAGTCCTACTGTCCAAAACAATTTTACTATATCATTTTCTACCCAACCACATTCTTCAAAATGATGATGTAATGGAGCTTTTTTAAAAATTCTCTTTTTAAATTTCAAAATAGCAATTAATTGAATTAAACTACTTAAGGTCTCAATCACGAATACTCCCCCAATTAAGATTAGAGAAAATTCGTGTCTTGTTAAAATTGAAATTGTTGCAAGTGCTGCACCTAATGAAAGTGAGCCTAAATCTCCCATAAAAACTTTGGCTGGATGAGTATTGAATACTAAGAATCCTAACAGTGAACCCACCAATATAAAACTAAATATTGCTACTTCTTGGTATCCTTCCATCCACCCAGTATTCCATGATATTATTCCATAAGCTAAAAATGCTATCGCTGATAAACCTCCTGCTAAACCATCTAATCCATCAGTTATATTTACCGCATTACTTGTTCCTACTAAAACCAAAAGGATAAATATTCCAAACATCCATCCCAAAGGAATCTCTAACCCTAATGCTGAAAATGTTAATGTAGCTTCCCCACCATTTTTCATAAATACATAGAAAAATACTAAAGCAATTACCATTTGAATTAGAAATTTAGTAACAATACTAAGTCCAGCGTTGTTTTTATATTTAACTTTTAAAAAGTCATCAATAAATCCTAACCCTGCATATGAAATAAATACAAATAATAATATAATTAAATTAGAACTTATTGAAATGCTTCCATTAATATATAAAAAAGCTAATGCTATTAAAACCGGAATAATAAATATTAAACCACCCATTGTTGGAGTACCATTCTTTTTTAAATGTCTTTCATGGATTGTAGTACTTACATTTTGACCAATATGCAGTTTTTTCAAGAATGGAATTAATATAAAACCACATAAAATAGAGATTACAAATCCCAACATCATAGCCATTGCAGCTTTTGCTAGTATTAACATAGTTACACCTCTTCTTTTATAAATTATACAACTTTTCTAATTAATATTCATATTATTCAAGTTAATTTGACAGCATTTTACATCACTCTGACAACATCAATTTTATTGTAAAGCCTTCTTCCACATAATATCCAGCTTGCGGACTTTGATAAATTACTTTAGTACCATTTCCAGTATATTCAATATTAAATCCTTTTAATTGTTCTTTAGCACTTTCTACATCCATGCCAACAACATTTGGAACAGTTACATATTTTTTATCAAGCCATGTATATTCCTTTGGCATACCATCTAGTCTTTCTTCTATATCTAAAACATCTATTGCAGTTTGTAAAATATTTTTTGCTATTGGTGCCGATACAGTTCCTCCATATTGTGTAACATTTTTTGGATTATCTACGGCTACATATACAATTACTTCTGGGTCATCAGCTGGTAAAAAACCTATAAATGATAAAATATAATTACCAACCATATATGAACCATTTTGAACTTTTTGAGCAGTACCAGTTTTCCCTCCAACTCGAAAATTTTCAATATAAGCATTTCTACCTGTACCATTAGCTACAACACTTTCTAATGCATATCTAACTAAAGAGCTTGTTTCCTCCGATATTACAGTTCGTATCTTTTCTTTCTCATAAATCTTAATTACTGTATCCGTTTCTTCTTCAATCATACTTTTTACTATATAAGGTTTATATAAAGTACCTCCATTAATAGCAGCAGATACTCCTGTGATTTGTTGCAATGGAGTTACACTAATCCCTTGACCAAAAGACGTTGTAGCAGTTTCTACAGGTCCCATTTTGTCTAATTTAAACATAATTCCAGAAGATTCACCATTTAAATCAATGCCGGTTTTCTGCCCAAAGCCAAAATTTTTAATATAGCTCATAAGTGTTTCTTTTCCTAACTTTTGTCCCATCACAACAAAACCTGGATTACAAGAGTTTTCAACTACATTCAAAAATGTTTGAGCGCCATGCCCACCATGTTTCCAACAATGAAGTGTTGCACCTTCGACAGTAATAGCCCCTGAATCATGAAAATTATCTTTAAATAAATCGATTTTTTTTTCTTCTAGAGAAGCGGCTAACGTTATTATCTTGAATGTACTTCCTGGTTCATAAGTCATCCAAATAGGCAAATTACGATTAATTATTTCTGTGCTATAACTTTGATATTTATTACTATCAAAATCAGGTCTACTTGCCATAGCATATATCTCACCGGATTTCGGATTCATTACGATAGCCATTGCATGTTCGGCATTATATTTCGTTATCACATTATCCAATTCATTTTCTACCGCAAGCTGCATATCTAAATCGATTGTAGTTTGTAAAGTTATTCCTGAAGTTGGAGCTTCATACACTTCCGTTAAATTTAGCCGATTTCCTTGCCCATCCGAAAAATATTTTATAGCACCATTTTCTCCAGTTAAATATTCATCATAATAAAGTTCTAAACCAGATAATCCTTGATTATCTATTCCAACATATCCTAAGACATGAGATAAAGCGTTTCCATAAGGATAATATCTTTTACTTTCTTTGACTAAATAAACCCCATCATAATTTAAATTATCTATCTTTTCTGCCACGTCATAGCTTAGTTGTCTACCTTCCGGATGGACTCTTTCAATACTAGTTTTTTTATTAACATGATTTAACATTTCATCTTTTGAAACACCAAGTATTTTAGATAAATCTTCAGCCACCTTATCTTTATCAATTATTTGTCTAGGAACTAAAACTAAACTAGTTGTAGTCAAATTAGTTGCAAGTTCTTTACCATTTCTGTCTGTAATAATTCCCCTATCTGCTCCAATAGGAAGCTCTCTACTCCATAGACTTTCTGCTAAGTTTTTTAATTTATTATACTGAAATACCTGAATATAAAAAACTTTAAAAATTACAATTATTAATAAACATATAATAACTAAAAATATATATCGTATTCTTGTATGAATATCATTAAAAAACATATAATCACCTAAGTAATTATATGTTTTCTTATAACATTTATTGCTTTTTCTCTATTCTTTTCGTATATGATTCGCCATTATTTCTTTTATTTTCAGCTAATATTCTAAACGCATAATATTGAGCAGTCGCCATATAATCTTGCAACCCTACCAAATCAATATTCTTAAAAACCGTGTAATATGTATCATCCCATACTTTTCCTAACAAAATATTTCTTTCCCCAGCTTTTTCAAAAACTCTATTAAATTTATTTAAAATTTCATTTAAATCACATGTTAAATTATTTATTTTTTTGAATTCTTCACAAAAAATTTTTCTTAACATAATCGTAGATCTAAAACTATTATCTTGATTATTTAAAATAATAATTGTAGAGATAACCAAATTATAAAAATCAAGTTCTTCTTCGTCTCCAGTTAAAATATAATCATTTTCATATTTGTAAGGTAACTCAGATACACCACATGATTTATACCATACACTAGCGCTTTCACTGTTGGTGTATATTATTGAATCTTTTGCCGCAGTACTTGCCAATCTAATATCTGGAATGCTATATTTCAATAATATTTTTAATTCTTCATTAAGTCTATTATGTCCACCTTTACTTGTATCCTGACAAAAAGAATCATCCACTCCATTAGTTTTAAAATTATTAACATCTTCAGTAATAAGCGATACTAACCCCAAGTAAATGTTTCTCCAATCTCTTTCTGTGCAATTATAAAATTTTTCAACAAATTTTACTTCCTTTTTGTTTGCTGCTCCCAGATCTATTAATTCTCTTATTTTATAACGAATCATAGTAACCCACCAATAAGCTGTAGTTTCGATTGGAGTTAATTCAATAAGTTTCTTTTCTTCCATAAAAGTTTCCTTTCTTATTAAATGTTTATTTTTTCAAATTTCTACAAACACCTTCTTGACTATTATTAATTGTTCTAAATACATCAAGTTCTAAATCATGTGTTGAAATCAGTTTTTCTTTGCCAGTCTCCGGATCAATAATAATCATAGTAACTATATCAAAATCAAATTCTGCCGATTTTGATTAGAATAAAGTTTTATATTGCATTTTAATTTAAACTTAATATATTATCTTTTTCTTCTGACTTCGTAATGATATCTTCTGGAAAACGATTCAAAATATTATCTATTCTAATTATAACATACAATTTATATGTTGGAGCAAGTGTAGAAAGAGAAATATTTTGACTAATACCCTCTAATTTTTTTACTGGAGGTAAATCAGCATTTCTTAAATCTTGATATTTATTTAAATCAGTTTTATTTACGTATAAAAGATATTCATATTTTACATAATTTCTTTTTATAGCTTGTTGTCTAGTAACTGTCTTACTATACCATTTAAACTTTAAATTAATCATTCCTTCATTATCTATATTTACTATTTCGCAATTATTTCCGACTAATCTTTTTTCTATGAAAGTACCATTTTCATCATAATTCATAATATCTGATTCATTTATTATTTTTGCATAGTAAGTTTCTTCTTTTATTAAGCCTTTTTTTATTCCTTCTTCGACAGAAATAATATGATGAGTAATTTTATTTTCTTTTCTATGATTAAAATATATTTTGTCTAAAATTATATTGCCCTCCATATCAAAAATATTATAATCACTTTTTATATCTTTTTGATATTTATTTAAATATAATTTGCTAATTAATTCTGTAATTATTTTATGATTAGCGTCATCTGGTTCTTTAGATAACAAATCAATTAATTTATTAAAGTCTTTTTCATCTAAAAATTCTTTTAAAACTGATTCTAAAGATTCTTCATCTCCAGAAAAGATATATTGCCATATTATTTTAGGACCGATTACATCCATTAATAATCGAATATTTTCTGCAGCTTCAGGATATCTTTTATCATTTTCATCAAAATATTCCCAATTTATAATACTTGCTGTAGCTTCTCGAATATATTTAAAATTTAAAAAAGGGTATTGAAGAACATGTACAAATTCATGTCCACTATCTTTTTCAACTTTTCTTGTAACTTTATTAATATGAATTACATTTGGTTCAAGTTCATCATAATAAGCAGACGAATTATAGTAATTTGGATTTGTGAATCCATATTTTTCAAAAGATAAATCAGTTAATTTATTTTTAATAATGTATTCCATTTTTGTCCCGTGATAATATGGATATACATCATCAAATAAATCCCGGTTAACAAACTTTATTTTAAAATCATAAGGCAATGATGTAGAATTGTATATTAAGTCTATAGCTTCATCTTTTGTTAAAATATTTATATCAAAATTTAAACATTGTGATATATCATAAACAAACATTGATGAAGCATAGTTAACAGCACTTATAGGGTTTATATCATTTACAGCAAACTTAATTAATGACATTAATAATGAAGAGGTCAAAATTATAATTATTCCATTTATAACGACTTTCTTAGTTACGTTCTTATTATTCTTATTACTTTTTTCTGAAGAATATAAAATATAATCTTGAGTGTAATTTTTCAGAAAAAATGCAGCATAATCATCTACATCATTAATATTTT
>JAZRRD010000008.1:0-10096 GCA_045650425.1 Bacilli bacterium | reverse complement strand
ATAAATAATTCTTTTGATATTAAAAAAGTATATAATTATGAAATAGTCAACAAAGAGTATTTAAATGTCAAAGATGATACTGATTTAATAATCAAAGGAATAGGTTTTATTAATTTTAAAAATGCATGTACCATTGAACTTTCATTTCCTTTAAAATATATCGAAAAGAGAGATTCAATTTTTAAATAGGAGTAGTAAATTATGAGTATTATAAAAGTAATGAGTGAAAACCTAGCTAATAAGATTGCTGCTGGAGAGGTCGTAGAAAAATGTTCCTCGATAGTTAAAGAACTTACAGAAAACAGTATTGATGCTGGAGCAACCTTAATAAAAGTACATTTACTAGATGGTGGGATTAAAGAAATAACAGTTATTGATAATGGTTCTGGTATGGATGAAGAAGATGCGAAAATGGCTTTTCAAAGACATGCAACAAGTAAGTTATATAAAGATGATGATTTATTTTTCATAAACACCTTAGGTTTTAGAGGTGAAGCTCTTCCGTCAATTGCAAGTGTATCTGAAGTTGTTTTAAAAACCTGCAAAAGTGATATAGGAACACTTATTCATATCAAAGGTGGGGAGTTTTTAGAATTTACTAAAAGTGAAGCGAGAATTGGAACAAGTATTACGATAAATAATTTATTTTATAACACTCCAGCTAGACTTAAATATTTAAAAAGTGAAAACACTGAACTTAATAATTGTGTTTCGTTGATTGAACGTTTAGCTTTATCTCACCCTAAGATTAGCTTTATATTGACTAATAATGAAAGTGAAATTGTAAAAACGTCCGGTTCAGGAAATTTACTTAAAACAATTCATGAATTATATGGTCTTAATGTATCTAGTAAGATGATTGAAATAAGAAACAGTAATGACGATTTTGATATTTACGGGTTTGTTTGTAAACCAGAGATTTTAAAGTCTAATCGAAATCATATGATAACATTTGTTAATGATAGAGTAGTTAGAAATAATGATATAAATAGAGCTATAAATGATGCTTATTATACATATAAACCTGATAATAAATATCCTATAGTTGTTTTAAATATTAATACTGATCCAACTTTAGTAGATGTAAATATCCATCCTACAAAACAAGATATTAAAATGAGTAAAATAAACGAACTAGAAGAACTTATCACAGAGACTATAAAAAAAGCTTTGTATGATACACTCTTAATTCCAAATGCCATTGTTCATGAAGAGTATAATGAAATAAAAGAAGGGATTATTGATAATTTTACAAAACTAGAAGAGGAGGTAGAAACTTATCAAACATCCCTAGATTTCAGTTATCAAAATACAGATATAGTTCCAGAAGAAAAAGAAATAATCATTAATGAAGAGATGAAAAAACTAGTTTTATATCCCGTTGGACTTGCTCATGGAACATATATTATTGCAGAAAATGATGAAGGTGTATATTTAATAGATCAACATGCTGCTCAAGAAAGAATTAATTATGAGAAGTATTTAAATGCTTTAAAATTAGAAAAAACTAATACTATAAGTATGTTATTTCCGATAAAATTAGAATATTCTTCAAGTGAATATTTAAAAATAAAAGAAAATTTTGAATATTTAAATAAGTTAGGATTTATAATTGAGGAATTTGGCTATAATACATATTTAGTTAAGTCTCATCCATCATGGTTAAAAGAAGGATATGAAGAAGAAAGTATTAGAAAAATATTTGATTTAGTAATTCAAAAAGGTAATAATTTTGATAGAGTTAAATTTAATGAACATCTAGCTATTACACTTGCTTGCAAAATGAGTATTAAAGCTAATATGCATATAAGTAATGAAGCAATCGAAGAATTACTAAGAGAACTTGTATTATGCGATAACCCATATAACTGTCCTCATGGAAGACCTACGATTATCAAATTTACAATTTATGATTTAGAAAAAATGTTTAAAAGAGTAATGAATTAATTACTCTTTTTTTGTCTACACTAAGTAATGTCTTGACAAAAGTGTCTTGGGGGGGGGTATGCTATATATGAAAGATAGGAAAGAGGTAATATATAGTGAAAGAAAAGAAGAAAAAAATAATAATCTTGTCAATAGCAATAGTTGCAGTAATAGCAATTATTGCAGGTAGTACATACGCATATTGGCAAATAACAAAAACGCAAAAAGATACTAACGACATGGTTGCAGCATGTCTAGATATCACTATGCAAAATGAATCTGGTACATTTGGCCTAGATAAAGCCTGGCCAATAAGTGAAAGTGAAGGAGAAGCGCTTACAGGATATACATTCGAAGTAAAAAATAATTGCGATGAAAATGTAAATTATATCGTTGGACTTAATTCAGTAGCTGGTGATTCAGATAATTATCTAGATTATTCAAGTCTAAGATTAAAATTAGATGATAAACAAAGTGCACTAATATCAGATTTTGGCGATATTGGATATAGTGATCCAGAAAATAAAGAAGTAGTAAGAGATAGTAAACTTTTAAGCATGGAATCTTTAGAAGGAAAAGGGACAGCTACTCATAATGTAAAAGTATGGATAGATAAAGATGCTCCAGTAGAAGAACAAGGCAAATTATTTAGTGGACAAATATTCATAACTGGAGGACAAGGATTACCAGTTCAAAATGAGTGTTTTGCGATAGATACAGAAGGAACAATTTTATCATATGATTATTCATGTGGATATAATGTATCTGTACCAGCAACAATTGCAGGAATAGAAGTAAAAACAATAATTCAAGCATCATTTGCGATGAGTAATATTCAAGCTTATTCAATATATAATGAAGAAACCGACGATGGGAAAGGAATTTTTTATATAACAGATGAAAATATAGCTGATGATATAATTGTTTTATTTAAGCAAGATATGTGTGATGATCCAACAACATGTACATTAGAAGATATGGAAGCAATGGGACTAAAAATTATAACAACCGAAGAAGAATATAATGCAATAGATTGGGAAGGTTATGCTGCATCTGGATATACCATTGAAGGACCATATGCAATGATGTTTAATCCTGATACTGGTGAAATGGATGAAGGAACTTCGCAAGTCACATCGTTAGATTTAAGTGAAGCAGTATTTTTAGAAAATATTGACGATGAATCGTTTGAGGATAACGAGGTTTTAGAAATGGTACTCTTACCATCTGATGGAATGCTAAAAACAATAGGAGATTATGCTTTTGGGGAAACAAATATAAAAGAAATAACAATTCCTAGTAGCGTTGTTACAATAGGAGAATCCGCATTTTATTCAAAGAATGAAGTCGGTTACTTAGAGAAAGTTGTTTTTGAGGACACTCCTGAAAATCCAAGCCAACTAAAAACAATTGGGGAGCGAGCATTTGAATATAATCAATTAACTAAAGTGGTGATTCCTAGTACCGTAGAAATTATAGGAAACGTTGCATTTTCTAGGAATCAAATTACAGAAGCGGTTGTTGGTGCTAAAACTATAGGAGATGGTTCATTTAGAAATAATAAATTAACAAGTGTAACTATAAAAGATTCTGTAGAAACTATAGAACGAGAAGCTTTTTTTGGCAATGAGATACAAAAATTAACTTTTGAAGATACTCTTGAAAATCCAAGTCAATTAATAGCCATAGGTGAATATGCCTTTCGAAATTATAACCAATCTAATACCATATCTGAAGTAATTATACCTAGATCACTGGTAACGATATCTGATTTATCTTTTTATGAAGCTGGTATAGAGAGTATAGTTATTCCGAATACAGTTAATGTTATAGGAACTTCAGCATTTTATGGAAATAAGCTAAAAGAAGTAACGTTACCAAAAAGTGTTAAAACTATAGCCAATAACGCATTTGCATACAATCAAATATCTTCGTTAGATATACCAGATAATATCACTTATTTGAATGGTTTTGAGCATAATCAAATTTCAAAATTGACAATTCCAAGTTCTGTAGAAACTATAGGGGAATTAGCATTTCAAAACAATCGAATTACCGATTTAGTATTTGAAGGTAAACTAGAGGCAATTGAGACTCTCGCATTTGCTAATAATCTACTAACAAACGCTACTGTACCTGCTAAAATAATTGGTCGCCAAGCTTTTTCCGCTAATAAGTTAACCACTGTAAATATTAAGAGTAATGTCGAAATAATTGGAGTAGGTGCATTTAGTGGTAGTGACTATGCTAATCAAATTACTAGTTTGACTTTTGAAGATACTGAAGAAAACCCTAGTAGACTAACACAGATTTTAGGTGAGGGATTAATGGGAGCGTTTTGGGGTAATAATTTAACAAAAGTAATTATTCCTGCCTCAGTAACAACTATAGGCTCTTCGGCTTTTGGAAGTAATCCTTTAACAGACGTAATTATTAAAAATACAGAAGGAAACGTAACAATAGGACCTGGCGCAATCCCAAATACCGCTACAGTAACATACGATCCTAACTATACAGAATAGAAATTGATGAAAGTTCAATTTCTTTTTCTTTGATTTATTGTAAAAAATATATAATTGTAATATAATTAATTCAGAAGGATGGTGTATTATGGAATTCTGGATTATATGGCTTTTAGTTATCTTTGTTTTATCGTTTATTGAAGTGGTAACAGTAAACTTAATAACTATATGGTTCATAGCAAGTGCCATAGTATCGTTGATTGTATCATTTTTTGTAGATAGTTTTATGATACAATTCATGATATTTGGTTTTTTGGGTATAGTGTTATTACTTACAACAGGAAAGTATTTAAAGAAAATATTTGATGCTGAAGCAGCTAGAACTAACGCTGATAGAGTTATCGGGATGAAAGGAATAGTTACCGAAGAAATTAAGAAAAATACTATTGGCGAAGTAAAAGTTGACGGAAAAAGATGGAGTGCAATTTCTGATAAATCTATTAAAGTTGATGAAGAAGTTATCATTGAAAAAATTGATGGAGTTAAACTTATAGTAAAAAAAGAAACTCAAGAAACTCCTAAGAAAAATGTTGCTAAAAAAAGCGTTTCAAGCAAGAAAACTACTACTAAAAAAACTGTTGCTAAAAAAGCAACTAAAAAGAAAGAAAAGGAAGTGTAATTTATGGAATTGTTAATTGCTATTTTAGTAATTATTGCGGTATTGGTATTGCCAAATGTGGTAATTGTTCCACAAGCTCATGCATATGTAATCGAAAGACTAGGTTCTTACTATACAACTTGGAGTAATGGACTACATTTTAAAATCCCATTTATTGATCGTATATCAAATCGTGTAACATTAAAAGAAGTTGTTAAAGACTTTGCTCCGCAACCAGTTATTACTCAAGATAATGTTACAATGCAAATTGATACAGTAGTTTATTATCAAATCACTGATGCTAAATTATATACTTATGGTGTAGAATATCCAATCAGTGCTATTGAAAATTTAACTGCTACAACACTAAGAAATATCATTGGTGAATTAGAGCTAGATCAAACTTTAACAAGTAGAGATATTATCAATACGAAAATGCGTGCTATATTAGATGAAGCTACCGATCCTTGGGGAATTAAAATTAACAGGGTAGAAGTTAAAAATATTTTACCTCCAAGAGATATCCAAGATGCAATGGAAAAACAAATGCGTGCAGAACGTGAAAGAAGAGAAAAAATTCTTCAAGCTGAAGGAGAAAAGAAATCCTCAATATTAATTGCTGAAGGAGAAAAAGAAAGTGCAATTTTAAGAGCAGAAGCTCAAAGAGAAAGCCAGATTAGAATCGCTGAAGGTCAAGCTGAAGCAATGCTTAAATTAAAACAAGCTGAAGCTGATGGAATTAAATTACTTAACGAAGCTAAAGCTGATAAATCAGTTCTTACATTAAAAAGTTATGAAGCGTTAGCTAAGGTTGCAGATGGTCAAGCAACTAAAATTATTTTACCTGCTGATTTACAAGGAATCGCTTCTATTGGAACTGTATTTAATGAAATGACAAAAAAATAATTTGTCATTTTTAATTTGTTTGACATCCATAATTTATTTAGATATAGTTAAAAAGTAAGGAGGAATATTATGTATGCTAAGGTTTTAGTCGAATATGAAGTTAAATCATTAGATCATGTTTTTACATATACTATTCCTTCATTATTTAAAGATAGTATAAAAGTTGGAATGAAAGTAAAAGTTCCATTTGGGCCAAAATTAATAAACGGTTTAGTGTTAGAAATTAATAATGAATATAATGAAGATTATGAACTAAAAGAAATAAAAGAGCTTGTAGATGAAGAAATATATTTTAATGATGAATTATTAAAAGTTGGAGAATATCTTCATAATACAACGTTATGTAATTTAGTAACGGCTTATAAGACTATGCTACCTACTAGTTTAAAAATTCAAAACAAAAAAGAAAATTATAACAAATATGAAAAATGTGTTGTTTTAAATATAGGAATTAATGAAGCTGATGAATTTTTAAAAACTAATAAAAGGGCTTCTAAACAATGTGAATTAATCGAAAAATTATTAGTTGAAACAGAAATAAATATCAAAGATATTTCGAATAATATATTAAAGTCTTTAACTGATAAGAAGATTGTAAAAATTATAAAAAAACAATGTTATCGTCTAAATAATATTTTTGAATCAAAACAAGAAAAGTTAATATTAACTGAAGAACAAAATAGGACATTTGATAAAATTAAAAATCAGTTGAACAAGTATAAAACCCATTTAATATACGGAGTTACAGCATCTGGAAAAACTGAAGTGTATTTTAGATTAATTGAAGAAATTTTAAAATTAGGCAAAACAGCTTTAGTTTTAGTGCCAGAAATTACATTAACGAGTCAAATGATAAAAAGATTTTATGACAGGTTTGGAAATTGTGTAGCAATATATCACAGTAGTTTATCAAATGGCGAAAGAAACGATGAGTATTTAAAAATTTATCGAGGGGAAGCAAAAATAGTAGTAGGAACTCGTAGCGCTGTTTTTGCACCCTTAAAAAACTTAGGTATCATCGTCATAGATGAAGAGCATAGTGACAATTTTAAACAAGATACTAATCCAAGATATAATGCCATTGATATCGCTAAATTTAGAGCTAAATACAATAATATTGCTTTAGTCTTAGGTTCAGCAACACCCCAACTTGAAAGTATGGCGAGAGCTAATAAAGAAATATATGAACTTCATGAAATGAAAAAAAGAACTAATAATGCGGAGTTACCTTGCGTACAATTAATTGATATGACTTATGAAGTAAAAAAAGGCAATGGTATTCTTAGTGAAGAATTAAGTAATGAAATAGAAGATAAAATAAAAAAACATGAACAAGTCATATTGTTATTAAATCGAAGAGGTTATTCGCCTTATATAATGTGTAGTAATTGTGGGTTTACCTTTAAATGTAAAAATTGTGATATAACTTTGACTTATCATAAAACAACCAATAACTTAAGATGCCATTATTGTGGTTATACCTTGTTTTCCAAAGAAGAATGTCCGGAATGTCATGAAAAGGCTTTAACATATTATGGTTTAGGCACAGAAAAATTAGAAGATTATCTAAATCAAAAATATGAAGCGCGCATTATTCGAATGGATGTAGATACTACAAGTCGCAAGGGAAGTCACGAAAAGATTTTGAATGATTTTAAAAATCATAAATATGATATTTTAATTGGCACACAAATGATTAGTAAAGGATTAGATTTTCCTAAAGTAACTTTAGTAGGAGTAATTAATGCTGATAATTCTTTAAATATTCCGGATTTTAGAAGTAGTGAAAGAACATTTTCCTTATTAAATCAAGTAGCTGGAAGAGCAGGAAGAAGTAATTTGCCAGGTAAAGTTTTAATTCAAACTTATAATCCAGATAATTATATTTTAAATTGTGTAATCAATCATGATTATAATAAGTTTTATAAATATGAGTCCGAGATTAGAAAAAAATTAAATTATCCGCCATATTATTTTTTAACAAGCATTAAAATTATTTCTAAAGATTACGAACTAGCAAGTAATGAAGCTAAAAAAACTTATAATTTTTTAAAGAAAAATTTAGAAAAAGACACAATCATTTTAGGGCCTACAACAGCAGCTGTTTTTAAGCAAAATAACTTTTATAGATTTCAAATAATTTTGAAATATAAAAAAGATACTAGCTTACGAGAAACTCTTATCACGCTCAATAATTTATATAAACAAAATAACAAAACATATTTAGAAATTGATAACAATCCTTTAAAAATATGATACAATACAAGTGAGGATGAAAATATGAAAAATAAGAAAGTTGTATTTATGGGAACTCCAGGTTTCGCGGTTCCAATTTTAGAAAAATTAATCGAATTAGCGGATGTAGTCTTAGTTGTTACTCAGCCTGACAAAGAAGTTGGGAGAAAAAGGGAAATTAAATTTTCTCCTATTAAAGAGGTTGCAATTAAAAATAATATTGAAGTATTTCAACCCCAAAAAATTAGAACTGATTATGAAAGAATATTAAATTGTAAACCTGATATGATAGTTACTTGTGCATATGGTCAAATTATTCCAGAAATATTACTAAATGCACCAGAATATGGCGCTATTAATGTTCATGCTTCCTTACTACCAAAATATAGGGGAGGAGCTCCTATTCACAGATCGATAATTAACGGTGATAATAAAACTGGAATTACCATCATGTACATGGATAAAGGTATGGATACTGGTGATATGATAAGTAAGGCTGAATGTTTAATTGAATCATTAGATAATGTAGGCACATTACACGATAAGTTATCTTTGCTAGGTGCGTCTTTGCTTGAACGCACTTTACCAAGTATTTTTGAAGGTACTAATACTCAAGAAAAACAAAATGAAGATGATGCAACATATGCTCCAACTATAAAACGTGAAGATGAGTTATTAAATTTTGATTTAACTGGCAAAGAAATTATTAACAAAATTAGAGGCTTAAATCCATGGCCGCTCGCTAATTTTAATTTAAATGGTAAGGAAATAAAAGTTATTGAAGCAGAATTTTTAAAAAAGGAAATTTTAACTAGCAATAGAATTGAAGTTTTAGATAAAAATAATTTTGCAATTTCTTGTAAAGATGGTTTAATTTACTTAAAAAAGATAAAACCGTTTGGAAAAAGCATTATGGATATAAAAGATTATCTAAACGGAACAGATAAGGAAAAATTATTAAAAGAAGGGTTGATTAATGATGGAAAAAATTAAAGAATTATGGGCTAATCCCCGTTATAAAGCAACTATCAAATTAGGATTATGGTTTATATTTCTTTTAGGAATTATAATTGTTTTTGGTACTTCTTCGAATAAAGCTCCAGCAAGAATAGAAAATAACGAAAAAGAAGAAGTAAAATTTGGAGACATATTAGAGTTACAAAACAAACTATTGTCTAATAACGTTAAATATAATTTTAAAATAAATAATATGGTTGATAACTCACTTGTTATTTATGATGGCGAAATAAATGAGGGAGTTGATGTTGGATATCTAGAATCTAAGTCGGAGATTTATAAATATTCTTGTACTCTGGAAAAATGTTATAAAGTATTTGTAGATCATCAAGAAGAATTTGCTATGGAAAAATATCCTTTATTATTTATTAAGAATAACTTTAATATGATGAAAGATATTGATGTAATTGAGAAAATAGAAAATAATATGAAAATATATTCTTATGTTATTAATGTTCAAGAAGAAGATTGGAAATTAGAAGTAAGTACTAATCCTACCGACATTTTAATGATGAGATTATCTACATCAAAAGAAATATATGAAATAAATTTTGAGCATTAAAAAATATCAAAGAAATTTTTGATATTTTTGTGAATATTCATTAAAAACTTGTTTGATTTTGCCAAAATTTTCAGGAGTATATATATTTTGGTATCTATCAAGATTTAAAAGATTGGGGTTACTAATAACGGAACGCCAATTTTTTTTGATAAAATCATAAGTAAAATTAAGTTCTTCTTCATTAAAATGTGCTCCTTTTTTTAATGCAAAATCATTAACCTGTTCTCTAGATAAATTATTCATAAATCTTTCCACTAAATTAAACATAAAATCACCTATAATATTGTATGATTTTAATATTTTTTTGAATACTAAATAATGGTGAGTTAC
>JAZRRD010000007.1:0-17480 GCA_045650425.1 Bacilli bacterium | reverse complement strand
AAATATAAGAAATAAAATCAGCGATTTTTATATTATTATATTTTTCAAAAAAATACAAGATTTCATTAATAATATTACGATAATCTCTGTTATCAACAAAAATATTATTATTTTTGTAAATTCTAACATACATTCCATCATTCAATAAATAATATATTATCGATTCACATACCTTATCGTATTTTGATTTATTATTAGTTTTAACTGGATTTTCAATTTTATTTGCTTTTTCTTGACTATCTAACTCTATTTCATTTTTTAAAACCTCGATAGGTATGTTATATTCATCACTTAATTTTTTTAAAGTTATTTCTTTTGTTAAATTATCACTCGTTTTCTTTATACTATTTAGTACTTGTTTTACAAAAGTAACTAAGTCAGTGGTATTATCTAAATTTTTATTTTTCTGATAATAAAATAATTTATATTCCATCAAACTTACTTTATTTTTAATTACTTCATTCATTTTATCATAACCGTAATGCACTAAATAATCATCTGGATCTTTATAATCACTTAATCTAACAACATAGGTTTCAATATTATTATTTTCTAACATTTGTCCGTTATTAATAGTTGCTATTTCTCCGGCTTCATCATTATCTAAAAGTAAAACTACTTTAGATCTTAATTTCTTTAAGACATCTATATGATCTTTTGTTAAATTAGTTCCCATTAAGGCTACAGTATTTTTAAAACCATAACTATACATTCTTATAGCATCCATATTTCCTTCAACAATTATTACTTCATGTTTTTCTTTAATAAAATCTTTAGCTCGATGATAATTAAATAATATTTGTCCTTTTTTAAATATTTCACTTTCTTTAGAGTTAAAATATTTAGCTACTGATTCTCCATTATATATTCTTCCGGTAAAGCCAACTACCTGACCTTCTAAATTATGAATAGGAAAAATAATTCGATTAACAAAACTGTCATATACATCTGCACCATCTATATTAACAAGTCCTATTTTTTTTAAAGTTATGCTTGAATAACCTTTTTTCTCTAATAAATTATATAATGATTTTTTCTCTGGTAAAGATAGTCCAATATTAAATTCATTTATAATGATATCATTAATTTTTCTTTCTTCTAAATATGCTTTAGCTTTTAGACCAAAACTTGTATTTAAATTATTCTTATAAAACATTTCAGCAAGTTGCATAGCTTTATAAGAATCATCATTTTTTTCTGTTTTTTTTGTTTCTTCAATAACAATGTTATAGCCAATTTTTTCGGCGACTAGTTTAACACTTTCGATAAAAGTTATATGTTCATAATCTTGAACAAAAGTAAATACATTTCCTGCTGCACCGCAAGAAAAGCACTTGTAAATTTGCTTTTCTGACGAAACACTCATACTTGGAGAATGATCGTCATGAAATGGACACACGCCAAAAAAATTCTTACCCCTTTGTGTTAAAGGAAGATAATCTGAGATAATATCAATAATATTAGCGTTAGTTCTTATTGCTTCTATTTCAGAATCGTCTAAAAATGCCATAAAATTGCTCCTCTAATACTATTTATTACAAATCGAATGACAATTTCCTTTATTTTTATACAAAAAAATGCAATTTTATTGCATTTTATGTAAAATTTTTACTAAAAATAAGCTTGATATGATAAAAATAAGTAAATTTTTATAAATGTTATCATTAGTTTTAGGATTTTCAATAAATACAATGCTATCATTTATATCTTCATAAAACTTATTATTATTTTCATTATTTAATACTTCTTCAGTGACAGGTGATTTTTCTGTATCCTCAGATTGTTCATCTTTAGAAACTGGTATTTCTGGTTCTAAAGGTTTAGATTCTTCAGGATTTTCCTCAGGTGTTTCTTCAATAACCTTTTTATAATTAATAAACGATAAGTTTTCTTCGATACTGTTTTCAACATTTATATAACAATCTTTCATTAGTTCATATCCTAATAAAGTTGAGTCTTGTTTGATAATATATTTCCCGTAAGGAATTAAAAATGATACTGTTCCATTTTCATTAGTTATGTCCGTCAATTTATATTCATCTTGTTTCAATACTGAAAATATTGAATTAACTTCATTTGGCAATAAATTTTCATCTTCGATTAAGTATTTTTTTATAATATTTACTTTTTTTACAATTAATCTTGGATTTACCTCTAAAATAGTATTTTCGTTATTTTTTATAGTCACTTTATAAATATTTGCATCTTTTTCATAACCTACGCTTGGATTAAGTTCTTTTATAGTTACCTCTCCGATAGGCAAATCACTTAAATTTATTATTCCATCTTGATTAGTAGATAAAATATGTTTGTTTGATTTACTATCAATAATTTCATAAACTGCATTTTCTCTTTTGCTATCATTATTTAAATAATCATCATAACCTCTTTTTAAAGCTAAGTTACCCGATTCTACCTCAACAGTTAAAACAAATCTATTTTCTGGAACACCATCAGTTGAAATAACCGATTGATCGTTATCCGACATATAAAGTTTAGTAGGTTTATAGTTGCCTCGTACAAATTCTAAAGTATATGTTCCATTTTCTGTGGCATTAATTATTAACTCATTACTATTTCTAATGATTTCTAACGGTGTATTATTTATCAATTCATATTTTTCTAAATTATTATTTGCATCTTTTAAAATCAACTGTTCTTTTTTAGTTAAATTAAATTTTTGATTTGAAAATGATGGCAAAATTTCAAAATCCTTTATTAAATTTTCAATTTCATTTGTTTCTTTTTCGTGAATATTTTTAAATTCCCCACCATAACCATTAGTAAACGTTAAATACCAACCTTCTGGTAAAACGGTTTGCCAAAGCATATACTGCGTAATAGCGGCCCATCTTTCACTGTCATGACCATCATATCCATAGCCAAAATATGCAAGGAGTTCTAATCTGCGCCATGTTTCATAATTTATATTTAATTTTTCCCATTGCTTTTCTTCTACAAAATTATATTCATTTGTTACACTTAAAAGCTTATCAGGTTCAACGCAATAAACTAAAACATTGTCACTAGTTCTATATGCCGTTTTAAAATATCGATAACTCTGCTTAGTTATTTTATCTAAATATAATGGGACTTCTTTAACCTGTTCTCCTGCATAAAATGTCTCTGCTTTTACTACTATGGGTAATAGTACTATTAATACCGCTAATAAAAACAATTTTTTCATAACCAATTCCTCCATTAAAAAAATTCCTATTTAAAGGAATTTTATTTAGTTATATCAAATCAATTAAGAATTATTTGTCGATTTATGAATTCTATTCCACAAAATTATTACTAAATTTGCAAATAATATTGATATAATTGCTGCTTCATAAAAATTTACAAAATAAGTTATTAAAGCGGTTATAATGCCTACTATTAAACTATATACTATTGTTTCTTTATTTTTGTAAGGACTATAGATACTGAACGGCGCTATAAATACAAAAGCAAAGATATTTGATGAATTCAACATCATTAAAAAGATACTCATATAATTTTTACTAATTAATAAACAACATAATGTTAAAATATAACTTCCTAAAGAAATTAAAACAATTTTACTTTTATACAATTTATTGGCACTTAAAATCATTAAACTAATTAATACTAACATAGCACTGGTAGAAAAAATTCCACCAATTTGATTTCCCACAAATACGTCCCACAATGAGTAAGCATATTCATACGATGTTTCCATCGGATTTAAATAAGTATAATTACTAAATACAACCATTAAAATGACACATAAAATTTTAATTAAACAAATTTTATTTATTTTATTATCTTTATCAATAAAATCAATCCCTATGAAACTTAGCATACTAATAATAAATATAATTAAATTAGTTTTAAAAGGAATAATCATTCCTACAA
Organism: Bacilli bacterium; assembly: GCA_045650425.1. GTDB lineage: Bacteria > Bacillota_I > Bacilli_A > RF39 > UBA660 > RGIG1752. The sequence continues at coordinate 13,601 of JAZRRD010000007.1, read as the reverse complement.
TTAAGCCACCAATTGTATTAAAACCCATACTTAACTTTTGATTCTTTATAAAATCATTTAATAAACCTGCACTAAAGCCTATTACAATAAATAATAAGCGACTTAAAAGAAGTGTATTATTTATATTGGATGCAAGTAAACTAATAATATTTTTATATATACCAAATAAAAAAACTAAACCTAAACACAAAAGATATGATTTATTTAAACTCTCCAAATCATTTTTTAAATGAATTAATTTTTTATTCATAATTATCTTCCTTCTTAGTTATCCTCTTAAAATTAATATTGCTTGGACACACATACGCACACAAACCACAATTTAAACACTTTATCTCTTTAGCATCTAAATAATGTTCTATAGGATTAATATTTAAAGGACAATATTTTAAACATAAACCACATTTAATACATTTTAAACTTTTACATTCTTCGTTTTTAGTTATAATTAAACCTTCAAACTGATCATCAACTATCAAGCCGTCTAACTTTGTCAAATTTCCTTTCATTAAACCATTGTAATAAAAAACTAAATCATCACTATTATCCAAAAACTCTATTTCACCAGTTAAAACATCTTTAACCGCAGAACCAATCTTAGCATTTATCACTAAAGGGTTTTTAATTGCATCTCCTGTTAAAGTTATAAATTTCTCAGTTTGAGGTTTATCTTTTTCAATTATTTCACTTATTTTATTAAAGTCTTTTAAATTAAGAGTAAAAATACTATCTAATGTTACATCTAAATAATTTTGATAATTCTCTTGACGTTCAATCAAATAATAATTTGGAACCATTATAAGTTTAAAATCTGGATATGTACCTAAAAGATCATTAATTTTAGTCAGAACATCTGTTTCTGTATTTTTGATTAAAATATATACGGGTTTGTTTTTTAAGATGTTTTTCAATGTATCTAAAGTTTCTAATATATTATTAATATTCTTATTTAAATACATAGAATTATTTACTATATATGGTTCATCATCAATGCAATTTAAAAGTAAATTTTCTTTCTTTTCGAATTTTATATCTAATCCATATTCATTTAGAAGCCTTTTTAATTCATTTTCATTTTTAATTTTTAAAGATTTTCTAATACTTTTTTTTGCAGTTTTTTCTTTATAATCATTTTCAACGACAAGATAATGATACTCTATATTATTTCTTTTAAATTTTTTTAAACCACACACTTGGCCTGAAACAGTACTAAATATAGTTTTAGAATTATTAATTAATAGCGGTTGCCCTTTTAAAACTTTTTCTTTATCTTTTACTAATAATTTACTCTCTTTATTGATATAAAAATAAACATATTCCGGGCTTAAATAATTTTCTATTCGACTTGATACTTTAATTGAATAATCTAATTCTAATGAAACTAATTTTGCCATTTTACCACCTTATATAATTATAATAATTATTATAAATTTAAGCAATTACTTTTGATAATTTTGAAAAAACTCATGAATATTTCTGGCAATATTTTCTGGAACTATTTCTGTTAATTCTTCGATCGAAGCGTTTTTAATCTTAGCAATACTACCAAATTTTTTGATCAACGATTTTTTACGTTGTGCTCCGATCCCACTTATATTATCCAAGATACTTGATATGCTTCCCCTACTTCTAATTTTTTTATGGTAAGTTATAGTAAATCTATGAACTTCGTCCTGAATTCTAGTTAAATAATGAAATAATTCTTTGTTGCGATCAATTTCAATAATATTATAACTATCTCCATCAACTAAATTACTAGTCCTATGATGATTATCTTTCTTTAAACCGCATACTTTAATATTTAAATTCAAATCATCTAAAACTAGTTTACAAGCATTAATTTGATTAATACCCCCATCTACTATAATTAAATCTGGTAACTCTGTTTTATCTACTAAAGCCCTAAAATACCTACGGTAAATCACTTCTTTCATAGTATTAAAATCATCATTTTTTTCTAAACTAATTTTATATTTGCGATATTCTTTTTTACAAGGTTTTCCATATTTAAAAACTACCATAGCACTTACTGAATAACTGCCAAAAAGATTTGAATTATCAAAAACATCAATTCTATCTAAAGTATTTAGCTTAAGCAACGCTTTTAATTCATCATTAGGTTTACTAGTTTTTTCTGTTTCTTTTATATATAAAGCTAATTGATTATCCAAATTGATCTTAGCATTCATATTAGCCATCTTTAATAAATCTTTTTTCTTACCCTTTTGTGGTGTAATTATTTTTGTGTTTAAAAGTGTACCTAATAATTCTTTGTCTACCTCTTCATCCATGATAATTTCTTTTGGTATCTCTTTATTATCATAAAAATCCATAACAAATAATTCCAAATCTTCTTTAGGTTCACTAATTAAAGGAAAAGATTTATTTGTACTTCCAACTAATTTCCCATTTCTAACAAAAAATATTTCTATGCTAATAAAACCTTTATCATAATAATAACCAATAATATCACGATTAATATAATCATGTAGTTCAACTTTTTGTTTAGCTAGAACAATCTTTATATAATTAAGTTCCTCTTTTAACTCTTGAGCTAATTCAAAATTTAAGTTTTCACTATGAATTTGCATTTTTTCATTTATTTTATCAATTAAAATTTTATCATTTCCTCTTAAAAAACTAAGAATTTCATTTTCCATTTGTTCCATAGCATTTTTATCAAAAGTTTTAGTACAATATCCTAAACATTCATTTATATGAAAATATAGACATGGTTTTGGTGGCATTCCATCACATTTTTTTAATGGATACAATCTATTTAATAAATTTACTATTCTACGAGCTGCATATGCGTTAGGATATGGTCCAAATATTAGTTTTTTATCTCTTCTTTTAATATTTAAATATCGCGATACTTTTAATTTAGGATAAGGTTTACTTATATATTCAATATATGGATAGCTTTTGTCATCCTTCAACAAAATATTATAATACGGATCATATTTTTTTATTAAATTAAGTTCGATAATAAATGCTTCAAGTTCACTATTTGCAACAATATAAGTTAAATCACAAATCTCAGAAACCATCAATGCTGTTTTTCCAGTATGTGTTCGATTAAAATAAGAATTAACTCTTTTATGTAAGTTTTTAGCTTTTCCAACATAAATTATTTTTCCATCTTTATTTAACATTTGATAACACCCTGGTGAATTAGGAATTAATTTTAATTTTTCTTGTAGCATCATTATCCCTCCATACAAACTATTATACAATATAATTCAATTTTTATATATTAAAATATAAAAAGTAAAATTTTACATTAATTTACTATATTTTGACATTGTTATTTACCTATGATACCATATAAATCATTAAGGAATGATAATATGGCTAAATTTACAGACGAAACATTAAAGAACGTTAAAACAGAAATTTATAGTAAGAAGCAAAAAATTCAGTTATAATTATATTGGTGAAAAAAATGAAACTTATTAATCAAATTGAATATATAGAAAAAAAAAGTAAATTTATTGCCTATTATTATGAAATTAATAATGAAGAAGAAGCAAAAGAAATATTAATTGAATTAAAAAAAGAACATAAAAAAGCCAGACATATACCTTTTGCTTATAAAGTTTCCAATACTGCTCGTAAAAGTGATGATAAAGAACCTCATAATACCGCTGGAACACCTTTATTTAATATCATAGAAAAAAACAGTTTAAATAACTGTTTCATTGCAGTAGTTAGATATTTTGGCGGCATTAAATTGGGAGCTGGAGGATTACTTAGAGCATATAATACCGCCGGAACCCAAGTTATTAAAACTAATACTCTTTAGGTAAAAATTTTAAAATAGTTAAATTCGATTTATCTATTTTTATTTTGTTTAAAACCTCGTTTAAAGTTTCTAGATCAATTTTTTCATACAATTCTTTTAAATTGTCTATTATTTTATCATATTGAATTATATTACTTTGAATTATATTATTTACAGCAGTAACATTGTCAAAATCTAAAACTAATCCAGAAACATTTGCTTTACATCTTCGTTTAATACAAGACTCATCAACTTCCATGTTTTTTAATTTATTTGTGATTACTTTAATTGCTTCTTCTGGACAACGAGACTCAAAAGTTAAATGAAGGATCAAATAATCTTGATAAATATCTCTACCGACTCTAATATATTCAACCAAACGATTCTTTAGTAAAAACTCTTGAAAATCTGATGTTCCCCCAAAATTAGTTTTCATTAAAATTGAGCTGGCTATATATAAAGAAATATCATCAATATTTTTAAATAAACTTTTCTTTAATTTAACTCCAATTTTTATTTTTGGAATTTCAACATTCTCATATAAAACTTTCTCTTTTTTATAAACTGTAGTAGGTTCCTTTAAATCGATCATTTCAGGATTTTTAAATTTTCCAAATTCTTTTTCATCTAAATTTTTATTTACAATTTCAATAACCTCATAAGGATTAAAGTTACCTGTAACTATTAAAAACATATTTTCTGGATGATAAAACGTTTCAAAAGTACTTTTTATATCAGCAACAGTAATTTCTTTGACATCTTCAATGGTTCCAGCAACTTCATAACGATAATTATATTTATGAAAAATATTTCTAAAAAATTCAAAATATAATTTATTATAAGGATTATCCATTCCCATTTTAATTTCTTCAGATATAATGCCACGTTCTTTATTCACAAGTTTACTTGTAAAATAAGGCGTATAAACAAAATCTAGTAAATGATTTAAATTTTCAGCAAAATTATCCGTAGATGTAACCTCATAATTAGTATACTCAAATGTGGTAAAAGCATTTGAATTGCTTCCAGATTTTTCAAAAAAGTCATTAGCAGATGTTCCGTCTTTTTCATTAAATTTTAAATGTTCTAGATAATGTGCTATACCTTTTGGCGAATGAACATTCTTACCATTCACTTTATAATCTGTATGCAAAGAACCATATTTCACCGCTAAAGATATATAATAATTACTTTTGTTTTCATTTTTCCACATGTATATTGGAAGACCTTGTTTGCTTACTTCATAATATATTGTTTCATTTAAGCCTTTAATCTTAATTTCTTGCATTATTTCCACCATCCTCCAATACATATGATATATTAAGTTTTAATTTTTGACTAATATTTATAATATCTTCCCTATTTAATTTTCTATAAGCTTTAGTTCGTTCATTAAATGGTGGAAAATCATCAATTTCATGTAAAAAACAATCAGTCGTATAACAATAAATCTCATCAGTAGATGTTTTTAAAGTATTTAAAATAGCTTTTTTAGCTTCCTCAATACATTCATCATTAAACTTTCCTGCGATCATTTCTTTAAGCGATTTATCAATTATTTTTAAAGCTTTATTTACATTTTCCTTAGCCAAAGAAACTTTAATACCATATAGCTTATCAAATTTCATATAGAAACTTGAAACTCCATAACAAAGTGAATTATCTTCTCTTAAAGATTTAAATAATTTAGATTTAAAACTTCCATTACAAAAAATATAATCAAACAAATGAATTGCATATAATTTCTCTTTTTCAGTTAAGTTTACTAAATTATAAATTAAAAGTATAGTACTTTGATTAAATGAAGATTCATCTTTCTTAACTAACGCTTTTTTACGTACCATATTTTCTTCATAAAGATTAACCGTGTGATTTTTAATTGTCTTTAATTTTATATTTTTATTTATTAATTTATTAACTAAATCGTAATCTAAATTACCTACAATAAATACATCACACATAAAATGTTCTAACACATATTTATAAAATTCATAGATATCTTCAGGAGTAATATCCAAAATATCTTCTTTAGTATAATTATCTAAATATATCTTCGTAGAACTATCATCATTTAACAAATTAAACGCATTATAAGAAGCTACTCTTGTTGGGGTTTCTTTAAGCGTTTCTAAATTAGCAATTAAGTCATTTTGAATTATTTTAAAACTTGTTTCATCAAAAGCATTTTCTTTAACATTTGGATTAAAAATAATTTCACTTAAAAATTCTATTATCTTTTCTAAATAATCCTTTTCATTTACATATTCTGGATTAATAAAATTACATCCTAACGTTAATATCAAAGATTTTCCAAGTCTACTTGCATTACTAAATATAGATGTTTGATAAAGTTCCTCCGTTTGTATAACCATATCTTTACGTCTTGGATATTTATTTGAACTATAAGTAAGTAGATCCGCTAAAAATATACATTTTAAATAATTGTCTTTAGCAACATTATCACGAAATACAATTTCTATTCTACTCTCTTTGAAAGTGTCTAACTTAACAGTATGCAAATTATATGTTTCAAAGTTTTGTTTTTTAAATTCCATTGTTTCACCTTCTTTTTTTATTATAACATGATTTTAATTTTCTATTACATTCAAAGAATCATATTGTAATTTTAAATAATCATCAGTCATTCCTGCGATATAATCAAGAACTATTCGTTCATTTGTATTTTTATTTTTATACTCATCTGAAAGATTATTTAAATATGATTGATATATTATTGACTCAAAGTTTTTTTCTTTCAAATCCTTTAAATATTTTTCATACAGGGTATTAAGCATAGTTTTATAGCAATTTTTCATTTCTTTAGTATTAGCTTTGTTATATATGTTTTCATAGTTAAATTTTTTCAATTTCACGATAGCTTCATGAACATGATTGCTCAATTTAACATATGGTTTATTTAAACTATTTTTTATTAAATCTTTGACAATGGTATTTATTATTTCACTATTATTAATTCCTAATGTATTTTTTATTTCTTCTGGTATTTCTTCTTTTTTTATTAATTTAAGTCTTACTGCATCTTCGATATCCCTGCCAAGATATGCAATCATATCACTTATTCTTACAACACATCCTTCTAAAGTCATAGCTACATAGTTTTGCATAGATGATGGATTAACATAAGATTCATTATATTCATCCATAAATTGATTAATCGTTTTATTTTGTGGAATTAATTCCGATACTGCAAATTCTCCATTGTGACATAAAATACCATCTAATACCTGTAAAGATACATTTAAACCATTTCCATAATTTTCTATTTCTTTAAGTAATCTTACACTATGTACATTATGATTAAAATGACCTAGATTATATTTCATACTAATTTCATCCAACATTTTTTCGCCAACATGTCCAAATGGAACATGACCAAGATCATGACCTAAAGCTATAGCTTCTATTAAATCTTCATTTAGACCCAATGCTCTTCCAATCGTTCTTGCAATTTTACTTACCAATTGAACATGTAACATTCTTTTAGTTAAATGACTATGATCTTTATAAGAAAAAACTTGAGTTTTATCCATATATCTAACAAATGATAAACTATATATTATTTTATCTATATCATGATAAAACGCACCTCTAAAATCTTGGGTTTCCTTTTTTAAATAAATAGCATCATTATCTCTACAAGCATATTTAGATAAATACTTATTTTTAATATTCATATTTTCCAATACTAAATTATCCATATTACCACCATAAAAATCATAGCAAATATTAAAGGATAAGTCCACATACAAAAAGAACATTAATTAAAATGTTCTATTCTGTATAATTCGGATCGTATGTAATTGTTACAGTGTTTGGAAAGTTATTATCTAATATATTTATATTATCCTTGTTATTTTTTACTATTACATTAATTAAATCTGGATTACCAGCAAAAGCACCAGATGATATTTCGACAAGACTTTTTGGAAGAACTATTTCTGTTAAGTTATTATCAGCAAAAGCCCAATCTTTAATATTAGTTAGGTTGCTTGGATTTTCAAAAGTATCTTCAATTTTTAGTTCAGAAATATTATTACGATAAAAAGCGCTTGCTTCAATAACTTCTACAGAATAAGGGATTTTGACACTTGTAATTTTATTCCCTTTAAACGCAGATGAACCAATATTCTTCACAGTGTTCGGAATAATTATTTCTGTTAACTGATTTTCATTAAATGCACCACCATTAATAGTTTTAAGAACACCATTAAGCGGCAAACTAACTTTTTTTAAACTACCATAACAAATATACTTTTTGCCAGAAGTATAATTTTCAAGACACAATTCATTATCTATGGTATCACTTTCATAACTAGTATCAAACGCATTATAACCAATTGTTTCTAAATGTTTTGCTTGGCTTAAATCTAATGATTCTATATTTAGTCTAGTAGGATCGTTCATAATATATTCTTCATCATATATCGTTCCATTTATTTCTCCGATATCATAATCGCTCCAGTCATATGAATTAAAATCCTCTACAGAATCAAAAATTAATACACCTAAATCTTCTAAATTACATTGTTCAATTCCTTCACACACATTTTGCTCCAAAAATGACTCTATAGCTCCTTTGTTAGTGGTGTCTAAATATATTAAGTAAAGTTTTTCTGAAGTTGGCGATTCTGCTGTACCGGAATAAAATTCTACATTACTAAAAGCAGTAGAATTTATTTCTTTTACTTTGATTCCATTAATTTCTGCTGGAATCACTACATTTAATCCACATTCATAATTATAAGCAAGCAAAGTTCCATCGTAAGCAATTGCAAAGCATTCTTTTACTTCAATTCCTTGACCTCCTGTGATAAATACTTGGCCTTGGAATATCTTACTTTGTTCAGAAACTGGTGCATCAACACTCACCCATACTCTCATTGTATGTGTATTTGTTCCGTTCGCAGAAATTGTTTCTACACTCACTTGTTTACTTACTCTTGATGTGTATCCTGTGTTATTTGAATCTGCATATTCTACATCAGATAGTTCTTCATATACATGTGATGATTGTTCATCTAGTCTTACTTTGATACTTGAATCTTGTAAGTAGTTAGATTCTTCTACTCTATTTAGTCCAACAATATAATTTACTTCTTCATTACAGTTATTTGTTACTGTAAATGTATATCCTGTTAGACTATTTGCTTCGTCATCACTTATTGGCCAGGCACTATCTAAGTCTATTGCTGCACTTTTATCTTCTAGATTTAAATCTAGACATGCTGCTACGATATCATTTGGAGTTTCTTGGGTTCTTGTAATCTGCCAATAGGCATATGTACTTGATACCACGATTATTAATACTATTAATATTCCAATTGATAATCCTATTATCTTATTTCGTTTGTTCTTATCCACTTTATTTCCTTCTTTCCTACTTTATGTATTAATCATACCCCCCCCAGACATCAAAAGTCAACAAAAAAGTCGACCTTGCGTCGACTTGTTTTAGTAAAATTTACAATTGATTTGTAAAATATAATATATTAGCTATAATTTTTATTAGGCGTTAAAGTTAATGTTAAATTTAATACTGATTTTTCCGTCCTAGATTGATATAAATGCTTATTATTTTTTATCAGCTCTAAAATTTCAAAAACTTTTTTTGTTTTATTAGAACTCATTTCTACTGCTTCTATAAATTCATTTCCTTTTTCTAAATAACCTTTGTAGTAAAATTCTCTTGCATATACTAATCTTAGAATATCTATTTGTTCTTGATTCATCAGAAGCATTTTACAAGCAGATTCAACATCTGTGTTAGAATTAAGAATAAATTCAGTTATATCATCAATATTTCCTAAACCATAATTTTCATCTTCTTCATATATTTCAGATATATTTTCCATTTCAACAAAATATGGTTTAGAGCTCGGAGAAACAATATATCTAGTTAATCGCTTTATTATTTCTATATAATCGACATCAATATTTTTTTCTTGCGCAATATGATTAGCAATTATAAAATAATCTGACGCTAATTTATTTTTTTTCAATTTCCAGTGAGCAAAACCTAGTCTGCTGTAAATTTTTACAGGTGGTTCACCAACTGTAAGTAATTTTTTATAAAGAGGAATACAGCTTCCGTATTCTTCTAGCCTATAATATTCATCAGCTGTTTCCATAACATGCTTAATATTAATTTTTTCTTGATTATTAATATATCTTAAAACTAAACGATTATTATATCCATCATTGATAACCCAACAATCAAGATTTGGATGTTTCTTTACCACTTTAATAATATTTTCAATTCGTTCGTCAGTCATTGAGTCTAATAATATTACCCCTTGTTTTTTTATAAAATTATATTGTTTTTCCACAAAAATATTGTCATCTTGATAAGTAACAAATTGGTTGCTTAAAACAATCAATTCTTTTAATAACCCTGATAATAATTTAGCCTTAAGTGACTCACCTCTTTCAAGAATGTGTTTTTCATTTAATTCATAGGCCAATTTATAATTATGATTATTTATGGCTTCATATACAGATTCTGTAATAAAACAAGTTTGTTTCAAATAACTTTTATTTTCTAATAAACCAGATATACATTCAATTAATTTTATTATACATAGCTCATATGTAGATAAATTTCTTTGAGCGCCAAAATTTAAAAGTTGTTCATATATTTTATTATACTTCTTGTTGCTTGCAAACATAATAAATTCATCATACATTATATTTGTTTGATCTACAGCTTGGACTAGAAGGCTTTTTACAATTATATCCTTAATATAAAGTTTTTCTTTTGATTTATAATAATCATTCAATTGATTTAACGCATAAGGCAAATTACCGCTAAAAATATTTGCTCTTATTTTATTTTCAATATTTATATCAATTATTTTATTTTTGTTTTGAGATGTTTTTATATCTCCCGTATCAAAATTTTTAATTTGTTCTTTGTGTTCATCAGGCACTTCTGTAATATAACTTAATAAATACCAATAAAAATTATTGTCCGATTGATATTGTTTATTAATATCAAGCTTTTTTAAACATTTAAAAGAATTTTCATAGTCTTTTTCAGATATATATATAGATAATAAACGTAAATATGCAGAAAGAAAATATTTATCTAATTCTACACATTTTTCCCAAAAAAACTTTGCAAGTTCCAAATTATTATTATTGACCATTTGAGTTCCAAATGAATATAACAAATCTACATTTGAAAAAGAATAATATCCTCGTTTTACAAAGGTTAATGTTTTATTTCCAACTAAATTTTTAATATCTCTAGAATTTAGTCCAATATCATTTAATTGTTTAGTAGTTAAATCAAAATTTCCTCTCGAAACGAGTTCATACAAATTATTTAATTTTTCATCTTTTGTCATTTTAAAACCTCCGGTTGTTCTTATAAAATATATATTATCAAAAATAAAAATGATTTACTATATTAATTTTATTCCATTTATCATTTTTCATATCTTCCATCTCCAAGATACAAAATAGGTCGACCATCGGCCGACTTATTTTTGTTGACTTTATATTTTATTGGAATTTTTATCTAACAAATTTTTAATGATAAGTTCAACTTAAAATTTCGAGTATCTGATACATTCTTATTGTTTTTAATAATGTATAATAACTTATTAATATCTTCATCATTATTTAACTCTTCAATCCAGTTAATAAACTCATCACCTTTTTCTGGAAACCCTTGTGAATAAAATTCATTGGCGATTGCTAAAATAACAAAATTAATTTTTTCTTTTGAAACGAACAGGAATTCACAAGCTGTTTTAATATCCAAATTTGCATCAATTGAGAAATTTACAATAGTTTCAATATCAACTTTTGTTAGATATGAAATTTTATAAAATTCTTGCCAAAAATATTCTGGTTGTTCAGTTGTAATGTTATTTGACACCTCTTTTTGCATATGCTCCTTTATTTGATTAATTAAAGAAGTATAATCATAACCTTTTCCTTCTTTTAAACATATATCATTAGCAACAATTAAATACTTTAATCCTTTAGCTGTATTGCCTAATTTTAAGTATGATAATCCTAAAAAAGATAATACACTAGAAGAGTGCCTTTTAAGATGGATTAATTTTAATAATATATTAATACAATCTTGATAACGATTTTCACGATAAGCGCACTTACCATCTTTTATGGTTTGATAAATATTTAATCCCTCAAAATATTTACCAAGAGATAAACAAAGACCTTTGTTTTCCCCATCAAGTGAATACACTATTAAATCTGGGTATCTTTTTGCTTCTGTAAAAATTAACTGTATATATTCTTCGGAAACATTTTCCAATAATACTATATCTTCATTCTGTTTCAAATATTCATATTCTTTAACTAATAAATTCATTATATCTTTTTCGTTTGACGTTTCTTCTCTTGTAGTTGAAAATTTTTCTATAGTTTTTAATACTTCAGTTAAAATGTCCACATTTATATTTTGATTTTCTATTTCATTTATTCTTTTTATTATTTCTAAATATAAAGATGCTTTATCATAATTATTTTCTGATACACTAATATAAAAATTCTGAATATATTCTGTAATGTTAAATTTATAATCATTTTGAGCTATAGAACTTATAACCATCATAGGTTTAATAAAATTAGTTTCATTTTCCATGATACATAACTTAATTAAATTAATAATAATTAATTCAAACTCAATTTTATTTATTCCCTTTAAATATAAACTTATATACTTCATAGCGTTTTTTATATCATTTTGGGTTAAATAATTAATAATTTCTGGGAACAAGTTATCATTAATTTGCTTTTCGTCTTGCGCTATATTTTCATTTGTTTTAATTATTTCATCTATTAACTCACATAAATGTAAGACTAATATATAAAATGGATTTTCTGCATTATTCCTTCCAAGTTTTTCATTTTCTTTTTCAAGATGGTTTAAGAGGCTATGATAATTATGAGACCTCATAGCAGTATGTTTATTACTAGGATTAAAATTGTTACACGTAGGCACCTCTTTTGTTTGTTGCACTTTTAGAATAACATTAGCAATTTCTTCCATGTAAATAAAAACCGAATTAATTTTTCTTTTTTGAGATATTTGTTCAATATACGTGATAATACTTTCATAATGCTTTGTTCTCGCTAAATCTAATATATATTTTTTGTGTTCAAGCTCTTTATAAATCGACTTTTTAACCAATTTTTGTATAATCATAATGTATAAATCTTCATCTGTTATTTTCCATAGATCATTAATTCTAGCAAAGGCATTAAAAAGATCTTGATCAAAAACTTCTGCGCGAAATTTGTTATGCTCAGCAATAAAAGTATATCTCGGATTATTAAAATCCACACTTATATCTTGAAATGTTAATTTTTTTATATATTCTTTATATTCATTTGGAACAAAACAAATGTTATTTAACAGATACAAAATAAAATTGTAATCTTTTATGCTAAGATTAGAATCGATTCGTTTTAAATTTTCTAAATAAATAAAAGCATTGCTATAGTCATTACTTGAAACTGATTTATATAATAATTGATAATTTGTATTAATATGATTATTATCAATTTTATAACAAAGTTGAAAACACCTATTAGCAATACACCACTCTTTTAATTTCAATTTACTTAATCCGTAATTATATAAATCATCAATAGCGTTAAAAATATATATTCCTCTATTTACCTTACTTATAGCGCCTTTAATTGTTAAATCATTTATATCCTTAGAATTGAAGCCACAATCATTTAATTGCTTGGTAGTTAAATCAATACCCCCCCCCGAAACAAGCTCATACAAATTATTTAATTTTTCATCTTTTGTCAT
>JAZRRD010000006.1:0-6491 GCA_045650425.1 Bacilli bacterium | reverse complement strand
ATACATGTTAGTTTACAAAAAAAAGATTAGTTGTAATTATTAACTAGTCTTTTTCTAATTTGAGGTTGGATTAAATAAATATTTTCGAAACATTCATCAATTTCTAAAAAAGCAATTTGTAAATTTAGTATATCATCATCTGTAAAAGCTACACTCATAATAGTTATTTCATCAATGTATATTAAGTTTGAAATTACTAAGTTTATGCTATTAATTGAATCACTTAATTTTTTTATATAATTTTGTAAAATTAAATCTTTATTAAAATTAGTTATTAAATTTAAAGCATGTTCATATAAAATATTTACGTCCGCAGAAAATTTGATTGTTTCATCGTTATTTAATAAATTGAACAATTGCTCTTTTAATAATTCTGCTTGTTCTTGTGTCTTAGATTCTATTGTTATTTTATTATGTTTGTTTATTTCATTAACTAATTCTGCAATCCTTTTTTTTGTACATCCAATTATTTGTAAAGCTTCAGTAATTTCTTTTATTTCTTCTTCTGGAATTATTAAGGATGTATGAAGAGTTAAATTTCCATTTACATATGTAAAATAGTAATTAAGTAATTCTTTTGCTTTTTTATGTTGTTCTTTTATATCAAATGTCGATTCTATTTTTTTATTTTCGTTACGTAAATTATATCGATTTAATAAATAGTTATATGTTGCATCTATTTCAGATATTTCATATTTAAAATATGCCATTAAAGCTTTTATTCTTTCAATTTCTTTAATAGTTAAATCTTTTTCATTATCTGCAGCCTTTTGAAATAAAGTATCCAATTCTAACTTTTGAGCTTTTTTCTTTTCTTCAGCATAATATTCTTTATTAGAAGTTGAAACAATCATATTTAAAAGAATTTCGGGTATTTCTAAAAATCCACCAAAAGTTAAAATTTTACGCATTTCTTTATCTAGTTTTTTATTTTGAGCTACTATATGACCTTCATAATCAATAATATTTTTGGCTTGGGTAGCATAATTATAATATTGATTGTATTTAAAAATTGTTGGATTTAAAAGTTCTATTTTTAAGAATTCGGCATGGTTACTTCCATTAAAAAATTCATAATTTCTACTATACAAATATGCTATTATTTCAACAATCTCATCGCTATTAAATCCATCTTTTACAAGTTGTTCATACAAAGTTTTAAACTCTTGAATTATCATTCTTTGATTTTCTGCTACAGCTTTACATAAAATAGTTTTTAATTCATTTTTTTCTTTTGAATAATATAACTTTTCAATATAGTTTAATAAAATTTGTGGACAATTTTTAATTTTTATAGGTTTATGTGGTTTATCTACTATATATGAATTATCAAAGCGATATTTAAGTGATCCATCTTCGTCGCTATAAGCCATAAGTACATCCATTATTATCCCTCCCTGTAGATTGTATTCTATTATTTTTAAGCATTAATGTCAAGCAAAAAGACTAATCATTTTGAGTTAGTCTTTGTCTAATTAATGGATTTATATTATACATATCATTAAAACAATTATCTATTTCTAAAAATAAAAATTTTAGTTCATTTAAATCGTTCTGGGAACTTGTATTTAATAAATTATATATGTAAAAATCTATTTTATTTATTAAATCTATTAATTTATCTTTATAGAATTTTAAAGTAATATCACTAGAATTGTCATTTATAAATTTGATTGCGTAAGTATATAAATTTTCAATATTATCAGTGTATGTATCTAATTCTTCTTCTGAAATTTTTTGGAATATTTTACTCTTAAATGTAAGAAGTTTATTTTCTTCTTCTAATTTATTGACAGATTCATTAAACTTAATTATTTTGGAAATAATTAAATCTATTTTATCCTTTGTGTAACCAATTGTTGTTAATGAAGATTTTATTATTTCAATTTCAAAATCGTTTAAAACTTTATAAGGTTCAAAACTGTTGTCTGTTACTTTTAGTAAAAGATATAAATTGTTTAAGGCATCTTGTTTTGCTAGATTTGTTTTAAGCTCATTTTCTCTTTTTGCGCTTTGTTTTTTCGTTTGAGATTCATCATATTTAATTGTAAATAAATTAATTAATCGTTGTGCTTCATCTTTTTCATAATCTAAATCCTGCAATAATACTTTTAAATTAATTATATCTTGTTCTGTAATATCGCAATTATTATTGATTTTTTCTAAAAGTAGTTTTAATTTTTCTTGTTTAATCTTACGTTTGTTTTCTTTTCTGGCAGTTTTACGATATGAATTATTACTTTTATCAATAATCATTTTTAATAAATTATTAGGTATATTTAGAAAGCCATCTAAAGTTAAAATGTTTTTAGTTTCTTCTTCATAAGTAATATTGTTGGGAATAATTAATCCGTCGTTTATGATGTTTTTGGCTAAATTAACTTGTTCGCATATATGAAAATATTTAGATTTACTTGGATTAAAATGTTTTTCTTCAAGAAATATATCACAAAGCTCTCCATTAAATAATTCATAATTTTTACAGTATATATGACAGATAATATTCAACAATTCTTCATCATTTAAATTAGCATTATTCAAGTAATCAAAAATTTCTCCAAAATCTTGCGTAGCTGTAAAGACATTAGATGTAATACTATTTTGAATAAATGTGTGAATTTCAGGATCAAGCTCAAAAAGAACTTCATTATTTAGTTTATTTATTGTTGCTACTATTTGTGGAGATGGTTCTTTGATATATTTAGCTAAATAATCATATTTTTTGTCTTCAATTAATCCTTGAATTTTTATGATTCTAGATTCTGTTGCTTTTTGATGCAAATAATATTTAGCTGTAAAAATTATATTTAAAATAGCTGAAAATGTTCCAATTATAATATTAAGTGCAGAAATGCTATTTGTTAATAAACTTATTATTAAATATAATGGAGAAGCTGATAAGTGAAAGTATTTTGCGCATTTACATTCTTTTTTATATTTTTTTTCTGATTCTAATATCTCTTCTAAGCTTAATTTAGGGTCAATTTTATGAGTAATATTTATTAACAATATTAATTTGTTTATTAAATGTTTCATATGTCACTTCCTAAATGCTTATTTTAAAATTTTATTGGTTTAATGTCAAGAATAATACTTATTGACTAATTATAAAGTAAATGTTAAAATCAATGTTAGAAAAGCGATGAAGATATTTAAGTAATTATATGTTTTCTAATACAGAGATGAAATATTATTAGCTGAGAGTATTTCAAGATAAAATATATAATGAATTTCACTATCGGAGTTTTTAATAGTATGTAGTGCTATAAACTATGAAGAGCTAGAATCCTAGAATTTGGGTGGTACCGCGGGTAAATCTCGTCCCAAGTTTTAAGATTTTTTTTAATTTAAGGAGGAAAAATTATGCAAGAAAAATTAAAAGTTATAGTGAGCGAGTGTATAAAGGAAGCAGATTCTTGTGTTAAAGAAGCTGATCTTTTAGTAGTTAAATCTAAATATTTAGGAAAGAAGAGTGAACTATTTTCATTACTTTCATCACTTAAAGATATGAGTATTGAAGATAAAAAGAAATATGGTGGATTATTTAATAAAATTAAGGGTGAGTTAGAAGGAAAGATAAATAAAAGATTAGAAGAAATTAATAGTAAAAGTAATATTTCTTTTGATGATACACTACCAGTAACTCTAGAAAATGGGTCTTTGCATCCTATAACATTGGTTGGTAAAGAAGTTACTGATATTTTAAAAAGAATGGGATTTACTATTCTTTCTGGTCCAGAAATGGAAAAAGAATATTATAACTTTGAGGCTTTAAATATACCTGATACTCATCCTGCTCGTGACATGCAAGATACTTATTGGTTAAGTAATGGAGATTTACTTAGAACACATACTTCACCAATGCAAGTAAGAGCAATGGAAAAATATGGAGCTCCTTTAAAAATATGTGCTCCGGGAAGAGTTTTTAGAAATGAAGATATAGATGCATCTCATGAAAATACTTTCTTTCAAATCGAAGGAATGGTAATAGATGAAAATGTATCAATAAGTAATTTAATATATGTTATGAAAGGTATGTTAAAAGAGGTTTTTAAAACTGATGTTAATGTCAGATTGCGTCCGGGATTTTTTCCTTTCGTAGAACCTGGTTTTGAACTTGACTGTACTTGTTTAATTTGTGGAGGAAAAGGGTGTCCGACTTGTAAAAATTCTGGATGGATTGAACTTTGTCCATGCGGAATGATTCATCCAGAGGTACTAAGAATGAGTAACATAGATACAAGCAAATATACTGGATTTGCATTTGGAATGGGATTAACTCGTCTTGCAATGATGAAATATAAATTCGCTGACATAAGAGTATTAAATTCTGGAGATTTAAGAATCTTAAAAGAATTTGATGGAAAGTAGGGATTAGAATGTTAATATCATGTAATAAATTAAAATCATATATTAAAAATAGTGATTCAATAGATTGGTTAAATATTTGGAATACTTTTACAATACGTACTGCAGAAGTTGAAGGTGTAGTTGAAAAAGGTAAAGATATGAAGGATGTTGTTGTTGCTCAAATAATTGAATGTGAACAACATCCAAAGAAAGAGAACTATCATATTTTAAAAGTGACAGATGGTACAAATACATATGATATTTTATGTGGAGCGCCAAATGTTAAAGTAGGCTTAAAATGTGCATTAGTAAAAGTAGGTGGAATGGTATCTGGTTTTACTATTACCGAGAAAAAAATAGCAGGGGTATTAAGTCAAGGTATGCTTTGTGCTACTGATGAATTAGGAATTGGTAGTGATCATTCTGGAATTTTAGAATTACCAGAGGATACTGTTTTAGGTACTGACTTAAAAGATATATATCCTATCGAAGATATAATTGTAGAAATTGATAATAAATCTTTAACAAATAGACCTGATTTATGGGGTCATTATGGTATAGCAAGGGAAATAGCTGCTATAACAGAAAATGAATTATTATCATTAGAAATCGAAGAAATTGATAATGATAAAGAAGATTTAGATATTAAAATTGAAAATCCTGATTTATGTTACCGTTATTCAGGTCTTAGAGTTGATAATTTAAAAAATAATAAAACTCCTATGGATATGCAAATATTTTTACATTATGCAGGTCAAAGAAGTATTTCTTTAATGGTAGACTTAACTAATTATTTGATGTTAGAGCTTGGTCAACCTATGCATGCTTTTGATTCAAAGATAGTGAAGAATATCATTGTTGGAAATGCTTCGGATGGAGATAAATTTACTACTTTAGATAAAGTAGAAAGAACATTATCTAAAGATAATTTGATGATTAAAAATGCAGATAAGTATTTTGCTATAGCAGGTGTTATGGGAGGGCTTGACTCAGAAATTTTAGATACAACAGATTCAATTTTCTTAGAAAGTGCAACATTTAATGCGGCATCTATTAGAAAAACAGCAATTGGATTAGGTCTTAGAACTGAGGCAAGTGCTAGATATGAAAAATCATTAGATCCAAATATGACTGACTTAGCAATTAAAAGATATGTAAAATTACTTAAAGATGAAAATCCAGATTTAATTATTTCATCTAATTTAACTGATGTATATCCAAAAAAAGTAGATGAGATCAAAGTTAGCTTATCAAAAGAATTATTAACAAAGTATATGGGATTTACTTTAGATGATTCTATAGTGGAAAGAATTTTAACATCTTTAGATTTTAAAGTTAGTATTGAACAAGATTGTTATAAAGTTATTGTTCCTACATATAGAGCAACAAAAGATGTTTCAATGGCAGCAGATATTATCGAAGAAATAGCAAGAATTTATGGCTATGAAAATTTTGAAGAAAAACCGTTATGTTTAAATTTAACTTTTGAAGAACATGAAACTATTTATCAAGAAGAATATGAAACTAAAAAGTTTTTAGCAGAAAGATATCAACTTCATGAAGTACATTCTTATTTATGGTATGAAACTGAAATGTTAAAATCATTAGGCATAGAAAAAGAAAATATTTCGTTGTTAGGTAAAACTGAAAATAATATTTTAAGAGATAACCTATCGATTTCATTATTAAATACAGTTCGTGAGAATTTTAAATATCAAAGTAATGTTAATATTTTTGAAATAGGTACAGTTATCCAAAATAATGAAAATCATCGTCACTTATCAATAATTTTAGCTAGTGATGAAAAAAACGCTGAGACAAATTATAATTTAGCTAAAACTATAGTTGCAAATTTGGTTAAACACTTTAAAAATAAGGTAGTAACATATGTTTCAGTATCTGATGATGAGTTATCATGTGGATTAAAAAAAGAGATAAAAGTTGGAGAAATATCATTAGGCTATATTGATTTATTGAATGGTATTGCATCAAATAAAATTGGAAAGAAAAAGAGTATAGTATTAGTAGAATTAGATTATGATATGTTAATTAATTTAGATAAAGAAAATATTATTTATAAACCTTTAAGTAAATATCCAGAAGTAACATTAGATTATACAATTTTAATGGATAAAAACAAG
>JAZRRD010000005.1:0-18651 GCA_045650425.1 Bacilli bacterium | reverse complement strand
TTTAATAAAATAATTGAATTAATAGAACAAAGAAAAAATAATGCTTATATTAAAATTAATGAAGAGCTAATTTTAATGTATTTAGATGTTGGTGGTTTTTTATACAATTTGCAGCAAGAAAGTAAATATGGTGATAAGATAACAACTAAAGCAGCAGAATATATGAAAAATAATCATCCAAATATTAAATGGTTTACTAAAAGAAATATAGAATGTATGATTCAATTTTATAAGACTTATAAAGATGATGAGATTGCGTCACCACTGGTGACGCAAAGAGAGAACTAGATAGACAAATATCCTCATCATATTACGAAAGATATTTGTTATCGGATAAAAAGCAATTACCATCTGTTACAAAAACTATTGATGAAGAAGATTATCCTAACACTAGGATATTAGATACTTACAGTTTAGAATTTTTGGATTTGCCAGAAGAATTTTCAGAAAATGATTTGAGAAAATCTATTATTAATAACCTTAAAAATTTTATTTTAGAAATTGGCAAAGATTTTACTTTTATTGGGGATGAATATAGAGTGCAAGTTGGTAATCATGATTTATTTATTGATTTATTATTTTATAATCGTGAATTGTCTTGTCTAGTTGCATTTGAATTAAAATTAGGAGAATATAAAGCGGAATTTTTAGGTAAAATGAATTTGTATTTGGAAGCTTTAGATAGAAATGTGAAAAAAGAAAATGAAAATCCAAGTGTAGGAATTATTTTATGTAGTTCTAAAGATAAAGACATTGTAGAATATTCGTTAAGTAGAAATATGTCCCAAATGTTAATTTCTGAATATAAATTAAAACTAATAGATAAAAAAATACTGGAAAATAAATTAAAAGAAGCAAAGACTTTAATAGAAGATAATAAGTAGTGTTTAATATCCAAATCATCAACCTAAGTAAAGAATTTAAAAAATCTAGAGAAAAGCAAGAAAGAATGTAAAACTTCTCTTTGAATTTAAGGTTTTTATGCTATAATAATTTACGTGATGTAGTATGAAAAGAAGTGAAGTGGACTACGAAAAATTAAGTCCAATGATGAAGCAATATATGGAGATTAAAAACGAGTATCCAGATGAGTTACTCTTTTTTCGCTTAGGTGATTTTTATGAATTGTTTTTTGAAGATGGACTTATTGCTTCAAGAGAACTTGAGCTGACTTTAACTGGTAAAAATGCTGGTCTTGATGAACGTATCCCTATGTGTGGAGTTCCTTTTCATTCTGTTAAACCATATTTAGAAAAATTAGTTAATAAAGGTTATAAAGTAGCAATTTGTGAGCAACTTGAAGATGCTAAAAATACTAAAGGAATGGTAAAACGTGGAGTGGTTGAAGTAATTAGTAAGGGTACTATTGCTGATTATGAAATGTTAGAATCTCATGATAATAGTTACATTTGTAGTATATTAGATTTTAATTATATATATATATTAACATATGCCGATATATCCACTGGTACAATTAATTCATTATCACTAAGTCATGATATGAATAAACTTGTAAATGAAATACTTTCTTTAAATATAAAAGAAGTTGTGTTAGAAAATAACTTAGACGTGGATTTAATAAATACTTTAAAAAATAATTATGGAATTGAAGTATCTATAAGTAAAGAATTTTTAGAAGATGGTTATGAAACTTTAATTGACTCAGTTGAAGATGCTCGTGCTAAAATGGGGATTAAACATCTTTTATATTATATTGTAATTAGAGAATTAAAAGATTTATCCCATTTAGAAAATGTAAATGTTATTAATAAAGATGATTATCTTGAAATGGATGTTCATACAATTAGGAATCTTGAATTAGTAGAAACCCTTCGTTTAAAGGAAAGAACATATTCTTTAATATGGCTTTTAGATAAAACTAAGACTGCTATGGGAAGTAGAATGCTAAAAAACTGGTTATTGCGTCCTTTAAAAAATCAAAAATTGATTGAATCGCGTTACGATAAAATTGAAATTCTAAATAATGAATTTATTTTAAAAGAGGAATTACGCAATAATTTAAATGAAGTATATGATATTGAAAGATTATGTGGAAAAATAACTTGTGGTAATTTAAATGCTCGAGATTTATTGCAATTAAAAAATAGTTTAAAAGTTTTTCCATTAATTAAAAATATTATTAAAGAATTAAAATTTGATTATGAATTTGTTACTTTTGATGAGTTATATAATTTATTAGAAAATAGTTTATATGAAAATCCTCCGGTAGGTTTGAAAGAAGGCTATTTAATTAAAGACGGCTATAACGATGAACTTGATGAATTAAAATCAGTGCGTAGTGGTGGAAAAGATTTTATTGCATCTTTTGAAAATAAGATTAAAGAAGAAACCGGAATTAAGACTTTAAAAATTGGCTACAATAGAATATTTGGATATTATATTGAGGTAAGTAAAGGACAAATTAAAGAAATAAAAGAAGAGTATCATTGGGAACGAAGACAAACATTAGCTAATTGTGAAAGATATATTTCTCCAGAACTAAAAGAAAAAGAATCATTAATCTTAAATGCTGAAGAAAGAATTATTGAAATGGAATATAAATTATTCTTAGAAATTAAAGAATTAGTAAAAAAAGAAGTTTTAAAATTAAAGAAAACAGCTTTAACATTAAGTGAGTTAGATGCCATAACTTCACTTGCTGTATGTGCAGAAGAACTTAATTTAGTTCGTCCAGAATTATCTGTGAATAAAGATTTAGAGATTATTGATGGAAGACATCCAGTAATTGAAAATGTAAGCAAAGAAGAGTATGTTCCTAATGATTGTATAATGAAAGGTGATATTAGAACTCTCTTAATTACAGGACCTAATATGTCTGGTAAATCTACATTTATGCGTCAACTTGCAATTATTGTAATTATGGCCCAAATGGGTTCTTTTGTTCCAGCAAAAAAAGCGACATTACCTATTATTGATAAAATATTTACGCGTATAGGAGCTAGTGATGATTTGGTTTCTGGTTCATCAACATTTATGGTAGAAATGAATGAAGCTAGAAATGCTATTGTAAATGCTACTGAAAATAGTTTAATATTATTTGATGAATTAGGTAGAGGAACAGCTACTTATGATGGAATGAGTCTTGCTGAGGCAATCTTAGAATATGTTAATGAAAATATTAAATGTTTAACGCTTTTCTCAACACATTATCATGAACTTACTTCTTTAGAAAAGAAATATGATTCTATAAAAAATGTCCATGTCTCCGCTTATGAAGAAGATAATAAAATTATTTTCTTACATAAAATAAAAAATGGTGCTATTGATAAAAGTTATGGGATTCATGTTGCAAGGTTAGCTAAGATGCCTGAGGAATTATTAAGAAGAGCTGATGAAATTTTAAGTGGATATGAAAATAAACAAATTAGAAATACTAAAGAAGATTCAGTACAACTCTCAATGAATTTTGAAGAAACAGAAAAGAAAAAAGATACTTTAAGAGAAAAATTAGACAAAATTGATATTTTAAAAATTACTCCATTAGAAGCAATAAACATTTTGTATGAACTAAAAGAAAAAGAATAGTTTACAAAAACTATACGATTATCGTATAGTTTTTTATTAGATATATTTTTTGTATGATAAAATGAAAATGGATAGTAATAAGAAAGGTATGGGATAATTATGGGTTCGTATCAAGGACGCAATAGTTGGTATGTTGGTAATAGCTTTCCTGAAGAAAGAGTTGTAAAAAGTTCTTATACTCCTATATTAGCTAATAAAATAAATTTGTTAGATACTGCTTATAGTGATATAGGTGGTTTTTTGACTATATTTGAAATTACTAAAGGCATAGATTATTGGTATGGATCAGCATCAAGCTCTTTTCACAAAAATTTAGAGCTTTTAAAAGAAAATATTTTAAAAATTAAAAACTCAACTGTTTTGATAGATGAATGTTTACAGGCAAAAGAAAAATTGAACACAACTGTAAGGATTTATATTGACTCATATGATGATTATAATGATAGAATTGATGAATCCAATAGCATGCAAAGTACAAATAGTGTTGAAGTGAATCGTTATGCCGGGTTGCCTCCAATGAACCCAAATTATGCAAACGAATTATCGTGGGCTACTGTTTCTCATAATAAATCTGTAATGAATGAAATGTGGCTTGAGTATAATACGAAAATTAATTCTGTACGTCGTAATTCTATTAATTATGTTGCTCAAAGAAATGATCATGATAAATATATTATAAATTTATCTTTAGTCAAGGATAAAGAGGATTATTTGACCAAATTGATAACTCAATTAGAACAATTAGATGTTGTTTTAAATAGTAGTGATTTTGAGAATTATATGGTTACAATGAAAGGGCATAATGCTCGAACTCCGAGATGTACAAAAACATTATATTTATCACGAGTTTCATCAGCAATAAGTAATGATTTACGTAATACAATAAATTTTATTAAAAAATTGATTAGTAAAATTCAAACTCATAAAGATAACGTTATTAAATTTGAACGGGGTGAAACGGTAGAAATTGTTATTCAAAATCAAAATGAAAATACAGCTCCGAAACAAGAACAAAAAACTCATACTGTGCAATCGGGTGAATCTTTAGCTTCAATTGCTACAAAATATAATTTATCGTGGGAGGAAATATATAAAGCAAATAAAGAAGTGATAGGTAATAATCCTAGCGTGATTTTTTCGGGAATGAAATTAATTATACCTGGATTAATGCAAACTAGTGTACAAGATAATAATGAAACCGAAATAATAAAAAATGAATTATTAGTTGATCAAACTATTGGTAGCTTACAACAATTAAGACCTTATCAAGATGTTATTGCAACTAATTGGGGTGTTGGAATAGATAGTATGATTAAAGGGGAGTATGGCGCTCCGATGAAGGTTAATGAAAATGGTGTTTTAGTTGATAAAAATAATACTGTAATAGGAATTTCCAGTGGTTTTGGAAAAAGAAATTTATCTTGGGCTTCTTCTTATCATCACGGAATTGATTTGACTAGTGGTCCAAATGATGCCGGAACTCCTATAAAACCTATTGGTGAGGGTGTTGTTATTTTTGCTGGTTGGCAAAAAGCCTATGGATATACTGTAGATGTTCTTCATGAAGTGCAAGATTCTTCTGGAAATGTTTCTTATGCAGTAAGCAAATATGCCCATATGGAAAGTTTAAATGTAAAATCGGGCGATGTAGTAAAAGGAGATACTGTTCTTGGGGGAATGGGTAATACTGGTAATTCGTCTGGAGCTCATTTACACTTAGAATATGTTCCAGTATCATCATCTAATTCTAATAGTTTAGAAAATGAATTGTGTGATATGAATTCTAATGAAATAGTGGAGTATGTACAAAAACATCCTCTAAAATATGGAGAATACCAAGATCTTGGTAAATATTATAGAGCGCAAGGAATGGTAGGATAATATGAACATGAATGTAAAAGTTAATTATGAAGAATTACATAAATTATTAAAAGAAATTGTGGTTGATTATGTTTTAATTGATGTTTATGCAAAACAGATAAATGATTCTTTACTATCTGAAGATAATTGGAATTCTAAAGCATCTAGAGTATTTCATGGTCACATAAGACAGGAATTACTACTGTTTTTAAAAGAAATTGAAAAAGGAATTGAACAATATGTTAATTATATTGATAAGATAATTCCTAAATATAAACAAATAGATAGGTTTTAAGAAGGGATAATAAATGGCAAAACAACAAATTGTAAACTATGAAGCGTTAGAACAAGAAAAAATTATAATAAATGATAACTTAGGTAAAATTATAGATTGTGTAACGCGGATAAGAACAAATTTTCTTAAAATATCAGAAAACGAAGATTTATGGGTAGGAGATAAAGCAGATGCATTTGTTGAATCCGTTACAAAATTTTTTGATAAAACCAAAGATGGTCAGAGTATTGTTTCGAGATTGGAAACAGAAAAAAATGATATTTATAAATTTTTAGAAGATGTAATTTCTGAAACAAAAAAAGTTGATGAGAGTCAAGCTGGAGCATTATCTGTTGAAGAATAATTTTACATAAATTATACATAATAAGTATAATTTATGTTTTTTTTTAATACTGTCTTTATGATATAATTTTATTGGAATATATAATAGAAAGAGTGTTTTTATGGCTGATTTAAAAAAATGTATTACTCAAATTGAAAATATTACTAATTATAAAATAAAATCTAAGAACTATCTGCAAAATGGAAAAAGTGGTTTTATTTGGACGGGTGAGTGTGCATCTGTTTGTTTAAATGATATAAATTTATTAAAGGCAAGAGATGTGAGAAGAGGAACAAATTTATCACTTTATTCAATAATAGATCAAATGAACATTTTTAAAGAAGCTGTAAAATTAAGAAATAATTTAGAAAATGCGCTGGAAGCATGGGTAAGAGCAGAAGATGTTTATGACATGAATAGAACTAAAAGAGCTGCTGATCCGGAATTCCCTGCTTATCTAGTAGAAACCTCTTTAAATGAATATAATAGGCAAGGTAAAATTGTAGACACTGTTTATCGCGAAGTTCAAAACAAACTAAAGGAAATAGTACGCTTAAGTGTATCTTCTCCGGAAAGAAATTCGGGAGAGGTAATTGAATATTATATAGAAATCAATAGAGTAAATAACGAAGTAATTGGAGAATTAAAAAAGGTTATAAGCGAATTAGATTTAGTAAAAACCGAATTAAATTCTATCAATGTAGAAGATACAGTTAGAGTTACGGGTAGTTATCCTGTTTCTGAACCAAATGTTATGTATACGCCTGCAGTTAATATGGTTTTAAGTTCAAGTGCAAATAAAAAAGCTAAGACAGTTTATTTTTCTAGCGCAAAAGAAAGACTAATATCTAATATAGATAAATTACAAATAAAAATCCAAAATATAATCGGAAAAATAGAATCACATATTGATAAAATTACAGCGTATGAAAATGGTTCTACTGCTGAAAATGCAGAAAAAGAAAATGTATATGTAGAAAAAACATATGCCTCTAGTGAAACAATCACCGAACAAAAAGAAGAAACTGCGAGTGTTACGCCTGCATCTGAGACTCAAAAATATGTTGTTAAACCTGGAGATAGTTTAGCAAAGATAGCGGCAAAACATGGCATTTCATGGCAAGAACTATATAATGCAAACAAAGAAGCTATTGGAAACAACCCTGGTTTAATTAATGTAGGATTATCTTTGGTAATACCTGGTGCAGCAGCTGTTAATAGCGTAGCAGAAAATACTGGTAATACTACTTCAAAATCTAACACTTCGAATACTCCAACTTCTACACCTAAACCTAGTAGTGGGTCAACTCCTTCGGGTGATGATTTAGTTGGTTCAAGCGTAAATAAAAATAATAATAATTCAAGTCAAACGCCTAAGATTTTTGAAGATGTAGAAAATAAAAATGTTTATTCACCAACACAAGTTTATTGTTCGAAGGAAGAATTTCTACGAGTTGGAGATAATTTATGGGGAAGAAATTCTAATACTGTTTTAAATGGTTCTACTCATTCTTACAAAGAAGGATTTAATGATAATATAAAACCTTATTTGGGTGTAATTTATGATGAGGCGGTAAAACGTGATCTTAACCCAAATTTTGTGTTAGCTATAGCATTACATGAATCTGGATATGGTTCATCAAATTATGCTTATAATAAAAATAATATATTTGGTTATAAAGGTGATGGAGGTTTTAAAACTTTTTCTTCAATAGAAGAAGGTATTATCACTGCATGTGATAGACTTGTGTCAAAAGATGCAAGTGTTGTATATAATTTGTCTTCGGTAGATTCTGTTGCGAAAAATTACTGCCCTGGAACAGACCAGTCATGGGCAAAAAATATAAAAGGATTTATGGAAAAAATAGATGATGCAATTTATTAAGATAGGTGATTTAAAATGGATGGAAAAGTAAAAATAAATTATAATGATATAGAAGTTTTTATTAAAGAGATATTACCCAAATTAAATGATGTAAGTCTTCATGCAACTAATTTAGAAAAGATAGCAAATTCTAATAGTGGTTGGAACTCTGCGTTCGAGAAAACTTTTCATGAACATATAAGAAATGAAACGGTACCTTCAATAGAAAAAATATTGCATGTGTATGTAGATTATATTTCACAACTAGAAAAAAACATTAAAGGATATCAAAAACTAGATAGATATTAGGAGGTGTTAAAACGTGGCTAAAGAGACACAACGCATGGATTATGATGCAGTTGAAAATGAAAAAAAATTAATTCAAACAGAAATGAATGAAATTATAAATATTCTAAGAGATATAAACACAAGATTTTTTGCGTTATTAGACAATGAATCTTGGATAGGTAAAAGAAGTGATAAATTTTTTGAAGATTTGTTTTTATTCATGAAAAATGGTACTGTTAATGGTAGTTCAGTATTTGTTAAAAACTCTGGTAAACATATTATTTCAGTGTTAGAAGCCGATAGGGATAATATGGTTAATTTTATAGATATGGCTATTATGAAAACAGCAAAAGTAGATGCAGAACAAACCCTTGAAAATGTTATTCCTGTTGTTTTAGGGGCGTTAGGGGTTAGTAAAGAAAATATTGAACTAGCAGGATCATCTCTTAATCCTGTCAAAACAACAGAGATTCCTAAAGGATTAGGAAGCGTACATTCTTATATGGGATGGGCAACGATTACTTCGCCATCTTCTAATCAATATCGTTTTCGTAAAACCGTGGGTGAAACTTATGATGATGAGGGATTTGCTAAAGTTGGCGATAGATATGTTATTGCTTGTACTTCCACTTATGGAAATGTAGGTGATTACGTAGATTTTTATCAAGAAGATGGTACCATAATTCACGGGGTAATTGGTGATATTAAAAGTCAAGGTGATAGAGGTTGTACTAAATGGGGGCATAATAATGGACATTGTATAGTGGAATTTGTTGTTGACAAAAAGAGTTGGTATAAAAATGGTAGCGGAAATCATAGCAATCCTGGTACAAAAGCTTGTCATCCTGAATGGAATCAAGATATAACTAAAGCTGTTAATTTAGGAAGCTATTATGATAATCCAGATGGAATATATGTATCATAGATTTTTTTAAAATTACATCAAAAAGATGTAATTTTTTAAAGCTTATGATATAATTATTCAAGTTGAGAGGTGATATTATGTCTTTAAGTAGAAGTGAATTAAGAGAAAAGTGTATGATTATTTTATATCAGAATGAAATAATGAAAAATACTAGTTTAAAAACAGATTTAGATGAATTAATTAAAGATAATCTTGAAATAGATAATGAGTTTGTTAAAGATATTGTATATGGCGTAGTAACTCATCAAAATGATATCGATGAACTAGCTAATAAGTATATGAAAGATTGGGATATTAATCGATTAGATAAAACTGGTGCCACTATATTAAGAATAGGTATCTATGAACTTAAATATACAGATACTCCAGCATTAGTATGTATTAATGAAGCTTTAGAACTTGCAAAAGTATATAGTGATGACGCTGTAAGAAAAATAATAAATGCTGTACTTGATAAGATTAAGGAATAATGATGGAAAGAATTGAAGGTAAACTAGATTTAGATTCATATTTTAATCATAAAACTTATCATGAACTAGTAGCTAATGGAACGATTAAAAATAATATGCAGTTCAAAAACCGCAAAGATGAAAACGATAGATTTACTAATTTTATGTTAAATGTTGATAATATAACATATTATGTAAAAGAATCAAATTATCCTGTAACAGAATTAGTGGTTGAAGAGTTTGCTAAATTATTAGGGTTTGATAATGCTCATTATGACTTGGCTACATTTGATGGTATAGATTATGTAATATCTCCTAGTTATAAAAAGGCTAGCAAAGGTTATAAGTATGTGACTGGGCTTGATATTTTATCTAAATATTATAAATATCTTAAGCGTGAAGGTAAAGATTATTTAGAACTAATTAATTCGGAGGAAAATTTTAGGGGATTTTATAATGCGTATTATTTGAATAATTTAGAAAATATATGGATGGCTTTATCTCATTATTTTAAGGTTAGATATGATCGAAATGAGATTGTATATAAATTAGTTACTGAATTAAAAAGAAGATACTTTTTAAAAAGTTTATTGTTATTTGATGCTGATTACCATCCTTGTAATTGGGAGATGGAAATTGACACTTCTGTCAAACTGTGTCCAATGTTTGATAATGAATCTTGTTTGATTTCTGATATATATGGTATTCCATTTGGAATTATGCCAGAATATACAAATGAAAGCATTCCAAATCATTTACAAGCGTTTTTAAACTATTCAAGTGATATTGATGTTTTAGAATTTATAGAATTATTTAATAAAGCAACACCAGAATTATTTAAACAGGCAATTGAAATGGTTTTAAAAAGAACTAGTTTCGATTTAGAAATTCCAATTGTTTTATTAGAAAAATATACAGCAAACTACGAAATCCTAAAAGTTATTATAAGTGAATATCGAGGTAAACATGGAAGATAAGTATATTAAGATAAGCGATTTAAATAATTATGTTAAAACTTTAATTGACAGTGAACCTTTTTTACAAAAAGTATATTTAAAAGGAGAAATATCTAATTTTAAAAACCATACTAGAGGCCATTTATATTTTACGTTAAAAGATGATACCTCAAGACTTAGTGCAGTAATGTTTCAAGGGCATGCTTATTCTTTGAAATTTACTCCTGAAGACGGAATGAATGTTTTAGTTGAAGGTAGAATATCTTGTTACCCTGCACAGGGTACTTATCAAATTTATGTAGAAAAAATGGAACAAGATGGAATTGGAAATTTGTATATTGAATTTGAAAAGCTAAAGGAAAAACTACAAAAAGAAGGATTATTTGATGAAAATCATAAATTACCAATTCCTAAATATCCTAAACGAATTGGAATTGTAACTGCTTCAACTGGAGCAGCAATTAAAGATATATTAAGTACAATTAAAAGAAGATATCCGTTGTGTGAAACTATTTTGTTTCCGGCCTTAGTCCAAGGTAAAAGTGCTGCACCAGATATCGTTAGACAAATCAAAAACGCTGAAAATTATAATTTGGATGTTTTGATAGTAGGTCGCGGTGGAGGATCTATCGAAGATTTGTGGGCATTTAATGAAGAAATTGTAGCAAGATCATTATATGAATGTAATATTCCAACTATTAGTGCTGTAGGTCATGAAATTGATTTTACTATTGCAGATTTTGTGGCAGACTTAAGAGCTCCAACTCCAACTGGAGCGGCTGAAATGGCTGTGCCAACTGTATTAGAAATAAAAAATACAATAAATCAATATATTATTAGACTTAATAAAAGTATTAAAAATAACGTTAATAATAATTTTATAAGATTAAGAAATATAAAGAATTCTTTTGTATTAAAAAATCCTTTAACTTTATATGAAATAAAAGAACAGAAATTAGATAATGCAATTGAAAAATTGAATATTTATTATAAAAGTATTATTAATACTAACACTTTTAGATTACACAACTTAATAAATACTTTAGAAACATTAAATCCAATAAGTACATTAAAAAGAGGATATGCTATTGTAAGAAATGATAATCATATTATTACTGATGCCTCTATTTTAAAAGAAAACGAAGAAATAAATATTGAATTAGACGAAGAATTAATAAATGCTAAGGTAATTAATGTTTTAAAGAAAGAAGGTAAATAATGGAAGAAAAAAGTTTTGAAGAAAATTTAAATGAATTAGAAAAATTAGTTAGAGAATTAGAAAGTGGCGAAGCCCCATTAGATGATGCAATTACAAAATATACTGAAGCTATGAATTTAGCTAAAGTTTGTAGTGATAAAATAAATAAAGCAACAGAAAGTGTTAATAAAATCTTAACTGAACAAGGCGAACTAAAAGATTTTAATGTTGAAAATTAACAATATTTGGCAATATCCAAATATTGTTTTTTTATTAAAATATAATTTAGCCATAATAATATTAGGTGATTTTAAATGAAGAAGATATTTGTGTTTTTAATAACAGCATTTATAATGCCATTAGAAATATTGGCTTATTCAAAATACGTAATACCTGGTGGAGAAACTTTAGGTATAGAACTTAAAAGTGATGGTATTATGGTCATTGGTTTTTATCAAATAAAAGGTAAAACAAACAAAAGTGAGTTAAAAGTAGGCGACTATATTCTAAAAGTTAATGATATTGAAGTAAATACTATTGATGAATTAACTAAGGAAATAGAGAAAAGCATAAATGAAGAAGTTTTAATAAGTTATAAAAGAAATAATAACATTAAAGAAACTAAATTAAATTTAATATACGACGATAATGTATATAAAACTGGATTGTATGTAAAAGATAAAATAACTGGAATTGGAACATTAAGTTACATAGATCCAGAGTCTAAAATATATGGCGCGTTAGGTCATGAAATAATTGAATCTTCTTCAAAAAGTTTAGTAGAAATAAAAACTGGTAATATTTTTCGAAATCAAATTACTTCAATTACTAAAAGTTTTGATGGAACCGCAGGAAGTAAAAATGCAAAATTTTATCCTGATACATTATACGGAACAATAAACAAGAATACAGCTTATGGAATATATGGATTTTATGAAGTCAATTTTCCAGAAAAAGAATTAGTAGAGGTTGCAGAACCTTCAGAAATTGAAATCGGAAAAGCTAAAATATACACCGTTTTGAATAACGAAGAAATAAAAGAATATGAAATTGAAATAACTAAAATTAATGAAACATCACAGATAAAGAATATAACATTTGAAATTAAAGACAAAGAATTGCTAGATAAAACAGGAGGAGTAGTACAAGGCATGAGTGGTTCGCCGATAATCCAAAATGGTAAGTTAGTTGGTGCTGTAACTCATGTTATAATTGATAATCCTAAGACTGGATATGGAATTTTTATAACCACAATGTTGGAAGAAGGAGAAAAATAAATCTTTATAATTTATTCAGAATGCGAACAAAGTATTTTTGTTAATATTGTGATTAAGCTAAGGTATTAAACATCTTAGCTTTGTTTTTTTATGGTATTTATTGTATAATTATTAAAGGTGTTAAGTATGAAACAACAAAATATTAGAAATTTTTCAATTATAGCTCATATAGATCATGGGAAAAGTACTTTAGCAGATCGTATTTTAGAAATTACCGGAGCTGTTTCTGAAAGAGAAATGAAAGAACAATTATTAGATAACATGGACTTAGAAAGAGAACGTGGGATTACTATTAAGTTAAATGCTGTGGAATTAAAATATAAATATAATAATGAAGAATATATTTTAAATTTAATAGATACTCCAGGTCATGTCGATTTTTCATATGAAGTAAGCAGAAGTTTAGCAGCTTGCGAAGGTGCAGTATTAGTCGTAGATGCTGCGCAAGGGATTGAAGCGCAAACCCTAGCTAATTTATATTTGGCTTTGAATAACGATTTAAAAATAATTCCTGTTATAAATAAAATAGATTTACCTAATGCTAATATTCCAAAAGTAAAAGAAGAGTTAAAAACAGTGTTAGGATTTAAAGATGAAGAAATTATTTTATGTAGTGGTAAAACTGGCGAAGGTGTGGAAGATTTAATTAAAGCTGTAATAGAACGAGTAGAACCTCCAAAAATAAATAACGAATCTAAAACTAGGGCATTAGTCTTTGATAGCTATTTCGATCCATATCGCGGTGTAATTTTATTAGTTAAAATCGTAGATGGAAAAATTAAAGTTAAAGATACAATCAGAATGATGGAAACAAAATCTACTTTTGAAGTTATTGAACTTGGTGTAAATACTCCTAAGTCAGTTAAACTAAATGAACTTATATGCGGTCAAGTAGGTTGGATATGTGCAAGTATTAAAGATATTTCTAAAGTAGCTGTTGGTGACACTATTACCTTAGATAGTAATCCAGCAGAAGAGTCTCTAGCAGGATATCAAAAAATGAAACCAATGGTATATTCTGGTATATTTCCTGTTGAACCAAATCGTTTTGAAGAATTAAAAGAAGCTTTAAATAAATTAAAATTAAATGATGCAGCTTTAACTTTTGAACCAGAAACATCAGATGCTTTAGGGTTTGGGTTTAGAACTGGATTTTTAGGATTATTACACATGGAAATTATTATGTCTCGTATAGATAGAGAATTCGGTATAGATATAATTGCAACAAGTCCAAGTGTTATATACGAAGTGTATTTAACTGATGGAAATATGGTATTAATTGATTCACCAAATAAAATGCCAGATAGAACTTACATTAAAGAAGTCAAAGAACCATATATTTATACAAATATTATTGTACCAAGTGAATATATCGGTTCAATTATGGAACTTTGTCAAAATAAAAGAGGAATTTATAAATCAATAGAATATATTGATCAAACGAGAGTAAACATTCATTATGAGATTCCTTTATCAGAAATAGTTTATGATTTTTTTGATAAGTTAAAAAGTTATACAAAAGGATATGCTTCTTTCGATTATGAAATATGCGGATATAAAACTAGTGATTTAGTAAAAATGGATGTTTTATTAAACGGAGAAATTGTAGATGCCTTAAGTGTTATTGTACATAAAGATTTTGCTTATAATAGAGGAAGAGCAATTACAGAAAAATTAAAGAAAATTATTCCAAGACAAATGTTTCAGGTTCCTATTCAAGCAAGTATTGGAAGTAAAGTTATTGCTAGAGAAAATATTAGTGCGATGCGTAAAAATGTTTTAGCTAAATGTTATGGTGGAGATATAACTCGTAAAAGAAAATTACTTGAAAAACAAAAAGAAGGTAAAAAGAGAATGAAGATGGTTGGTAGTGTTGAGGTACCACAAGAAGCATTCCTAGAGGTATTAAAAGATGAATAATATGAATGAACAACAAATAGAAGAACTTGTCCTTTTGCAAGCAAAACTATATCTGGGGGGGGGGTAAGTCTTTAAGAGAAATAGCTGCTCTTACGGGTCAATCTCATGTTACAGTAAAAAGAAATTTTGATGTTAGATTAAAAGTTTATAGTTTAAGTTTATATTATGATGTACAAGAAAAACTTGTACAAAATCAACCTGAAACTATTGAAGATGAAAAGGTAAGCGAAAGAGTTCTTTTAGCTTATGATCTCTTAGTAAATCAGGATAAAATGGTAATAGAAATAGCAGAAGAATTAAATACAAATGAATTTATAATTTATAGAGATTTAACTAAAAGATTACCAATGATTCATCAAATATCTCCACAGTTAGTTAGCGAGGAAATGCTAAAAAATGTTGAACTAACATTTAAACGACACAGTAATGAAAATGCTCATTCAACAAAAAATAAGAAGTAGGTGGTATTTATGGCCAAAGGGGCCTATATTCATATTCCTTTTTGCAAAAGTATTTGTTCTTATTGTGACTTTTGTAAAATGTTATATGTTAACGATTGGGTTAATGATTATTTAAAAGCTTTATATAAAGAAATTAAAGAGTATTATAATGGGGAAGAATTAAAAACAATTTATATTGGTGGAGGTACTCCTTCTAGTCTTAAACCTAATCAATTAGAAGTATTATTTAAAATTTTAAGCATTTTGAAGAAAAGTAGTGACTGTGAGATAACATTTGAATGTAATCTCAATGATATTACAGTTCAACTTTTAAATATTCTTCATAAAAATAATGTCAATCGTTTAAGTATTGGAATTGAATCTTTTAATAAAAAGAAATTAGAATTCATGAAACGAGAGGCAGATTTTAAAGATGCTAAAGAAAAAATGGATTTATGTCGTAAATATAAATTCGATAATATTAGTTTAGATCTAATTTATGCAATTCCTGGTGAAACAATAACAGACTTAAAAAAAGATATAAAGGAAATATTGAAACTAAAACCAGACCACATTAGTACATATAGCTTAATAGTTGAAGATCATACAGTAGTAGGTATTAATGATGTGAAATCTGTTCCAGAAGATTTAGAATATGATATGTATGATTATATTATGGATGTTTTAGAAGTTAATGGTTATAAGCAATATGAAATAAGTAATTTTGCTAAAAAAGAAAAACAAAGTAAACATAATTTAACTTATTGGAATAATGAAGAATATTATGGATTTGGTCTTGGGGCTAGCGGTTTTCTTGAAAAAATAAGATATGATAATACTAAAAATTTCTTTAAATATATCAAAGGAGAATATCGTTCTAATGCGGAGTTCTTATCAAAGAAAAATGATATGGATAACGAAATTATGTTAGGGCTTAGAAAAATAAATGGAATAAATGTTGATGCATTTAATAAAAAATTTGAAACTGATATTTTTAAAGAATATCCAATTCAAGAATTAATTAAAAATAAAGAATTAAAATATAAAAAAAGGTATATTTTTATTAATCCTGACAAACTATATATAATGAATGAAATATTAATTAAATTAGTTTAAAGGATTGATATAATGGAATCATTAGAAATATTAAATGGAGAATTATCACCCAAATATGATAAATATAATAATATTTATACTGTCAGTGTTTCTAATGATGTTAATGAGCTGGAATTAACATATAACATTAATGAAAATGAAAATATCAATGTTTATGGAAATGTAGATTTAAAGGAAGGGAAAAATAAAGTAATAATAGCTTATACAGATGCTTCTGGAGAAGTTGATTATATTACTTTAATTGTAAATAAAGAACGTACCAGTACTGTTTTAAATGATATAACGTTAGATTCTAATCTAGAGGTTATGGGGAACACTATTCCTTTTTATACTCCATATCTAATAGGTGCTAGCTGTTTTATGATAATAATTTTATTATATATTCTTATTTTTAAGAAAAGAAAAATATAATGTTTACAAATTTTAGTCGACTGATTGGTCGATTTTTCCTTTTTATTTCATGTTAGTGCTTCTGATAATTAGATAAATATTTTTGGAATATAAAAAATATTTTGTCATAGAGTTTATTAGAAAAATGGAGATGGTAAAATGGAAAAGAATGATATAATTGAATCAATATCTAAACGTGGAAATGGAGAAATTTATTTAGGAGTAGTCGGAGCGGTTAGAACTGGTAAAAGCACTTTTATTAAAAGGTTTATTGAAAATATAGTCGTACCAAACATTGAAAATGAATATGATAAAAAGAAATGTTTAGATGAAATTCCTCAAAGTGCTCAAGGAAAAACTATTATGACTACTGAGCCAAAATTTGTTCCATCTAATGGGGCTAGTATTAAAGTTGAAGAATTTGAAACTAACATCAAACTTGTTGATTGTGTAGGGTATGTTATACCCGGATCAAATGGTTATGAAGATGAAGATGGAAATCCTAGAATGGTAAAAACTCCATGGTTTGAAGAACCTGTTCCTTTTGTAGAAGCAGCAGAAATAGGAACGGAAAAAGTTATTAAAGATCATGCTACAATTGGTATAGTAGTTACTACAGATGGATCTTTTGGTGAAATAAAAAGAGATAATTATCTAGAAGCTGAAGAGAAAGTTATTTCAGAATTAAAGGAAATAGGAAAACCATTTATCGTAGTTTTAAATACAATTCATCCAACTAATACTAAAACCATTGAGCTTGCTGAAACTTTAAGAAATTCATATAATGTTCCTGTTATGCCTATTAGTGTTGAAAATATGAATGAAGTAGAGATTGTAAATATTTTAAAACAAGCTTTATATGAATTCCCTGTTATTGATATTAAAGTAAATATGCCTGAATGGATTCACGTACTTCCTAAAGATAACGAAATAAAGAAACATTATCTCGAAAAAATTAAAGAAAGTACAATTAGTATTGAGAAAGTTAAAGATGTAGAAAATATTATTGCTCATTATGAAAATAGTGAATATATAGAAAAAGCTTATATTAGTGAATTAGATGCTTCAACTGGAGTAGTTACTTTAAATCTTGAAAGTAGCGATGCTTTATACGAAGAAACTTTAAAGAGTTATGTTGGAGAATCATCTACAACAAAAGCAGGACTTCTAAAAATATTTGCTAATTATAAGGAAAATGCTATTGAATTAGAAAGTATAAAAAATGCTTTGAAAATGGCTAAAAATACAGGATATGGAATAGTATATCCAGGAATTAAAGATATGAAATTAGAAACTCCGGAAATAGTCAAACAAGGAAGTAGATATGGAGTTAAATTGAAAGCTGTAGCGTCATCAATTCATATGATGAAAGTAGAAGTTCAAAGCACCTTTGAACCAATCATAGGAAGTGAAATCCAAAGTAAAGAATTAATTAATTACTTAATGAAAGATTATGAGACAGATCCGGATAGTATATGGAAAAGTGAAATTTTTGGTCGAAGCTTAGAGGAAATTGTTAAAGAAGGAATTCAAGCTAAACTTTCATTAATGCCAGAAAACACTAGATATAAATTATCTAATACAGTAACTAAGATAGTTAATAAAGGCTCAAATAATTTAATAGCAATAGTTTTATAAACTAGTGTAAAGTTTACAAAAACAAGTCGACCGTTGGTCGATTTTTTTTGACAAAAGGTCGGGGGGGGGTATGCTATATATAACAAGGTAGGAAAGAGGTAATATATAGTGAAAGAAAAGAAGAAAAAAATAATAATCTTGTCAATAGCAATAGTTGCAGTAATAGC
>JAZRRD010000004.1:0-12781 GCA_045650425.1 Bacilli bacterium | reverse complement strand
TAAACATATTTTTTATAATAAATACCGACCAGAAGAAACTAAGTTAACAATTAATAATTCATATCTTATTTTAGAAAGTAATGCGATAATACCAATATTTTTAAAATCTTTAAATAAAAATAAAAATTTATTGGCTTGTGATTTTGAAAATAAAGATTATTTTTGGGTTGATGAGTTGTTGATATGTAAATAAGCTTGTTTATTCGGTAAATATTTAGTAAAATAAATTTAAGGAGTGATAAAATGTTAGGACAAATTATAGCGTTACTTGTTGGTTTAGTTATAGGATTAGTAGCTGGATTTTTAATTTCACGTACTTTAACTAAAAAATATATGAAGAAAAATCCTCCGATTAATGAAAAAATGATTGAAGTAATGATGACTAGCATGGGTAGAAAACCAAGTCAAAAACAAGTTAATCAAGTAATGAAACAAATGACTAGATATATGTAAAGGCTTTCTGTAAAGAGAGTTTTTTTGTTGCGATTTACATATATTTATGGTATTCTGTAAGAGTAGAATAAGAGGGATGTATATGATGGACTTTTTAGATACGTTATTTAGATATGAATATTTTGGACCAATACTTTTTGGGGTAATTGCGGTATTAATTATTATATTTTTTATAATTTTGTTTTTTGGCAAAAAAGATGAGAAAGAAAGAAAGTTAGAAGAAACAAGAAGATTAGAACTGGCTAACGCTAATGCTTTTAAAGAGGAAGATACAGAAGTGGCTCTTGAAGTGACACCAAGTGAACCTATGGTAGTTGAGCCTGTTGTTACACCTGTTTTAGAAGAAGTTGTTAATGAAGTTCCTTATGAAGTGGGTGAAATTAATCCATTTGATTCTTTAAGTGCGTTTGTTGAAACTCAAGAACCAGTTACTGAAATAACTGAAGAAGTATCAAATGTAGTTGAAGAACCAGTGTTAGAACCAATTGAAACAGAACCTTTAAATTCTTTTAATCCATTTAATGAAGTAGAATCGGTTAATTCATATGATGAAGAAGTTGTAGCTCCAATTACTGTTGAAGAAATTATGCCAACAGTTGAAGAATCTATGGATAAAACTCCAGAATTAAAATATAACTTTACAGAATTAGCTAGTTCATTGGCTCAAGAAATTGAAGATTTAGAAAAATTAAGTATAAATAAGAATGAAGATAAAACTGCTGAATTAAAACTTAAGGAAGCTAATGTAGAAATTACACCGATGAAAGAAATTCAAAAAAGTGCTCCAAGACCAGTTTTTAGCTCTGTATTTGTAGAACCTGTAAAACCTATGATTGAAGAACCAATTAAGGAAGAATCGGTAGTAATTAATAATGAACCAGTTCAAAATGTTGAACCTGTTATCAAAGTAGAAGAAAAAGAAAACATAAATGTTTCTGCTCCTATAATAGAAGAAGCGGTGAAAGTAGAGGAAACTCCTGCATTTGATTTTTATAAATTAAAAGCGGTAGATAATAAACCTAATTTCACAAAACCAAATATTGAATTACCTAAACACATTGAGATGCCAATTAAAAAATCTGCATCTTCAGAAACAGATAAGTCTGTAATAACACCAGATTTTACATCAATTGAAGGAGAAAGTTATACATTAAAATAAGAATGGTATATAAAAATACTATTCTTTTTTTGATGTAATTGACTAATCTCTATAATAATTGTAAAATTATTATAGAAAATAGAGAGTGATTAAATGAATATAAAATTTAAGAATAAAACATATTTATTTGCTGCTTTGTTTGTTGGTATTTTATTGTTATTATCTTTAGTTTTGTCTGGCACATATGCTTTATGGACAATTACCGAGGAACAAACTGGTTCTAACAAAATTATTGGTGGATGTTTAAATTTTGAAATGAAAGATACAAGTGAAGCTATAACTTTAGAAAATGCTTTTCCTATTGATGATTTTTCTGGGACTAGACTTCAAGGTTATAGCTTTACTGTGACAAATAAATGTAGTAAACCAATGGATTATCGAATAGAATTAGATAGCTTATATGAAGAAGATGCAGAATTTATGAATAATCTGTATATTGCAACATTGCTTGATTATGGAGTAAAAAGTAAACTTTCCGAATTAGAATTGTTAGAAAATACGGACCTAAATGTTAGAGAAAAACATACTTTAGCATATGACACAGTTTTAGGAAATGCTACTAACTCTCATGTACTTAGAATTTGGGTAGATGAATCTGCGCCAAATGATGAGCAAAATAAAACTTTTTTATCTAAAGTAAATATAGTCGGAGGTCAAGAAATAGAAAAATATTATACTCCAACAGAATGTTTTGCTTTTAATTATTCAATGGATATGATAATAAATTATTATCCTGATTGTGGTGGAACAGATGTTGTAATACCATATCAATTTTATGATAAAAATAACGATCGGGTAATAAAGGAATTTCAAATTGCTATATCTTCTTTTGAGAATAAAGGGTTAACAAGTTTAGAAATTCCTAGAAGTGTTACTGAAATTCAACCGAATAGTATTAATAAAAATCCTGATTTAACAAAAATTATTTTTAAAGATGGTTTATCTAAAATTGGAAGTCAGGCTTTTGAAAATACTGAAACAAAAGGTAACTTATCATTTGTTATGTTTCCAAAAACTTTAACTAAAATTGATAGTCATGCGTTTGAAAACAATTCTTTAGAACATGTAATAATTCCGGATAATATCTTAAATTTAGCAACTTATGCTTTTCAAAATAACAATTTAAAAGATGTAATGGTTGGTAAAGGTTTGACTGTGCTTCAAAATTATTCATTCGCATATAACAAATTAGAAAATGTAATCCTACCTGATGATGGTAATTTAACTACGATTGGTCAAAGAGCTTTTATGAATAATAACATAAAAAGATTGGTATTACCTTATTCTGTTATCAAAATAAACGCTTATGCATTTTCAAACAACCCTGGTATGAATTTGATTATAAAACGTCCTGATTCAACTGGTATGACTTTAGAAACGTTTTGGAATACATCTGTAAAAGTAACATATGATCCAAATGCTATTTAAGTGACTGATAAACAGTTACTTTTTCTTTACAAAAATTGACGTTTAAAATTTTACAACTTGATTTTTCCGTGCTATAATGACGTAGGTGATAGTATGGCAAAATACGATGAAACATCAATAAAAATTTTAGAAGGTTTAGAAGCTGTTCGTAAAAGGCCTGGTATGTATATTGGGTCAACCGATAAAAGAGGGCTTCATCATTTAGTATGGGAAATTGTAGATAATGCAATTGATGAAGTTATAAATGGTTATGGAGATAAGATAAAAATAATTATTAATAAAGATAATTCTATTTCTGTAGTGGATTCAGGGCGTGGTGTACCTATTGGTATGCATGAAAGTGGTAAAAGTACCCCAGAAGTAATTTATACTATTTTACATGCCGGTGGCAAATTTGAGGAAGGCGGATATAAAGTATCCGGAGGTCTTCATGGAGTAGGTGCATCTGTAGTTAACGCGTTAAGTAAATGGATGGATGTTACTATTTATAAAGAAGGTAAGATATCTAATATTCGTTTTCATAATGGAGGAAAAGTAGAAACCCCATTAAAAACTATTGGCAAAACAAATAAAACTGGTACCACAGTTACGTTTATGCCAGATCCAGAAATCTTTTCAACTACGAATTTTTCTTTTACAACTATTTGTGAAAGAATGCAAGAAAGCGCATTTCTTCTAAAGGGATTAACAGTTGAAGTTGTAGATGAAGAAGATGCTAAAAGTGCTATATATCATTATGAAAATGGTTTAATGGATTTTGTTGAGTATATCAATGAAGAAAAGAAAACATTGCATAATGTTATAAATTTTGAAGGGTGTAAACATGATATCGAAGTAGATATTGCTATGCAATATACAGATAGTTATAATGAATCAATATTATCTTTTGTAAATAATGTTAAAACTGGTGATGGTGGTTCTCATGAAGTTGGGTTTAAAACAGGAATTACCAAAGCTTTTAATGATTATGCAAAAAGTAATAATTTGTTAAAATCTAAAGATGGGAATTTTGATGGAAGCGATGTTCGTGAAGGACTGACTGCGATTATTAATTTAAAAATACCAGAAAAAATATTACAATTTGAAGGTCAAACAAAAGGTAAATTAGGTACTCCGGAAGCTAGAAATGCCGTAGAAACAATAGTTTATGATAATTTAAAATTCTTCTTAGAAGAAAATAAAGAAACAGCTTTAGCTATAATTGAAAAAGCGCAAAGAAGTAAATTTGCGCGTGAAGCTGCCAGAAAAGCAAGAGAAGAAGCCAGAAATGGAAAAGCTAAAAATAAATTAGAAAAAAATCTTTCAGGTAAATTATCACCTGCTCAAGGAAAAAATCCTAAAATAAATGAACTTTTCTTAGTAGAAGGTAATTCTGCCGGAGGTTCAGCAAAAGGCGGAAGAGATCGTAAATTTCAAGCTATTTTACCTTTGCGTGGAAAAGTATTAAATACAATGAAAGCATCAATGGATGACATTATAAAAAATGAAGAAATTAATACAATGATTCATACAATTGGTGCTGGAGTAGGCTCTGATTTTATTGCGGAAGATTCTAATTACGATAAAGTAATTATTATGACCGATGCTGATGTTGATGGTTCACATATTCAAATACTACTTTTAACATTCTTTTATCGCTATATGAGAGGACTTTTAGAAGCAGGAAAATTATTTATTGCAATTCCTCCATTATATAAACTGGATTATGGTAAGAAGCATTTCTATGCTTATAGCGATGAAGAATTAGAAGAAATAAAAAGACAAAATTCTGGTAAATGTACTATTCAAAGATATAAAGGACTTGGAGAAATGAATGGAGATCAACTTTGGGAAACAACAATGAATCCAGATACTAGAACATTAATTAGAGTTAATATTAATGACGCTGCTTTGGCTGATAAAAGAGTAAGCGTTTTAATGGGAGATAAAGTTGAACCTAGAAAAGAATGGATCAATGAAAATGTAGAATTCTCATTGGAAGATAATTTCCAAATTCAA
This sequence comes from Bacilli bacterium, assembly GCA_045650425.1. Classification (GTDB taxonomy): domain Bacteria; phylum Bacillota_I; class Bacilli_A; order RF39; family UBA660; genus RGIG1752. The sequence continues at coordinate 7,743 of JAZRRD010000004.1, read as the reverse complement.
AATAGTTAAGAAGGTGACATATATGTTAAAAGAATATATGTTAAGCTTAGATTATAATGACAATGAAATAGACATAATAATAAATAATTATGCTTTAAAACAATTAAAAGAAAAAACTGTATTAAATAATGTAAAAAGAAATTTTGAGTTTTTTAAATCTTTTGGTTATACAAAAGAAGAAATAATTAGGATGACAAAATTATTTCCAGCTTTATATAGTTTATCTATTGAAAATATAAAACAAAAAACAGAAGATATAATGTCACTAGGCTATACTAAAGCAGAAATACATAAGATGACAAAAACATTACCAAGTTTATACGGTTTATCTATTGAAAATATAAAGCAAAAAATTGAATATATAATATCGCTAGGCTATACGAAAGAAGAAGTAATCAAGATGACCAAGACATTTCCATCTTTGTATAGTATATCTATAGAAACCTTAGAACAAAAAATCGAAGATTTAGTGTCACTTGGTTATACCAGAGAAGAAGTAATCAAGATGACTAAAACATTACCAGCTTTATATAGTTTATTTATAGATAATATAAAACAAAAAATCGAAGATTTAATATCACTAGGCTATACCAGAGAAGAGGTAGTCAAAATGACAAAATCTTTACCAAGTTTATATAGTTATTCAATAGAAAATATAAAACAAAAAATAGAAGATATAATATCGCTAGGCTATACAAAAGAAGAAGTAATTAAAATGACGAAAATATTGCCAGCTTTATATGGTTATTCTGTAGAAACATTGAAACAAAAAATCGAAGATTTAATGTCACTTGGTTATACCAGAGAAGAAGTAATCAAAATGACCAAAACATTACCAGCTTTATATGGTTATTCTGTAGAAACATTGAAACAAAAAATTGAAGATATAATATCTCTAGGCTATATCAGAGAAGAAGCAGTCAAAATGACAAAATCTTTACCAAGTTTATATAGTTTATCTATAGAAAATATAAAAGAAAAGATAGAATACTATCGAAATATAAATCTCACTGATTTTATAGTTAATGATACAAAACAATTAATGCAAAGCGTTGATTTAAGTTATGCAAGGTATGAGTTTTATAAAAACAAAGGAATTATTATTAATGACGAAAATTATAGAATGCTTTTTATGGGTCAGAAATCTTTTATAAAAAGATTCGGAATAACTAATGAAGAAGTAATTGAATTATATAATTATGAAATATATATGGAGGAAAAGAAAAATGGAAATACTTTATAATTTAGGAATGGGCGATAGCGACATTAATGCAATGTTAGAATTGTGTCCTAATATAAAAGATATGTCTAGTAAAGAGATCGAAGAAAAAGTATATTTGTTGCAAAAATTAGAATGTACAGAAAAGCAAATAAGAAATATCATCATAAGTAACCCAATGTATTTAGATAGAACAAATGGTGATATTATAGAATTGGTAAGAAAATTAATGAGTTTAAATATTTCTTGTTTGAATATAGTCTTTGATTCATATCCATATCTTTTGAATAAAGATGCGTTTGAAATAGATGAATATATAAAACAAGAAATAAAAATGGGGAAAACCATTGATGATATTATAGATGAATTAGAGAGTACTCCGTATTTAATAGATGAAATATAAAATTTGGAGGTAATCAAATGTTAAAAGAATACATGTTAAGCTTGGATTATAATGACAATGAAATAGACATAATAATAAATAGTTATGCTTTAAAACAATTAAAGGAAAAAACTGTATTAAATAATGTAAAAAGAAATTTTGAGTTTTTTTTGGAGCTTGGATATACAAGAGAAGAAATACACAAGATGACAAAATCTTTACCAAGTTTATATGGTTATTCTGTAGAAATTTTGAAACAAAAAATTGAAGATTTAATGTCACTTGGATATACACAAGAAGAAGTGATCAAGATGGCCAAAACATTGCCAGCTTTATATAGTTATTCTATAGAAAACTTGAAGCAAAAAATTGAATATTTAATGTCACTAGGCTATACTAAAGAAGAAATACATAAGATGACAAAGACATTACCAAGTTTATACGGTTTATCTATAGAAACATTGAAACAAAAAATCGAAGATCTAATGTTGTTTGGATATACTAAAACAGATGTAATCAAGATTACTAAAACATTACCAGCTTTATATAGTTTATCTAAAGAAAATATAAAACAAAAACTAGAAGTTTTGATGTCACTGGGATATACTAAAACAGATGTAATCAAGATGACCAAGACATTTCCATCTTTGTATAGTATATCTATAGAAACCTTGGAACAAAAAATCGAAGATTTAGTGTCACTTGGTTATACCAGAGAAGAAGTAATCAAGATGACTAAAACATTACCAGCTTTATATAGTTTATCTATAGATAATATAAAACAAAAAATCGAAGATTTAATATCACTAGGCTATACCAGAGAAGAGGTAGTCAAAATGGCAAAATCTTTACCAAGTTTATATAGTTATTCTATAGAAAATTTGAAACAAAAAATCGAAGATTTAATGTCACTTGGTTATACCAGAGAAGAAGTAATCAAAATGACCAAAACATTACCATCTTTATATGGCTATTCTGTAGAAACATTGAAACAAAAAATCGAAGATTTAATATCTCTAGGCTATATCAGAGAAGAAGCAGTCAAAATGACAAAATCTTTACCAAGTTTATATAGTTTATCTATAGAAAATATAAAAGAAAAAATAGAATTTTATAAGAGTATAAATATTTCTGATTTCATAGTAAATGACACAAAAAAGTTAATGCAAAGTGTTAACTTAAGTTATGCAAGATATGAGTTTTGTAAGAGTAAAGGAATTTTAATCAACAACGAATATTTTGCTGTACTCTTTTGTAATCAAAAATCATTTATAAAGAGATTTGGACTTTCAAATAAAGAAGTTATAAATTTATATAATTATGAAGAGAATAAAAAAAGTTTAAAGACAAAAAATTAAATAGTAAGGAGTTTGACATAATGGAAGAAATTATTAAAAGAATACAAGAATATACTTTAGAAGAAATTATGTCTGATCGTTTTAGTAAATATGCTAAAGAGATTATTTTGGATAGAGCAATCCCGGATGTAAGAGATGGATTAAAACCGGTTCAAAGAAGAATTTTATATGATATGTATTTAAATCATAATACGTCTGATAAATCATATATTAAATGTGCCGCAACTGTCGGAGATGTTCTAGGTAAGTTTCATCCACACGGAGATTCATCTGTGTATGATGCAATGGTGCGTATGTCTCAGTGGTGGAAACAAAATAATATCCTAGTAGATATGCATGGTAATAATGGGTCTATGGATGGAGATGATCCTGCGGCATATCGTTATACAGAAGCAAGACTGGCAAAGATTAGTAATGAATTATTAAAAGATTTAGAAAAAAATACAGTGGCATGGGCTCCAAATTTTGACGATCGTTTTATGGAACCTACTGTTTTACCAGCTAAGTTTCCAAACCTTCTAGTAAATGGTTCAAATGGAATTAGCGCAGGATATGCAACTAATATTCCTCCGCATAATCTAGGAGAAATAATAAACGCTACAATAAAAAGAATTGATTCACCAAATTGTCATCTGGATACTATCTTAGATATTGTTAAAGGACCTGACTTTCCAACTGGCGGTATAGTTGAAGGCATTAATGGAATAAAAGATGCTTTTTCAACAGGAAAAGGAAAAGTAGTCGTTCGCTCTAAGTATCGTGTCGAAAAAAATAAAGGTAAAACTCAAATAATTATTGATGAAATACCATTTGATGTAAATAAAGCTGTAATGGTAAATAAAATGGATGCCATTAGAATTGAAAAGAAAATCGAAGGTATTGCTGAAGTAAGAGACGAATCTGACCGTGAAGGACTTCGAGTTGTAATCGATTTAAAAGCCGGAGCTAACACAGATTTAATTGTTAACTATTTAATGAAAAATACTGATATGCAAACTACATATAACTATAATATGGTATCAATTGTAAATCGTCGTCCGATGACTTTAGGTATTTTGCCAATCTTAGATGCTTATATAGCTCATCAAAAAGAAGTTATTACTAAACGTAGTGAATTTGATTTAGCAACATTTAAGAAAAGATTACATATAGTTGAAGGGTTCTTAAAATTGATTTCAATATTAGACCAAGTTATTAAAGTAATTAGAGCTAGTAAAAACAAAGCTGATGCTCGTGCTAATTTAGTAAGTGAGTTTGGTTTTTCAGAAGAACAAGCTGAAGCAATTGTTATATTGCAATTATATCGTTTAACTAATACGGATGTGGTAGCTTTAGAAAATGAACAATCTGATCTGCTTAAATATATTGCTACTTTAGAAGCAATTTTAGCAGATGAAGAAAAATTAAAAGGTGTTATGAAGCATGAACTTAAGAAAATAAGAGATGAATATGCAACACCAAGAAAAACAGAAGTAAAAGCAGAAATTACGGAAATAAAAATTGATACAACAGATTTAATTCCAAAGGAAAATGTTGTGGTAGTTGTAACAAATGAAGGATATGTAAAGCGTGTATCGTCAAAAAGTTATGCTGCAAGCAAAGAGGAAGAAACCGTTTTAAAACCAGGTGATTTTATTACAGGATTATATGAGGTAAATACATTAAATAACTTAATTTTATTTACTGATTCAGGAAATTATTTATATATTCCAGTTCATAAAATACCTGAATGTAAGTGGAAAGAATTAGGAAAACACGTAAGTAATGTTGTAATGACTAGTCCAAATGAACAAATAATTGGTAGTATGATTTTTGAAAATAATAATGATATCATTACATTATTTACTCAAAATGGTTCAGTAAAACGTTGTTTATTTAAAGACTTAGAAGTGCAAAGATGTTCAAAACCAATGACTGTTATGAAACTTAAAGATGATGATAGATTAGTGAGTGTTGTAAAAGATCAAGGGAAATCTTTATTTATTTCGCAAAATGGATATTACTTGAATATCAATTCTGAAGAAATTCCAGTTGTTGGGCCAAAAGCAAGTGGTGTAAAGGGAATAAACTTAAAAGATGATAGTTTAGTAGCAGGACTTTCTTATGACAATCAAGAGTATGTAAATATATTCACTGATAAAAAGACTGCCAAAAGGGTAAAAATTAGTGATTTAGAAAATATGTCTCGTGCTAAGAAAGGCAGTTTAATTATTAAAAAAACTAAGACAGTAACGTACCAAGTAATAAATGCTTTAGTTAGTAATTCTAAAGATATAATTAGTATAAAATCAGATAATGAACTTAAAGATTATAAAAATAGTGACATTTCTATTATGGATTTAGCTTCAACTGGAAGTGCTTTATGTAAACATAATATTGAAGCAACGCTTTTAAAAGTAGAATTAGAATCGTACTTAAAGCGAAATTCTGAAAAGGAAAAAGTAGAAGATAAGAAAGAAGAAAAAGAACCTCAATATAAAGAAATGACATTAGATGATTTTATTGATGGATTTAAAATTTAATATCATTAAATCACTTATTAAAAAATAAAATTTAATAGGTGATTTTTTATGTCTAAAAAAGACGAGTTTAAAGAATTTGTAAAAACAAAACCAGAACTAATTCGTCATATCGAAGATGGTACAATGACTTGGCAAAAGTATTATGAAATATATGATATTTATGGTAAAGATGAAAAAGCTTGGGAAAGCTATACTAGAGCTAGCAACCCAAATCTAAGTAGTGGAATAAAAACTATAACAGAAATGTTTAAAAATATTGATGTAGATTCAATTCAAAAACATATTAATACTGCCCAAAAAGCAATCGGGGTAGTACAAGATTTAGCTTTAAATAAAGGTAACGTAACTCCGCCAAAAGGTCCATCAACTCCTCGTCCTTTAAATAAGTTTTTTGAGGATTAAATATGCATCTTGATTTAATAATGAAAATAAAAAATGATAAAAAAATGTATGAGTTATTAAAATTAAATTCATATTGGATAAAAGATTTAAATAGAGATCCAAATAATTATAAGAGATTTGTCGCAGAAATGAAAACTAAATATAGGCTTAGAGCAACAGATAAGATAAGCGATGCGATTGATAATATTGATTTAATTACAGCAGTACTTGATAATTTAAAGTAAACCTATGAAAATATTCATTGATTTTAAAGAATCTCTATATTATAATGGAATTATAATGAAGGGAAGATATGAAAAATGAAAAAAATGAATAAAAAAGGATTTACTTTAGTAGAATTACTTGCTGTTATTGTAATATTAGCTGTAATTATCTTAGTAGCTATGAATGCAGTAATTCCACAAATGTCAAAAGCTAGAAAAGGTGCATTTTTAACTGAAATTGAAACTTTTGTTAAGGGTGCAGAAGCGTATTATCAAGCTGAGTCTATAAAAGGAAGTGCTGTAACAGGTTGTACATCAACTGGCGGAGTTACTGAATGTTGTATAGATATAGATAGTATAAAAAATAATTATATAAAAAAAGCTGATCCAAATTATATAGGAAGTATAAAAATAAAAATAAATGCTGATAATACTGCTGAATATTCTGCGTATATGAGTAATGGTACTTATAGATTTGCTGGAAGTACTGCAGATTTGTCAGAAGATAATATTATGGCAGATACAACAGCAGCAGCTAAAGATTGTTCTGGAACAACTACAGTCAACGGTGGACAAAGTTAAAAACATCATTAGATGTTTTTTGTTTGTTTAAAAAAAATAATTTTATACGTTGACCTTAATGGTTGTCTTTTTTTTAATAAAATATTATAATTTCCTTAGGTGGTAATATGATATTAGGTAGTCACGTTTCGTTTGGAAAAGATCAGCTTCTTGGTAGTGTTAAGGAAGCGATCGGTTATAATGCAAATACTTTTATGTTTTATACTGGTGCTCCACAAAACACTTTAAGAAAACCAGTTGATATGAAATTAACTATGGATGCAATAAATCTTATGAAAGATAATAATATAGATATTAATAACGTTGTTTGTCATGCTCCTTACATAGTTAATTTGGCAAATAGAAGTGATGCATCTAAATGGGATTTTAGTATAAACTTTTTAAAGAATGAAATTAATAGATGTGAAGAAATGGGGATAAAATATATTGTTGTTCATCCTGGTAGTGCAGTAGGTATTTCTCGTGAGGAAGGATTACAAAATATAATTGATGCATTAAATATAATTATTAATCCGGAAGATGAATGTACGATTTTACTTGAGACTATGGCTGGTAAAGGAAATGAACTTGGTCGTTCTTTGGAAGAAATTAAATATATGATAGATAATGTTAATTTGAAAGATAAAATTGCTGTATGTCTTGATACATGTCATTTAAATGATGCTGGTTATAATATGAGTAATTTTGATTTGTATTTAGATGAATTTGATGAATTGATTGGCCTTGATAAAATAAAATGTATTCATATAAATGATAGTAAGAATGATATTGATACACATAAAGATAGACATGCTAATTTAGGATATGGAACTATTGGTTTTGATAATATGATAAATATTATTTATAATGAACGAATTAAAGATATTCCTAAAATATTAGAAACCCCTTATGTAGGTAAAACTTTAGAAGATAAAAATAGGGATTATCCTCCATATCGTTTTGAGATAGATATGATCAGAAATAATAAGTTTAATGAAAATTTAATTGAAGATATAAATAGTTATTATAATTAAGTTGCTAAGGCAACTTTTTATATTGTCAATTTTATTAAAATTTAAATTTTGATTGATATATT
>JAZRRD010000003.1:0-13641 GCA_045650425.1 Bacilli bacterium | reverse complement strand
TATTTATATTATTAAAATCATTTAAATAATCTATATTATAAACATCCCAAAATTTTAAATCATTAACTCTATTGTAATAAATCTGAGGCATATCATAAGCATTAAAAATCTTCATTTTGTCAAAAAACAATAAAACTCCATGAACAAACTCTAAATTTTTTTTGCAAAAAGTTAAAAATTGTTCCTTATCCATATTCATTAATTTAATAATATTACTAACTAAAATCTTGTATGTTTTATCGTGAATACTATATTCAAAAGTTTTACATGAATTTTCTGAGATAAAATTTTCAAAATTTTTCCTAAAAATATTTCTTATTTGTTTCAATTTTATCTCCCCCCTTTAATCAAAAGATTAATATATTATATAAAAAATTATCGTAAAATTAAAGTCTTAATTTATCCTATATGATATAATGTTAACAGGAGGGTATTAAATGATTAAAAACGTTTACGGAAATAATAACAATACAGTTGAAAATTTTCCGATTATGATAGATGAAAATGAAATACATAAAATTATTACAGAAATAGATAGCTGGTATGGAAAAAGAGATATAAAAACTATTATTTTTCCATATTTAATCCAAAATGAAGGATACAAATATGAAATAATATCTACAACATTTAAAGGTGAGACAAATATAATGGATAACACCAATAATTATTTGATTTATGAATTTATGTTTTATGAATATAAACAACCCCCCCCCATTATCTAAACTTGCTGAATTAATTTTAACATCAGATAAACAAAAATTAGGATTTTTCTTAAAACAGCTTTACGATTGGCAACCACAAAATGAAGAAGAATATTTATTCACAACAAAATTAATATCATCTATCACTTTAGATAACACTTTAAATACTACATATCGCCTTGAAGAAGTTGAAAAACTTATTAGAGTACGAAAAAAGAATATTCCTAAATTAATAAAGAAAGAACAATTAATAAATTAAAAATAATAGAATACATTTCTATTTTTTTAATTTTTTCTTTTTATAAAGATTATTATCGTATGCTATAATTATTATTAAGACGGTGATAATATGTATATATCTTTTTCATATTTAATATCTCAAATTTTAGTTATAATATATTACTTAATATATAGTAGCACTTTTCATTTAAAATCTAATGATAAAATTTTGAAAATTGGAATTATTGCTACAATTATTAGAGCTATATCATACATACTTTTGAGTGCATACACAGGTATGGCAATGTGCATAGTAGCAATAATAAGAAATAAACTTTTTACAAAAAAGAAAAGAAGCATTATTCATTTTATCACAATCATTATCCTGACATTAATTTGTTCAATTTTTACATTTAACAGCTATTTTTGTCTATTTAATATAATTGCTACATTAATTTATACATATGCTTTATATCAAAAAAATACAAGATTATATAAGTTATTAGGTATATTAGTTAATATTCTTATGATTATTTATGATATGTATATTAAATCAATTTTCGGCGTAATATTACTAACTATGTCTTTAATTAATTCAATCTTGGGATACATAAAAGAATCTAAAAACTGCTAAATATAACAAGGAGGGATTATATGAAAGAAGTAGTCACAGGAATCATAAATAAAGATAATAAAATTTTAATGATTAAAAGAGCTAAAAATGAAGGAAATTTACTTTGGGCTTTTCCAGGAGGAAAAGTTGAAGAAGGAGAAAATAAAGAAGAAGCTTGTATTAGAGAAATATATGAAGAAACAGGAATAAAAGTGCAAATCCAAAAAATATTAGGTGAAAGAATACACCCAGATACAGAAGTAAAAATTACATATTTTTTATGTAATTATTTAAGTGGCCAAATTACAATTATGGATAAAACTGAGATTCTTGATATTGCATATATGAACAAAAATGAATTTTATAACTGTATAAAATCTGATATATTTCTTCCTGTAAAAGAATATATAGAACAACACATAAAATAAAGTTATCATGTTAAAAATTAATTGCAGCACTTCTTATTATAATCATTGTATTTTTGATAAAAAGATAAAAGCCGTGGCACGTTTTTTTGAAACGAAGTTTCAATGAAAGTAACGATAGGCTTTTTTTATTTTCATTACAAAATTTTGAAAATAAAAACATAATTTTGATTGGCTTTATGCCTTGCTAAAATTATGCTTAAAAGGGTTTAAAAAAAGAATTTCCATTTTTCACACCGTTATTGACTTTGCCAATAGCATAATATGTTACTAAAACGTCATTTTAGTTAAACAATTTATAAAAGCACTTGTCCCAAGAACAAATGTTTGCTATAATATATTCAGGAACATTTAATAGTTGGGTGCTACCTCTATCTTCACAGATGGGAGGTGATGCTTGTGAGTAAGAAAGATTTTTTGATCTTTTCTTTAATCATTATCATCCATTTACTTATAGCATTACTTTTTGTAATTCTAAAATAAAAGCGCACCTAACTCAAGCTTTAAATTAGGTGCTACACAAATTATTGGGTAACAATCAACACTGCAATATTGAATGTTCCTTTAATATTTTATGAAGTTTTCTTCATTCATATACATAATAACATAAAAACGACTTTTTGACAAGTCGTTTTAAAATACACTCGAAAAGTTCGAGTTTCCTATCAATCTGGTGCGAATGTCGTAGATATCTGCAACTCTTCACAAAGGCGATCGATGTTTGAATCAATCACTATAACAATTTTAACAAAACATAAAAAATGTAGCAATATTTTTACTACATTTTCTTTAATGTTTTTTCTTCTTCTAAATCATAATTCCAATCATCTGCTTTTGTACCATTTGAATACACTACTTTAAAAGTTTGAACATTAGACTTAATTTTATACCCACATAATCTTTTTAAATGAAATTCAACATCATTGTAATTAAAAATATCAATGCAACCACTTTCAATTAATTGTTTTGATGTTTTAGGATATATAACATTTAAATCTTTGAAAAAATCATATGCCTTTACATGCCCTGGGGCATACTCCTCATATCCATGATTAATTCCAACATATTTAACTTCACTAACCCTCACCGCATCAACATGCATTTCATGACATAAATTAGCTAGTTTATTAACAAAGTTTTCTTTATCAGTATTCCACAACTCAGTTATTACCATATTAAAAGTTGCTTTGAATTTTTTATATTTAAGTGCTTCTCTTATATTTTTAAATTTAATTGGAACTTTAATAATACTTGCATTTTTATCTTCTTCATAGTGATGTAATGCTATACGTAATTCATCAACTAATCCATTTAGACTTCCGACTTTTTCTTTAGTTAACAACGAACCATTTGTATTTAAAATAATTTCTTTCTTATACGGTCTTATTCCTCTTAATAAAACTAATAACTCATCAAAATTTAAAAATGGTTCTCCACCAGTAACATCAATAACCTCATAATCAGGTTCTGAAAGAATTGCTTTTATCATTTTTTCAGTATCAATTGTTTGCGCATTGTAATTATTATGATCAATACAAAACCAACAATTACCATTACATCTATTGTTCATCTTAACCTGTAATAATTTTGGTTTATTATCTGAACAATGGCATATGTCATTTGGTTTTATATTTTTAATATCTATGTTTTCCATATAAATTCCCCTAACAAAATTATCAATTATTGTAGTTTTTTTTATTTGAATAGTCAATACTAACTTTTTTATCTTTTGTTATGACAAAATGTTTAACCCCCTAGGTATTTTGACACAAGTATCAAAATTACCTGTGGGGATTTTTTATACAATAAAAAATCAGTCATATTTCAGACTGATATATATTTAAAGTTCGAATAGTTCGAACAGATTCGTCAATGGTGCCTGTGGCCGGACTTGAACCGGCACGGTATCGCTACCACTGGATTTTGAGTCCAGCGCGTCTACCAATTTCACCACACAGGCATATAAGTAGATTATATCAAAGATATCTTTGAATATCTACAATTATTTTTCATCTTTATATATTGAGGTATATAAATCCCCATCTTGAGTTAAAGTTTTATTTTCAATATCCGGCAAATCACTTATTGTTGATAACCCAAAATAATCTAAAAAATCTGATGTTGTACGATAAAGATTAGGTCTGCCAGGCATAGTACTTTTTCCTGCTTCTTTAATTAAACCTTTAGCCACTAATTTTCTAATTATGTGAGCTGATGATACTCCACGAAGTTCATCCACTTCTACACGAGTTAAGGGTTGAGTATACGCAATAATTGCTAACACTTCTAGTGCTGAAGGAGTTAACGTATTAGAATGTGGATTTTCAATCAATTTTTCATAATAATCTTTATGTTCTTTTTTAGTAGTAAGTTTAAATGCATCCCCTAAATAGCTAATTCTTATACCTCTATCTTCAGATTCATAGCTATTTTTTAATTTTAAAAGTAAATCTTTAGCTTCAATCATATTTATATTTAATATTTCACATACACTATCTAAAGTAATACCCTCATCACCAACCACAAACAAAATACCTTCTAAAACCGCCAATAAATTCATCAAACTCACCTACTTTCAATTACAATATTCTCAAAATTACCATCCTGAATAATACTAATTTCATTCCCTTTAACCATATCTAAAATAGATAAGAAAGTTACGATTACATATTCTTTTTGAAAAGATTCAAATAAATCTACAAAATTCATTTTTCCTCTAACTTTTATTAATCCCCTAATATAATTTTTTCTTTCTGAAACACTTAATTCTTTTCTAGTTACCTTGGTAGTAACTGGCTTTAAAAATTTCTCTCTTTCCTTAAACGCTAAAAATGCATCAACTAAATCTTGTAAAGTAACATCAAAATTTAGAATAACTTCTTCACTCTTATATTCATCTAACTTTTCTGGGATCTTAGTATAATATCCTTGCCTATTCATTTCTAATTTTTTAAAAGTTTCTGACACATTTTTATATTTTTCATATTCAATTAGTCTATTTTTTAAATCTTCTTCACTAGTAATAAATACTTCATCATCTGAAGATTCATCAAAATCAGTATTTATAAGTTTTCTACTTTTAATATGTATTAAATCTGCAGCCATTACTAAATATTCACTAGCAATATCAATATTTAAACTTTTTAAACTGTTAATATATTCTAAATATTTTTCAATTATTTCACTTATATTTACCTCATATATATCCATCTTAGTTTCTTTTACTAAATATAAAAGAAGGTCCAAAGGTCCCTCAAAATTAGATAATTCAATTTTATAATTCAAATTATCCCCCCTAGCTACATAAATATCCATTGTTTTCCATTATAAACTTTATAATCTTATCTTCAATATTATTTGCAAATAAATTATTATCATTTAATGTATCAAAATCTACTAAATTTGAATCCACAATCATTTTATAAGACAACCCTGCATGAGTTGAAAGAACAACTTCTACACCTTCTAATTTATCATATTTTTCTTTCAAATTTTGATATTTATAAATTAAAGATTCTTGAGGGTTACTATTCTCATAAATATAAGTTTGAGTTTTTAGTATAGATTCTTCAAATTTATAAATATATGTCTCCTCATCAAGTACACAAGTTAACGTATCGTTTACCAAAGAAATTTCTTTAATATATTCCTCTTTAAATGTATCTACAATTATATTTTTAATACTAACACTATTAACTATAAAAGACATCTTTTGTTCTTTATTTTCTAAAAGAACTAAATCATTAAAGTGAATTATATCATTTATTTCACCTTCTTCATCTTTTAAATAAAGATAGTAATCACTCTGACTAAGATCAATTATTTTATTTGAATTATTTTTGGCATTAAATGTAATAACATCACTATCTAACTTAAAATCAGATAACATTAATTCCTTAAGAACTATCTTAGTATCAAGAGAAAATTCAAATTCTTTTCCAATATCAGTTTGAGAATAATCTTCATCATTATCATTTGGAACTGTTGGTACATTAGAACTATAATCGTTACCACGTTTTTGTTCAATATAAACATTAATTTCTGGCAAGTAATATAAAAATACAAATAAAATCCCAAATAATATAATTAAAAATAAGGGACTTGCACCTTTTTCATTTAAATAACCTATCACTGTAGGAGTTAATTCTTGTTCATTAATTTTTATATTTTTTAATTTCTTCCTCTTAGCCATTTTTTATCCCTTCTCACTCTATATAATTATAACAAAAACTAAATAAAATAAAAAGAACTATTTTAGTTCTTTGGTTTGAAGAAAAGGGTTAAAAATGCAGAAAACACTACAGCAGAAACAATTGCTACAGATGATCTACACAATAAAGTAGAAAACATACCTAGAAGACCATTTTCTATTAATCCTTCTAGTCCTGAAATATATAACATATGACCAAAATTTGAAATTAATACTGTTGCCCCTGCTCCGGCCCAACTAATTAACTTATCATAACATCCTAAAAATGAAAGTATTGCTCCTAATACTGTAAACAAACTAGTAATATGTCCTGGGGTAAATTTTGTATTATCTAATATAATTTGAGCCATACCACAAACAATGCCTGCAAATAAAAATGCCTTTAAAAATATCAACTTGCCACCTCCAATGAAACAGCATGAGCAATGCCTGGAATACTATCTTTTTGATTTACCATTGCTGGAGAATGTAATGCTCCAGTTCCTATAATTAATATTTTTTTATATTTTGTATTTTTTATTACTTTATTAAATAATACTAAAGGCAAAGTTACTGGTCCACTACTTCCAGAATTTATATCTTGAGATTTAGCAAAAATTTCTTCTCCTGCATCCATATATTTTTTTAATTGAATATCATAATTAACCATTAAATATTCTTCTAAAATATCACTTCCTACTTCACCTAAATCTCCGGTTAAAATTAAATCATAATAACTTACATTTCTGTTAAAATCATTTAAATGTTCTATTAAAACATTTGCAGCCGCCGGTGCCATTGCCGCGCCTAAATGATTAGCATCCTTTTGAGCTAAATCTATTATTTTGCCTATAGTAGCAGATTCAATTTTTATTTTGCTTTTTTGATTTGTTAATAAAGCTCCCACTGATCCTGTTGCAGTAAAAGTAGATGTAGCTTTTTTTGGAGCACCATATTCCACAGGATATCTAAACTGTTTCTCTGCCGTTAAATTATGTGAACTTGTTAAAACTATGACATTATTTATATTTTCATTAGAAATTAAATTTGCTCCTACAATTAAACTTTCTGGAAATATCGCACAAGCATTATAAACCCCCAAAAATGAAACTGGATAATTTCTAACCGAATAATTAGTAACTGCAATTTGATTAGTTAAATCTCCTCCTATTATACAATCAATATCATTTGTTCCAATTCGATTACGATATAAAATATTATCAATTACAACTCTTTGCATTTTAACTTCCGCTTTTTCAAATGTTGACTCCCCAAAATAATAATCCTCAAATACCATATCAAATTTTCTAATTTGACCATTCTTTTCCATAGGCCCTGCAACACTAAAATAATCCTTGATATAAACATTGTTAAATTTTAAACTAGCCATAAAATCATCCTTATCACTAATAATATAAATGAACTTAATATACCATATAAAATTACACTACCAGCCAATTTAAAAAAATTAGCTCCTAAACCTGTAATCAGTCCATCTTTTTTATAATCTAACGCACTACTTGCAATTGAATGAGCAAACCCTGTAGTTGGAAGAATTAAACCACACTTTGCCTTAGAAACCCAACTGTCAAAGAAACCTAACGCAGTAAGTAAACTACCTCCTAAAATTATTATCATACATAACCACATATAAGCTTCAGTAACAGATACACCAAATGCTGTCGTTAATAAATTAATAATTACTTCTCCTAAAAAACCAATAAATCCACCTACTAAAAAAGCTATCATAAAATTTTTGAATTTATCTTCTTTGGGAGTAATTTTATTCACTAACTTCTTATATTCATCTTTATTCATATATACCTCCAATCATATTATGAATAAAAAAAAGCGTTTTATACAGTCATATATAAACGCATTTTATCTAAACCTTTTTTTTCATAACGAGATACCATAACTTGTGTCATATTAAGCTTACGAGCAATCTCACTTTGAGTCATATCTTTAAAGTATCTTGATTTTATAATTTCCCTTTCTGAATCATTCAATACTTCTAAACTATTCATAACATCTATTCTGTCATCTAGCGATACAGATTCAGGAGTTGCGATAGTTTCATATTTACTTCGTTCTTCATCATTTTGATTATCCAATGATGACATCATAATTGCCTCACCACATAATATAGCTTCTTCGATTACTTTAATATCTTTTTCTAAAAATAGAGCTAAGTCTTCATTACTAGGTACTCTACCTAATTTTTGCGCCAACATATAACGACTTTTTTCAATTGATTTATATAATTTTAATATGTCTCTACTGACTTTAAGATCTCTACTTTTATTAACTAAAGCATACATTTCACCATAAACATAATCATAAGCATATGTGCTAAATTTTGTTGTGCCATTATTTTTATAATTTTCATACGCTTTAATAATTCCAATACAACCAGCTTGAATTAAATCTTGCTTATCAACATTATAAAAAAAATTCGAAACTTTATGAATTAAACCAAGATTATTTTTTACTAATTCTTCCTTTGTCATACTATCACCTAAATTCTAATCAAATCAAAAACACATCTTTCATCTGGCACATTCTTTATCCTTAATCTTCTGATTTGTCCTTTCAAATTATCTGATACTTCACACAAACATATTTTTCCTTTATTAGCTTTAATTGCACATTTAGTATTTAATAAAGCATCTAATCCAGATTCATCTATACCATCTAATTCATACATGTTATACACTAAATATCTAATTTTATGTTTAAGTAAAACTGGCACGAGATAATTATTAATTTTATAAGTATTTTTTCGATTTAAAACGCCACCTAGTCTTACAAATAATATTCCTCTAATATATTGTAAATCCATTTTTAACATTCTTATCACCTTGTAAATAAAATATAGAACAAATTATTTTCAAATTAAACACATTCGACAAAAGATAACAAAAAAGCCTCAGTATAAAACTGAAGCTTATGGTCTTAGAAAATCAAAAAACGGTATATTTCTAAGTATTCCAAAAATTATTGTAAGTACTAAAACTGTATTCCAAAAAAATTTACTTACTTTTTTAGAAATAAAACTTTTTTTATTAAAAAGTAAAACTAATATCCTATCAAAAAAGTATATTCCTATGAAAGGTAATAAACAAAAAACCAAAGGATTAAACATAAAAGCTTCTTTAATTTTTGATCTAAATAAACTTTTTAACATTCTTGTTGTTCCACAACCAGGGCATAAAAATCCTGTGAATAGATTAAAAATACAAATTAACTTTATATCAAAATTATTCATCAGTATTATAAGTAATATTAAGAATACTCCTCCTAATAGTATAAATAATCCTTCTTTTTTATTGGTGTCCATTTTGTAATTTAGCAATTTCATTTAATTCATTTTGTGCCAAGCAATAAGTTATAATCCCTGTTACACCACAAACATAATTTAAAGCCATTAAAACCAAATAAAGTATTGGCAAATCTTCCGTAGGCATATTTCTTACTGATTTTGCTTTATTAATATTTTGTCCTAACTTATATCCCCAGTAAATACCAAAAACACCGCATGTAATTAAATTAAGCAAAAAATATTTTCCTCCCGAAAAATCAGCATCTCCTGATACTATTTTTGTATCATTAGTAAGTGTAATAAACCAGAAAATTCCATAAATACCACAAGTTATAATAGATAAAATTACATTCGTAGCGATACTTCTTTCTTCGATTCTTCCCATATAATTACTCCCTTTCAATCTCATAATATCATAAACCTATTCACTTAACAATTTAATCTTTTCTTTAGCATTAGAAAGTGATGTTTCGTCTGGTATCATTACGTATAACTTTTGAGTCTGATAACTATAGGTATATTCATATCCATCTGATCCATCTAAATTTAGCATTTCAATATTCCATGAAGTATTTTTATTTAACTGTTCATTTATTAAAGTAGTTATATAATCTTCTGGAATATTCGTAATAAATGAATTATCAACACTTTTTAAAAGTGAATTATATTTAGTTAAAATACTTGGGTTTAAAGCTTTTTCTATTAAAGCTTTTAAAACTAATTGTTGGTTTTCTCCTCGCACTCTATCTCCACCAATATTACCAAAAGCTTTTCGTTCTCTAACAAATGATAACGCTTTCTTACCATCTAAATAATTATTTCCTTTTTTAAAATCAATACCATCTTTTGAAGTAAAAGCATATTTAGAATTTACTGTAATCCCACCAAGAGTATCTACAATATTTATTAAAGAGCTAAAATTAACTTTAACATAATAATCAATATCCGTATCTAAAAGATTAGCAAGAGTTTGCATAGAAGTATCAACTCCGTAAATTCCAGCATGCGTAAGCTTATCTTTAAGACCTGATTTCCCTGCTAAAGAAACATAGTAATCTCTTGGAATTGATGTGATTAATATTTCATGAGATTTAGGATTTACACTAAGTACTAAATTTACATCACTTCGTGAAGTTTTATTAACACTACCATAAGTATCTACTCCAGAAATATAGATATTAAAAAACTCTTTTGTTACATCTATTTTGCTAACTTTGTTTTCTACTTCTAATTTAATTTTTTCTTCATATAAAACTTTAGTTAATTCTTCAAAATCCAAAATATTTTCATAAATCATTTCTAGTTGAGCATTTTCAATTAATATTGCTTCGACTTCTTTCTCTAATAAAGCCTGAGCTAAAGATCCAGAATCAGAATATTCTTCCTTATTAACATTTATTTTCTTTTCAATGGCCTTTATAGCTTTTTCTTGTCCTTTCCCACCATCTTTAACAATTCCTAAAGTCTCATTATTTAAATCATTTAATTTCTCATAATTAGATGCTTTTAAAATTACAATAGAATAATTTTCTTCTTTATAAGTATTATCTCCAAAATTATTTAAAAAACCTAAAGTGCTTAAAAGATAATAACATATTAAAGCAAATAAAATTATTATTAAAGAACTTATACTATAAATTACCCCTTTTTTCTTTTTTCGTCTAGTAAGTAATATGCTAAATAAAATAAGGATTATTGCTATCGTTATTAAAATTGGTAATAAAAACTTTGTTGGTAAAACATTCAACTTAATAATCAAAATAGCATTTAAAATACCAATTAGATTTAAAATAATTAAAAAAACCTTTGATAAAAGGTTTAATTTTCTTTTCTTTTTCTTCACTTTTATCATCTCAATATTATTATACCAAGATTAAACGTAATAATTAATAAATAATTTTAGTTAGTGTAAAGTTTATTGCTAACAATTCTTTTCAAGGATTCGTTTTAACACCTCTTGATTTTCTGGAGTAGCCCAACTGTCTTTTCTATATAAATCTAACTCTTTACAATGATAATTACCATCACTTCTAAAATCAGGGACAATATATAACCCACCGCTAGGTCTTTGTTCTTCAGATAAAAGACATCCTCCCCAAGCCTCTTCTTTTCTTGCATCTAAATATTCTTGAACACAAACTTCAATCGGTTTGGCTATACCTTCAAATTGCTGTTTCATTTTAAATAATTTTAACAATTCTATTTTGTTTAAAGATAATATTTTTTCTTCATTATATTTATCATATTCAATTCCACAATAATATTTTTTCGCAGCTTTATAATACAAACAAGTACCTTTTCGGCCTAATTTAGAAAGATAAATATCACTTTTATTATTTATTTGCATTTTGTTTAAATCTTCTCTATAAGTTCTTGTCCTTAAATAATAAACAGATTGCTTTTTGGTACTTGTCTTTAAATAACCTTCATCTATGATAGCCAAATTACTTACAATCGCTTGTTCAATATTTTCTATTTTTGGTAAAGCAAAATCCGTAGGTAAATATTCACAAGGTGTCTGCCTACAACACAATCCACCACATAATTTACACATATCATAATTTATAACTTCATGAGGAATATCTCTTTTTACTAACACATCCTTACCTCTTTTCAATCACCTATAATAATTATCATATATTATAAAGTCAAGTATTTTTAATAAATTACAAAAATAAAAAAGACAAAATTAAACTATATATTTTTGCCTATTAATAATTCCTTAAAATTCTTTTTAAAATAATCTAAAAATCCAGCTTTTTTTATGTTTTCAGTTACTGTAACATCCGCCTCTTTAATCAAAGTTCCTTCTTGATCAATAATTTTTACAGTTCCTACTTTTTCTCCTTTATTTAATGGAGCCTCTAAGCTATCAATTTTAATATCATATGTATATTCTTTTTTTGCATTATCATTTTTAAGTAAATCTGTAGCATCAGCTATTAAAGTAAGTCCTACTTTTTCTTTAACTCCTTTTTTAACATTAATTTCTTTTAAAATTTTTCCTTTTTCCATTAAAACATTTAATTTATATCCATTAAAACCATAGTTTAACATTTTTACAGTATCGCTACTTCTAAGTTCAGAAGTCTCTGCTCCCATAACTACCGTAATTAATCTCATATCATTTTTCTTACCAGTCGCAGTTAAACAATATTTAGCTTCAGATGTAAATCCTGTTTTTAGTCCATCTACACCATTGTAAAATCTTACTAACTTATTTGTGTTTACAAGCCAAGTCGTTGTATTATCTGGTTTTTTCATATAATATTCATAAACACTTGTATACTCTAATATTTTTTCATGTTTTAAAAGTTCTCTGGCAACAATTGACATATCATGAGCAGTTGTAATATGGCCTTCAGCATCTAAACCATGAGGATTTTTATAAACTGTATCTTTCATCCCCAATTCACTTGCTCTTTGATTCATTTTTTCTACAAAAGAATCTACACTTCCAGATACTTTTTCCGCTAATGCTACGACGGCATCATTTCCAGAAGCTATTGCAACACCTTTTAAAAGTTCCTCTACTGAATATGTTTCTCCAGCTTCTAAAAAAACTTGACTTCCTCCCATACTAGCTGCATTATCACTTATTTGTACTTCATCTGATAATTTTAAAGTCCCATTATCTATTGCTTCCATTACTAAAAGCATACTCATTACTTTTGTCATTGATGCCGGTGGCAGTTTTTCATGAGAATTTTTTTCATACAAAACTTTACCAGTTGACATTTCCATTAAAACAGCACTTTTAGAATTAGGTGCTATATCTTCAGCTGCATTACAAATATTCCAAATCATAAAAAATGATATTATAAATAAAACTAATTTTTTCATGTTTCACCCCTACTAAAAAATTATGCTAACAATAAAAATTAATGATATAATTAATTAAGGTGAGAATATGAAAAAATCTAAAAGAATTGCTTTATTTACTATTATTTTATTTTTATTAATTTTATTTACTATAACTTTATTTAATTACGAAGAAAAAGAAGATACGAAAAAAGAAGATATTTTTACAGTTTTTATGAATGATAAAGACTATAATAGTAATTATCATAAATACTATTTAGAAATTGATTATGTGGATAAACCAGATTTTTTAAAAATTGTGAATATCTTAATAGATAAAAAATACAGCACAAATGAAATAAATTTAATTT
>JAZRRD010000002.1:0-17734 GCA_045650425.1 Bacilli bacterium | reverse complement strand
AATTGATATAAATAATATATTATCAATAGAATCTGATTTATTTAATTGTTTTAGTGTAGAATAATGATATAATATCAGTATAAAAAAATTGGAGGAAAAACATGTATAAAAAAATAACTGAATTTAACTTTAGAGAAATAGATAGAAAATTTGTACTAGTAAAATCTTTAAGTGAAAAATTCGATAATTACGGAATTATAAACTTATCAAATCCATTTTTAGGAATATTATACTTTGATGTTGATTGTGGTATGACATTAAGAATTTTAGGCAATCCTACCGACGAAAAAATGCAAAAAGAATATACAAATAATGTAGCAACAATTATTAGAGCTGACTGCTTTGAAGAATTGGAGTTTGAATTATGTAACGAAAAAATAACTGATTTTGGTATTTTGAAACAATTAGAGGGATATTATGATTATCCTGATTTAATAAAAACAAGAGAAATAAAGGAATTAGACGAATTTCGACATCCAATATTTCCAGATGATGTTCAAATTTTGATTCCTTTTAAAAAACAACCAGAATTATTATGGGCAAGATTAATTAATGTAACTGAAACAAATAAATTATATATTGTTGCTTTACTCAATGATTCATACCTAGATGAAAATTTAAAAGCTGGAACATTTATAGCTTGCAAACCAATTAAAATAAAAGATAGAAAATATTTAATAATAGAAGGAATATTAGAAAAGAAGCAATAAGCTTCTTTTTTTGGAGGTTTTATGAATTTAGAATTATTAATAATATTGATAATAATGATTATATTCATTATTATTTTTTTATATATAGAACCATTATTTATGAAACATAAAGTTAAAAATAGTAATGAATATGGTAGTGCAAGATTTAGCACTCTAAACGAAATTAAAAAGAACTTTAAATCAGAAAATATAAATAATATTAAAGAAGCTGGATTTCCAGTTTCTTTTAGTAATGATTTGAAAACCATATATTTTGATAGAGAGACACCACATTATGTATATTTAGGTTCAACCGGTAGCGGTAAATCTGTAACAGCAGTTATACCTACTTGTTCGTTTATCGCACATGCAAAGAAGAAAAGAAGTGTTTTTATAACCGATCCAAAAGGAGAAATATTTAATACAACTTCTCGAATGTTTAGAAATAACGGATATAAAATAATTACTATAGATTTCAGACAGCCTGAATTATCAACTAAAATAAATATATTAGAACCTATAATAAAGGAATATGAGAAATATATAGAATATGAAAAAGAATATAATATTACTAAAAATATAGAAATTGGTAATAAAGCAATGGGAGCATTAGCTGAAACAAATAGATTGATAAGTTCTTTAGCAACAATGGTAATGACTGATAAAGTTGAATCAAAAGACCCTTTTTGGAATAATACAGCAAAAAATTTACTGGAAGGATTAATCGGATTATTCTTAGAAGAATATAAAGATAACAAAATAAAAAGAGAACAAATAACAATGACTTCAATCCGTAAATTTCAAAATAGTTCAATGGAAACAAAGAACTTTAAGAAATTTAAAGAATATATTAATTCAAAACCTTATGGTTCAAAATCAAAGGATGCTCTTATATCAATTTTATCAGCTTCAGATAATACATATAAAAGTATAACTGCAGTATTTGGCGAGAAAATGAATATATACGATGATATTAATGTAGCAAATGTAACAAGTATATCTGAATTTGAGTTAAATGTTTTAGGTAAAGAGCCAACTGCATTATACGTTATAGTACCAGATGAAGATAAAGTATATTACACATTAGTAACAATAATAGTAGGATTGTTATATAAAGAACTAGTAAAATTAGCCAATAGTTATGAAACGAAAAAATTACCATACGAAATAGATTTTATATTAGATGAATTTGCAAACTGTCCACCATTAGCAGATATAGAATCGTTAGTATCAGTTGCTAGATCTAGAGGTATGCATTTTCATTTTTTTATTCAATCATTTAGTCAATTAAATAATATATACGGCAAAGAAGTAGCACAAATTATTTTAGATAACTGTGGTTTAATATATTTGAAAACAAATACTGAAGAAACAGCGGAAGCCATTTCTAAACGTTTAGGAAAGAAAACAATAGAATCAGGTAGTATAAGACAATCAGTATCACTTTTAGACTACAACGGAGATAAAACTACAAATTTAATTGGTAGAGATTTAATGACACCTGAAGAAGTTATGGGATTACATTATAAAACTATAATATTCCCAATAATTGGATATCCTATTTTTAGAGATACAATAATATATAAAAAGTTTTCTTGTTACGAAAAAGGAACAATAGAAAGAATATTAAATCCATTAAGAGATTTATCAAATACATATTTTACAGTAGAACAAATAAAATACGAATCAAAAAGTAATACAGTAGGAACAGAAAAAGAACTATTTGAAGAAATGGCCTTACAAGATAAAAAATTATTAAAACCAATAGAACAAATAATTAAAAAAATATTTAAACAAGATATTGATTTAAGATATAACCAAGAGACGAATTATAGGATTTATATTCAAGTAACCTTAAATAGAAAATTAAATATGCAAGAACAAACATTATTAAAATATAAAATAAAAAATGATATGTATAAAACTGAAATTATAGAACAAAAAGATAAAACTATAATAAATATTCATAATGTTAATCCCTTAGAGCAAGAAATATCAAAATAACAAGTTATATTGAAAATTAGGGAACTTTATAAAATTATTTAAAAAATTATGTTATAATTATATATAGAATTGTCTTTATAAGGTGGGTGAGTGTATGTCAAAAATTAAAGATGGTATTATTGGTCATGCTATAGGCGATGCAATGGGAGTTCCAGTAGAATTTTGTATTAGAGAAAAATTATTAAAACATCCTGTGACAAAAATGTTAGGATATGGTTCTCATGACGTTCCGGAAGGATCGTGGTCAGATGATACCACAATGGAAATTTGTTTAATAGAGTCATTTATAGAAAATAAATATTTTGATTTAGATAGTACAATGAATAAATGGATTGATTGGGTTAAAACTGGAGCATATACTCCAACAGGAGAATTATTTGATATAGGTAGAACATGTTTAAAAGCAATAAGAAATTATGAAGCTGGTCTTACTAAAGCAGAAGAATCTGGAGGAAAAGATATTAATTCTAACGGAAACGGAAGTCTAATGAGGATATTACCAGTAGCATACTATGCAAATAAAAATAAATTAAATGAAAAAGAAATATATGAACTTGTAAAAAAAATTTCATCAATGACTCACGCTCATGAAATTAGTATATTGGGTTGCTACATATATATACTATATGTAAATAATTTATTAAATGGGAAAGATAAATATGCAAGTTATAATATGACTAAAATTGCTGATTATTCAATGTTTTCTGAAGATTCATTAGAGAAATACAAAAGGATTTTAAAAGGAAATATTAAAGAATTAAATATAACTGATATAAGTTCTAGTGGTTACGTGTTAGATACATTAGAAGCTTCATTATGGGTTACGTTAAATGCAAATGATTATAAAGAATCAATAATAGGAGCTATTAATCTAGGCAATGATACAGATACAATAGGAGCAATAACAGGTTCAATGACAGGAATAATATATGGTTATGATTCTATACCAAAAGAATGGATAGAAAAATTACAAAGAAGAGAGTATCTAGAACAACTTTGTGAAGATTTTGAAAAAACTTTAGAAGAGGAGGTATAATATGAATTTAGAAATAGATATGGATGAAATCGTAGAAGAAGTATTAAATGAAAAAGAGACAAATATGCTGCCTGAATTTATTGAAAAACATGTGGAAGATTTAATCAAAGAAGAGATGAATGAATTTGAATATCAAATAAAAAGTCGTGGTAAGGATTACTACGAAAAAGGAAAAATTAAATCATTAATAAAAAACGGAAATATGTATATAGCTAAAGTAAATGGAACTGAAGTTTATGATGTAAGAATATTTGTAGATCCGGTTAATGAATATATACATTGTGAATGTGATTGTCCTTATGAATGGGAATGTAAACACGAATATGCTGTAATGTTAGCTATATTAAATAAAGAATATTCAGAAGTAGAATTGAAACAAGAAATAAGTAAGAAAAAAATATCAATAGAAGAACTAATAAAATTAATACCAGCAGAAGATTTAAAAAATTATATTTTATCTCCGATTGGTAAGGATTATGTTTGTTTTGAAACTGAACATTTAGAAGAAAATTTTGCAAAATATATACCTATTCAAAGTTATGAATATTATTATAATAATCTATATAATTCGCTAATGATTGAAGGATATGATAATTGTTTATTAAGCGAATATATAAGAAACATAAAATCATTATTAAATTCTAAAAAATACGTAGAAGTATTTAGTATAATTAAAGCTATTATTGAAGCTTCAAATGACACCAATCATATAGATAAATGGGACGAATTAATCGAAAAATTCCCATTGATAGGAATGAATTTAAGAATTACATATAGAAAAGCAACTAATGAATTAAAAAATGCAATAGACAAATGGATTTCTAAATTAGAATCTGAAGATTATTATAATAATATATATCTAGAAGATATCGTTTTAACAATAAAATAAGAGATAACCATATTGTAGAATCTAATTGATTCACAATATGGTCTTTTTTTTATGGAAATTTAAGGCTATCTAAAGACTAAAATTAATTTTTATGATAAAATTAAATATGGAATATTACTTTTAGGAGGGACAATATGAACAATTTATTATCTTTACAAAAATTATTTAATGAAACATTATTTAGAATACCAGATTATCAAAGAGGATATTCATGGTCTAATCAACAATTAGAAGAATTTTGGAGTGATTTAACAAGTTTATTACCATTCCAAGAACATTACACAGGGATGATATCATTAAAAAAATTAGAATCAACTTCAATTATTAATTCTACTGATAAATGGAATGAAGAAAAATGGTTGGTTGGTTCTGGATATACTGTTTATGAAATAGTTGATGGTCAACAAAGACTAACAACACTAATTATATTAATTAATGAAATTGTTTCATATTGTAAAGAAAATAATGTAGAGGAACTCAACAACACTTTACTTAGCGAGATTGTAGAAAAATATTTATATAAATCAAAATCAAATAATATTATTAGAACATACAAATTCGGATACGAAGAAGATAACCCAAGTTATCAGTATTTTAGACATGTTATTTTAGGTGAACCTAACAATGGGACAATAGAAGAAACTTTTTATACTTTAAATTTATATAATGCAAAAAACTTTTTTAAAAACAAAATAGAAAAATATGTATCTCAGTTCGGAATTCAAAAATTAGAAGAAATATATAGAAAAATAACATTACAATTACAGTTTAATTTATACGACATAAAAGACGATTTTAATGTATATGTAGCATTTGAAACAATGAATAATAGAGGTAAAAGATTATCTTATTTAGAATTATTAAAAAACAGATTAATTTATCTATCAACTTTATTTGATAATTCTGAAGACGAAAAGAATAAAGTAAGAATTGATATAAATGACACTTGGAGAGAAATATACGGATATTTAGGAAAGAACAAAAATTTCCCATTAAGTGATGATGAATTTTTACAAAATCATTGGATGATATATTTCGGATATCAAACAAGAAAAATTCAAGGGAATCAAACAATACCTTATTACACATATTTATTAAATAAATATTTTATTCAGCAAAATATAGATCCTACAAATATGTATATTCCAGATTTAACGAACCTTGCAATTAATACTGAAATTGAAGAAGAATTAGAGAAATCAGAACAAGAAGAAAATGTTCAAGAAAATATTGTAAATTCTGACAAGCAAATAAATTTAACATTAGTAGATATACAAAAATATGTTAATAGTTTAAAGGAGTTAATTCAATATTGGTATAATATGTATTTTCCTTTAGAAACTTATTCTCCAGAAATAAAAAAATATTTATTTAGATTAAAAGAATTAGGACATGTTAATTCAAGACCACTTATAACTGTACTTTTATCTAAAACAGATATAAGCGAAGAAGATAAAGCAAAATGTCTAAAATATATCGAAAGATTTAATTTTTTACATTACAGACTTAATGGGTATTCTTCTACTTATGATAATAGTGTGTTTTATAATTTAGCTCGTGACTTATATTATAATCAAATAACAATCAACGATGTATTTGATGTAATTACAAAGATTGATTATTTAAGCGATAATAATGTTATAGAAACAAACGGAATAATTGATAAGTTTAGAAAATTATTTAAACGTGATGGATATTATAGTTGGGGAACATTAAAATATTTATTATATGTTTATGATATAAGTAATACTTCAACTCCATCTGAACAAAAATTAAATCCAAGTGACTATTTTAAACAAGATCCAAAAGATTCATATTCTGTAGAACATATATATCCTCAAAAAGCGGTAGATGATTATTGGGTTGAAAGATTTAATATGTATAGCGAAAAAGAAAGAAAATTGTTATCTAGCAGTTTAGGTAATATGTTACCATTATCTAAACGCATTAATAGTAGATTACAAAATAATTCTTTTGTTGAGAAGAAAAATAGATATACAATTGGTTCAAGAAGTGAACAAGTGGTTGCAAATAATCTTGAATGGACACCAGACATCATTTTAAGCAGAGGTTTAGATATTCTAAAGTTTATAGAAAAAGAATGGGAGTTTAAATTCCCGAATCTAGCTGAAAAGAAAAAAGTTCTAGGCTTAGATTTTATGATTAAAGATGAAGATTCTGAAATCGAAGTTTATATACCAGAGTACAAAGAAGAAGAAAAACAAACAAAAGAAATAATATATGATGAACAACAATTTCAAAAATTATCAAGAAATACTAACAAACAAGTAATGTCTATGTTTAATGAACTAGATAGTTATGTTTTATCGTTAAATGAAAATATAAAAAAAGGAACCACATCAGTATATTTGTCATATTCATATGGTAAAAATTTTATAGAATTATGGTTTCAAGTAAATAGTTTAAAATATGTGATTATGACAGGAGATTATGATGATCCAAAAGGTCTAGTAACCGAACTAGCAGAAACATATAAATGGACAAATGATAGATCAATAACTGTTAATTTAGAATCAGACATTGAATATATAAAAAACATATTAAAACAAAGTTATGAAAAACAGTACAATAGATAATCAATTAAAATAATAGGGAGGCGTAAAATGAAAAATTTAACAAGCGTAGTTAACGAAAAAGCTAATCTTATTTGGTCAATCGCAGATAAGATTCAAGCAGTATATAAACCACATGAATACGGTGATGTGATTTTACCTTTAACGGTTTTAAAAAGATTCGATGATGTTTTATCTGATACCAAGCTAAAAGTAGTTGAAACTTCTGAAAGATTTCCAGAAACTTTTGCCCAAAGAGATATGATATTAAAAGAAACTTCAAAACAAAACTTTTACAATACATCAAAATATGATTTTAAAAAATTATTAGATGAACCAAGTAATATAGAAATTAATTTTTATAATTATATAAATGGATTTTCTAGCGAAGTACAAGATATTATTGAAAATTTTGATTTAGAAAGACATATCAAAAGAATGGCGAATAATAATATTTTATATAGGACCATTGAAGCATTTAATGAAAAGAAAGCAAATCTTCATCCTAACGAAGTAAGTAACATCGAAATGGGATACATTTTCGAAGAGATTATCAGAAAATTCTCAGAATCACACAATGAAGAAGCAGGGCAACATTATACTCCAAGAGAAGTTATTGAATTAATGGTAAATATAGTGTTTGAAGATGAAAAAGATTTAGCTGACTCTTCTAAAATAAAAACAGTTTATGATGGTGCATGTGGTACAGGAGGTATTTTAAGTGCCGCAATGGAATATGCAAGTTCTTTAAATTCATCTTCTAGAATGCTAGTTTATGGTCAAGAGTTAAACGAGCAAACATATGCAATTTGTAAAGCAGATATGTTAATAAAAGGGCAAGATGCTAATAACATAAGACATGGTAATACGTTATCTGGAGATATGTTTCCTACTGATAAATTTGATTATATTATGATGAATCCACCATTTGGTAGAGAATGGAAAAATGAAAAAACTGCTGTAGAAAAAGAAGCAAAAGAAGGAGTAAATGGCAGGTTCCCAGCAGGGACTCCTGCAATTTCTGATAGTCAACTATTATTTTTACAAAACGCTGTATCTAAAATGAAACCAGATGGTTCTAAAGTTGCTATCATTCATAATGGCTCAGCATTATTTAAAGGAGATGCAGGATCAGGTGAATCGGAAATTAGAAGGTATGTAATAGAAAATGATTTATTAGATTGCATTATTCAATTGCCAAATGATTTGTTTTATAACACTGGAATAGCCACATATATTTGGATTCTATCGAATAAAAAACCATCTCATAGAAAAGGTAAAGTACAGTTAATTAATGCAAGTACTTATTACAAAAAAATGAGAAGAAATCTTGGTAATAAAAGAAATGAAATGACCAAAGAACATATAGATGAAATAACTAAAATTTATGGTGATTTTGTTGAAAATAAAAAATCAAAAATATTTGAAAATGAATTTTTTGGTTATCGTAAAGTAACTATTCTACAGCCGGAATTAGACGAAAGAGGAGATATAATTACAAACAAAAAGGGAGAACCTGTTGCTAACAAAGAACTAACCGAATCAGAACAAATACCATTAATAGAAAATGTTGAAGATTATATGAAAAAGGAAATTTACAAATATGCTCCAAATGCATGGATTGATGAGTCTAAAACAAAAATGGGTTATGAAATTTCCTTTA
This sequence comes from Bacilli bacterium, assembly GCA_045650425.1. GTDB lineage: Bacteria > Bacillota_I > Bacilli_A > RF39 > UBA660 > RGIG1752. Next base: position 8,880 of record JAZRRD010000002.1, on the reverse strand, counting down.
CTAAATATTTTTACGAATATAAAGAACCTAGAAAAACAGAAGATATAATGAAAGAAATACTTGAACTTGATTTAAAATTAGATGGTGTGTTAAAGGAACTTAAAGATGAGTAGAAGCATGATAGATAGTGGAATAGAATGGATTGGAAAAATACCTAGTCACTGGAAAGTAATGCCATTAAAATTTGCTACGAAAGAAATAAATGAAAAAAATAATCCAATCAAAATGTCAAATGTATTATCGTTAACAAATACATTAGGTGTAGTTCCATACGAGGAAAAAGGTAATCAAGGAAATGTTAGTAAAGAAGATTTAACTCAATATAAAATAGCTTATAAAGATACAGTAATAATTAATAGTATGAATTTAAAAATAGGTTCTGTAGGCCTATCTAAATACGACGGCTGCGTTAGCCCTGTATATTATGTTTTAAAAGCAACCAATTTGACAGATATTGAATATATCAATTATTTATTTAAATCAGATTTTCAAAAGTATTTAGGAAAATATGGTAAGGGTATATTAGAAATAAGAGAAAAAATTTCTATGTATGATGTATTACATTCTTATATTCCAATACCTACTTTAGATGAACAAAGGAAAATAGTAAATTATTTAAATGTTAAATGTAATAAGATTGATGACATTATAAAAGATAATAACAAATCAATTGAATTATTAAACGAATATAAAATGGATTTAATTAATAAAAAAACATATTGTCCAGAAAACAGCACGAAGTATAAATTAAAAAATATATGTTCTAAAATAACAGATGGAGCACACGTTTCTCCTGATACAGAAAACGGAATATTCGATTTTATATCTGTAGTTGATTTAGACGAAAATGGAGTAATAGATTTTGATAATTGCTTGAAAACTTCGGAAGAAAGTTACAACCAATTAGTTAGAAATTCTTGTAAACCAGAAAAAGGTGACATTCTTTTTAGCAAAGATGGAAGCGTTGGTAAAACTTCAATAGTTGATTACGAAAAGGATTTTGTAGTGGCAAGTTCTTTAGTAATTTTGAGGCCAAAGAATACTATGGTTACACAAAAATATCTAAATTATTATTTAAATAATCATTTTATACAAGAAACATTACAAAGTTATTTAACCGGAGCTGGTTTAAAACGAGTTTCAATCGAAAAAAATAAGAACCTTATTATATATTTACCAGAAATTGAAGAACAAAAAAATATAACTAATTATTTGGACAATATTTGTCCTAAGATCGATAAAACTATTGAATATAGAAAGAAAATTATCGAAAAACTAGAAGAATATAAGAAATCATTAATATATGAAGTTGTAACAGGAAAAAAGGAAGTGTAGTGAATGGAATTAAAAGAAATTAAATTAGAAGAAAAGATAGAAAAATTTTTAATAAATAAAGGTGGATATACTCACGGTGATTCAACTGCTTATGACACTTTAAAAGGATATAATCCAAAAAGTTTAATAGATTTTATTAAAACTACGCAAGCTAAGAACTGGAACAAATTAAACGAAATCCATGGCACTACAACAACTGAATATTTTTGTAGTATGGTTGAAAAAGAAATAAAAGAGTTTGGATTACTAGCTACATTAAGAAGCAAAGTTAAACTTAATGGTATGGAATTTAAATTAATTTATTTCAAACCAGAAACAGATATTAATCCAGATTTAGTTGATTTATATAATCATAATATTTGTGAATGTGTAAGACAATTACATTATTCAATAAATAATAACAATAGCATAGACGTGACGTTATTTATAAATGGTTTTCCATTAGTAACAATGGAACTTAAAAATCAATATACTGGCCAAGATGTTAATAATGCTGTTAAACAATATAAAGAAGATAGAGATTGTGAAGAACCAATATTCAAATTCAATGAAAGAAGTTTAGTACATTTTGCAGTTGATTTATTTGAATGTAAAATGACCACAAAACTTGCAAATAGTAAAACTTTCTTCTTACCATTCAATCAAGGTTCAAATGGTGCTGGTAATGTTGGTGGAGCAGGAAATCCAAACAATGTAGATGGATTTGGAACAGCTTACTTATGGGAAAAAGTTTTAACAAAAGATGTATTATTTAATATCATTGAAAAATATATGCATTTAGAATATAACCCTAAAAAACAAACTTGGAGACAAGGTAAGATGATATTCCCTAGATTTCATCAATTAGATGTTGTTACAAAAATTGTAAAAGACGTTAAGAAAAATGGCGCAGGAAAGAATTATTTGATTCAACATAGTGCCGGTTCAGGAAAAAGTAATTCTATTGCTTGGCTAGCATATAGATTATCAAGTCTACATACCTATGAGAATGAGAAAATATTTGATTCAGTAATCGTTATTACTGATAGAAGAGTATTAGATCAACAATTGCAAGATACAATTTATCAATTTGATCATGTAGATGGAACAGTTGTTAAAATTGATAAAAATAAAACATCTAAAGATTTATTAGATGCTATCAACGATAATAAAAAAATAATCATTACAACTTTACAAAAATTTCCTATAATCTATCAAGATATAGAAAGTAAAGGTAAAAAGTTTGCTGTAATAATCGATGAAGCACATTCGTCACAAAGTGGTTCTTCTGCATCAAAATTAAAAGAAGGACTTGGAAACATTGAAGAAATACTTGAAGAATATGCTAGAGAAGAACTTGCCTTAGAAAACGAGAAAAGTGAATCAGAAGATAAATTACTTCATGAACTCGCTTCTCAAGGAAAACATACTAACATGAGTTTCTTCGCGTTTACAGCAACACCAAAAGAAAAAACTTTACAAGTATTTGGAATTAAACAACAAGACGGTAGTTATAGACCATTCCATATTTATTCAATGCAACAAGCAATAGAAGAGAAATTTATTCTAGATGTATTACAAAATTATATGACTTATCAGATGTATTATAAAATTGTAAAAACTTCAGTTCAAGATCCTGATATAAAAGTTGGCATTGGAATGAAACAAATAGCAAGATATGAATCACTACATCCACATAATTTAGCTCAAAAAGCTGCTATTATGATAGAACATTTCTTAAATACTACAAGATATAAACTTGATGGTAAAGCAAAAGCAATGGTAGTAACTTCGTCAAGATTACATGCTGTAAGATATTTAAAAGAATTCAGAAGATATATTCAAGAACATAATTTGTCAGATATAGATGTATTAGTTGCATTTTCTGGTGAAGTAAATGATAATGGAGATAAAGTTACTGAGCAAGGATTAAACATTGATTACAAAGGCGATAATACAAGTATAAAAGAAAACCAATTACCTGAGAGATTCCACAATGATTATAATGTGTTAATTGTTGCAGATAAATATCAAACAGGATTTGACGAACCTTTATTACATACTATGTTTGTAGATAAACCACTTAGCGGAGTTAAAGCAGTACAAACTTTATCAAGATTAAATAGAACTTGTCCAGGAAAAAATGATACTTTTGTATTGGATTTTGTAAATAAAGCTGATGATATTCAAAATGCATTTCAACCTTTTTATCAAGGTACTATTTTATCTGAGGGAGCAGACCCAAATAATATTTATAAAATTTACAAAAGAGTAGAAGAGTATAGAATTATAAATAAAAGTGATATAGAAAGCTTTAATGAACTGTATTATAATAATGATGATAATATGGAAAAATTAAATTTCTACCTTTTCCCAGCAAGAAGCAAATATATGGATTTAGATAAACAAGATCAAAGAGATTTTAAATCAGTATTACAAGCATTCCTAAGAAGTTATGGATTTATTGCTCAAGTAGAACGAATGATGGATAAAGAAATGCAACAAAATTATATCTATTGTAAATATTTAAACAAAGTTCTTCCTAAAAATTCAATTCAATTGCAATACTTAGATGATAAAATTGAACTTGAATATTATAGATTAGAGAAGAAGTTTGAAGGTTCTATAGAATTAAGTAAAGAATTAGGACAATTGGATCCTCCGACTGGAGATATAGGCAAAACAGTAGAAGATGATGATGCACCATTATCTGAAATTATAAATAAAATAAATGAAAAATATCATACACAATTTAAACATCAAGACAAAGTTATGGAACAAATTATTAATGATTTTGTTGATGATGAAGAAATGGTTGAGTTAGCCAAAAATAATAATCCGGATGATTTCAAAAAGATATATGTTAAAGAATTCCCTAAAAAGACATTCAGAAGATATCAAGAAAATAACGAAATGTTTGATAAAATGATGAGAGAACCTGGATATATGGAAGATTTTATGAATTCTATGTTTAGATTTATCTATGAAAATTTAAAAAACAAAAACTAAAAAAGAAGTAGTCTAATTAAAGATTACTTCTTTTCATCTATTCTATTAAAGTTTGTTTTATGATTAGGATCATATTTAAGTAAATCAGATGCAGTTATATTTAATGACTTATCTAATTTATTAATACCATTAGCAAGTTTATCTAACATATCTGTAGTTGGTTTTCTTTTGCAATTTTCTAGTTGATTTATATAAACTAAATTTGATCCAATTTTTTCTGCAAACTTCTCTTGAGATAAATTGAAATATTGTCTATAAAACTTTAAATTCATAGATAATATCTTCTTACTAGATAAAATCATGTTTACTACCTCCAATCATCATAAAATATTTTATACAAGTGTTAAAGAAATGTCTTTTGCACAACTGTTAATGGAATGTTTGATTTTTTTATCATTTTCGTGTATTATTAAGTTGTGCAGTACTTTTAAAAATATTAATAGGAGGTAAAAAGTGAGTAAAAAAAAGTTAGATTCAAAAGAAATTCAAATAGCAAATGATTTTGCAGCATCATATGAAAAAAGTATAAATTCTTGTAGAGATGCAATTAAATTTTGTGAAGATACTGATAAGTATTTATTTGCATTAGAAGAAGAAGCTAAAAGTAAAAGACCATTTAAAATTTTCAAAAAGAGTTATAAAAAATGGGAAGACTTAATAAATTTAATACACGTTCAACAAAATGAAAATAATAAAAGATATATGGATTCTTTAAAAGATTTAGAAGAATTAATAGATATAAGACTTGATTTAAAGATGAATAATTAGAAAGAAAAACTTACAGAAAAGACTTAACTTATATAAATAAATATGTATAATATAAGTGTACGTTCAATTTCGAGGTGGAAATATGAAATCAAATGAGTTAATAAATTATTTAAATTCTATAGATGCTTCAGTAAAAAATAAGCATCAAGATTTTAAAATAGATAAATATAATTTAAGTGTAGTATTATTTGAAATTACAACTACAACATCAATGGAAGTAGATTTTAAGTATAAAGTTAGTATTATTGCCAACAAGGATGATAGCAATATATCATGGGGAAATATAAGTTGTGCAACCTTTGAAAATAATCTAAGTGCAAATAATTATTATAACAAATTAATTAAATTTGTATCAGAAGCTTCAGTTGATGATATTAAAAATTTGTTACACGACAAATAGCACCAAAATAGGTGTTTTTTTATGAAATAAAAGAAAATGAAATAAAATGAAAAAAAATAAAACTAAATAAAAACTAATAAAACAATATGCTTGACTTTGAAAATGCAAGTGATACAATTAAGTAAAATGAAATATCTATCAGAAGAAACTGTTAGTTTATTTCATTTTTTTTATATAATCTATTGACTTTTATTTTTAAATTCATTAGAATAGAAAGCAAAATTTAATGTTATTTATGAAAGAGCAGTATTATTTCATAATCATTACGATAGTTGCAGGATCGAGGATGGTGATGATATGATGAAAAAACAATACATTTATTGTTGGGATGATTCATTAAATTTAAACACGAAAAAAAGAAATCGAAGAGAAGATTGTATAGGGATAATAGCCCCCTTTAATACCATCTTCTCTTTTTTGATGTTGGGAGGGATTATATATGATTGATGAAGTAGATATTCGTGAAAGCAATTCTTTATTTACAAAAGAAGAATTACAAGAGTTTGATGTAGAAAGAACTTTTTATAATGTTTCACTCTACATGAAAAAATATAGATTACTTAGATGTAATAATTACAATTTACCTCAAATAAATTTATCTAGTAAATTAAAAATGATATTCGTTCAGGAATCAACGCGAAGTGTAAATCAATATACAAAATTAGATAAGTATATAGATGACGAAAGTGAATACTTAGAAAAATCATCTATAATTGCTAAAATAAGTGATATGTTTACTGTTGAAGAATATATCTATTTTACTTCGTGTTTATTTAAATGTGAGTCTGAAAGAACAGCTTATCAAAAAATAGGTTGTTCAAGTACAGGATTAGTCCCAATAAAAAATAGTTGTATTGTTAAAGTAGGTATCGGTTTAAAAATAGCAGTTAAGCAAGGAGAAAAATTAGATGCTGAAAATGAAGAATTATTTAAAAATTTTATCAGTTAATATTTAACAGTAAATAGTCGCTAGTACAGGACTATTTTTTTTATGCTTAAAAGGAGGATATAAAAATGATAGTAATTTTATTTATAGGAGTATTACTAATGTTGGTAATACTTTTTTTATTTTGTGCATTAAAAGTTTCAAGTGAATGTAGTAGAGCGGAGGAACAATATGAAAAAGAAATACAAGATTAAATACAAATACAAAAAGAAAATAATGAACTTTGTTTTTTATGCAACAGATCAATTGGATGCATTAAAACAATTTATATATCAAGCAGAAAGATTTAAATTACCAATAAATTCAAATATTAACTTAAATATAAAATTGGAGGATTCTGAATATGAATGAGAATTATGATTTTGAAATTGAAGATGAAGTAGTTGAAATATTAAATAAAAATTTAATTAAAGCAATATTTGAAATGCTTTATAAAAAAGAACTTATAAATAAAAATGAACACACGCTTTTAATGAAAGAGGTATAACGCCCCTTAAACTTTTTGCAAATAAACATTTAAACTCTATAATTGAGGAGGAAGTAGAATGAGAAAAGTAGCAATATATGCTCGTGTATCTACAGAACATGAAGCACAGTTATCAGCTTTGGAAAATCAAATTCAGTATTATGATGAAGAATTAGCTAAACATCCTGACTGGGAATTATATGATAGATATATTGACGAAGGTATAACAGGAACATCTACTAAGAAAAGACCTAACTTCATGAGAATGATGAAAGATGCTGAAAATGGATGTTTTGATTTAATAATAACTCGCGAAGTTTCAAGGTTTGCAAGAAATACAGTTGATGCATTACAAGAAACAAGAAATCTTAAACGTATGGGAGTTGAAGTATACTTTACAGAAGATCATATATGGACAATGAATGACGATGATGGTGAATTAAGATTAACTATAATGGCTACATTAGCACAAAACGAAAGTAGAAAAACTTCACAAAGAGTTAAAGCAGGACAAAAAATTTCTTTTGAAAATGGTGTCTTTTACGGAACAGGTAATATATTAGGATATGACAAAGTAGGTAAGGACATGATAATAAATGAAGAACAAGCAAAAACTGTTAAATTAATTTACGATTTATATCTAAAAGGAGAAGGTTTACAAAAAATAAAATTTGAATTAGAAAGTAGAGGCTGTGAAACTTCTATGGGAAAAAAGATATGGGATTGTGCTACTATATCAAGAGTTCTAAAAAATTCTTTCTATTGCGGAATTATAGAATATAGAAAACAATATGTTCCAGATTATTTAGAACAAAAAGCCAAAAGAAACACAGGACAAGTTGAGAAAGTCGTTGTAGAAGGAAGACACACACCATTGGTTAGTAAAGAGGATTATAATAAAGTTCAAGAAATGTTAAATGCAAAAAAATTAGACATAGAAGAAAATGGTAAAAATTTGAATGGTAAAAGGGATCATAATACTATTTGGGGAAAAAAATTAGAATGTAAATGCGGTTCTAAATTTAATAGAGCTAAATATAGTAAAAACAATAATGGAGAAATTAGTTATTGTTATAGATGTTATAACCAATTAAGAACAGGAAGTATTCAAACAAGATTAAAAAAAGGTTTAAGTATTGATAATATATGTGATAGTGTTTTAATCCCCGAATGGAAACTAGAAGTAATTGCAAAAGTTGTATTTGATAAACTTTGGATACAAAAGGATTTAATAATAACTGAAACAAATCGTATGTTAGAATCAACAATTAAACCAGACGATGATAATATTCTTAAAGAAGAATTAGAAAATAATAATAGAAAACTAGAACTATTGGAAAAAAAGAATAATAACGCATTAGATGCATATATTTCAGAAATTATATCTAAGGAAAATTATTTAAAAAAGAAAAAAGAACTAGATGAAGAAATTAATAAATTAAAAGACAGAAACAAAGAAATAGAAGAAGACTTAAATCAACCTAAATCTAATAAGTCAGATAAATTAGGAAATATAAAGAAAATAGTTAGTAAATCATTAAATTATGAAAACGAAAATATTTCAGATGAATTAATTGAAAACTTAATAGATAAAATAACTGTTTACGAAAACAGATTTCTATTTAAATTAAAAATGCAAAGTTATAATAAGGATAATGATACTCCAATATTATTAACTTCAATCATTATCACCAAAGAACAAATAAAAAAAATCATAGAAAAAATGAATAAAAAAATAAAAAACTATGATAATATAAATATAGATATATACATTTAACCCAAAAAGGGGACATTCCTCCTTTCTTATGTTAAAAAGTTTAAAAAATTAGAGTTTATCTCCCAATTTCCTTGGCTGTTGCACAAGCTGCAATCAAAGAAAAAAACAATTAATAAAGATTAAGACTAGATAAATCTAGTCTTTTTTCATGATATAATATAATTGACAGATAAATAGTAATTTTGACGTTCAATTTATAC
>JAZRRD010000001.1:0-7539 GCA_045650425.1 Bacilli bacterium | reverse complement strand
CTATAAATTATTATATTTTAATTTATAGTTGGATGATATATAAATATATGTATATAATTATATAACTTTATTAAATCAAAATGATGTTGTGCTAATTTAAACTTAATTCTCGTGCATTTTAAATTAATTTTATGAACAACTATATTACTAAATTCGTTAAAATTAACTTATTGCATAAATCAATATATCAAACAACTAAATTAAATCGATATCATAAAATTAATATTCTAATAGAGTAAAAGAGGGGAAATCCCCTCCTCTTTTATTCTATATAATAAGACTTTTTTTGCCAATAGTTGATATGCAAACAAAAAAGAGAGTAAACACTCTCTAAACTTTTCTAGATTGAATTTCTGCGATTTTTTCAAACACTTCCGCAGCATTCTTTTCATTTATTTCAGTGTATCCTAATTCTTTTAATGCTTGAACTTTTGTCGTATTTAATTGTTGGGTACGACTTAATTTTTCTTCGTTTTTAAGTTCTATCTCTTGAACAAATCTTTTATGACTTTCAGCAAGCTTACTTCTACTCGCCCCTCCATTATTATATAGAGTTAAAGCAGAATACAAAATTCCTTCAAAAATAAATTGTTTGTCTTCATTAAATTTAAATTCATCTACCGGGATAAATCCTGTGGTTTTTGACATATATCCTAATATATATTTAATCTCTGGAACGTTATCTAATGATTGCAACATGTGATATAAATATTGGATAGCAAAATAATTTTCGTTTTTCTTTTCTGATTCTAATAATTTTTCTTTTAATAAGTAAATTATATCTAACAATAAATTTTGTTCTTCCTTATTTAAACCTTTTAAATCAAAATAATTATCTAAATCAGAAGCCGACTTAACTCCTTGATTTAATCTATTTTCTACAGCCATTAAATAATCAGTAGTTACTTTGATATTTCCAATAGAATTACCCTCTTCAGTCTCATTATCTAAATCTAATAACTTAAATAATAAAATTTTCTTTTCTTTTGGCCATTTATTTAAGTCGTCTAATTCTAAATAATTATAGACCATTTGTCTTGAAACACCTAAATATTTAGCTAACCGAACTTTAGAAACCCCTAATTCTTGCAACAATTCATTTAATTTATTCATTTTCTAAAACTCCTTACATCTGTTAATTTACAATTAAATTATACGTTACTTAACACTTATTTGTCAATCTAATTGTTATAAATACCATAACTTATTATTAGCTTTTCTTACTTCTTTTATAAACCCGCAACCCAGACATTCTTCACCATCATATAAAACGCATGCTTGTCCAGGAGTAACTGATTTTACTTGTTCAGGATATGATACTAAAATTTCATCCTCATTTAAATAAGTCAAACTGACCGGATAATCTTCGCCGCGATATCTAAATTTAGCGGTGCACTGAATTGGTCTTTTTTCAGCAATAAAATTAATAGTATCTATAATACATGAATCACTATATAAGAATTCACTATCATCACCAAAAGCAACATATAAAATATTATCTTTGACATTTTTGCCACACACATAATGTTTTTCTTTATGGCCACTTAAACCAACATTTCTTCTTTGGCCAATAGTATAATTCATCAGTCCTGTATGTTCTCCAATTATTTCATTTGTTCTAATATCAATTATTTTTCCTGGATTAGGTTGTAAATAATTTCTTAAAAACTTTTGGTAGTTTCTTTCACCAATAAAACAAATTCCAGTCGAATCTTTTTTTTCAGCTACTATTAAACCTTGTTGTAAAGCTATTTCTCTAATTTCTGGTTTAGTATAATTACCTACAGGGAATAATACGTCTTTAAATTGTTCGCTAGAAACATCTGCCAAAAAGTAAGTTTGATCTTTGTTTAGATCCTTAGCACGTTTTAAAACACCTTCTTCTAAACGAGCATAATGACCGGTAGCAATGTAATCCGCACCTAATCTTCTTGCTTCTTTAATAAATAGATCAAATTTTATAAATTTATTACATAACATATCTGGATTTGGAGTTCTTCCTTTTTTTAATTCTTCTAGAAAATAGGTAAATACATAATCCCAATATTCTTTAATAAAATCTATTCTTTTTAAAGGAATGTCTAATTTTTTACAAACTGCTATAGCATCATTATAATCTTGCTCTTGAGGACATATTTCATTCGGATTATTATTATTGCCTTCAATATCATTATTAATCATTGAATCCCAATTACGCATAAAAAGTCCTATTACTTCATAACCCTCTTGTTTTAAAAGATAAGCAGCTACTGCTGAATCTACTCCTCCACTCATTCCTATAACAACTTTTTTCATAATACATCACGAAAGTTATTATATCATTTATTTATTTAAAAAGCAAAGAATCCTATTAATTTATATCCTATAAAGAAATTAAAAATTTCTATTAAAATAATAATCAAAGATGCAAATATAGTTTGTTTAATATAAATATTAGTTTTTTCGTTATTAAAACGTTTTGCTAAAAAATTTTGTGAAATTTTAAAAGACTTTATGATTAGATATATCAAAAGAAATAGATATCCAACTTTAAAAATTAATAAGACTAAACAAATGAGTAACCCATACAAATTTAAACTACTAATTAATATCAATCCCAATATCACTATACAAGTAATTTCGTATATTAAGATTAATAAACCGATAAATGACCCAACAAAAACAAATGAAAGAAAAAATATAATTAAAACAAAAAATATATGCATAATAGCATTATTTTTAATAACGCTAGTTAAATTTATGAAATTAAGATCAATATTAATGTTCTGATAAAAATATGTGCCGATTATAACTGATAAAATTATAATTAAACCTATTATTAATAAAAACTTATTTTTAATAAAGCTTGTCCACTGTTTCATATAAAATCACCTATCTAATTATATTGAATAATAATATAATTTATGATAAATTATTTATGGTGATGTATATGAAAAAAAGAACAAAAAAAATAGCCGCATGGGCTATGTTAATTTTAATGGTAGCAAGCGTAATTGCAAGTTTTCTAGTTTATATTAGATAATAAAGAAAAAATCTAATAAATTAGTAAATTTGTCCATAAAAACAAAAATAATAGTTGCTGCTGATATTATAAAGGGTCCAAAAGGGACTTCTTTTTTTTGTGTAAAATAAACGCTAGATAAAGCGTATGGCAACGCTAAAAAACTAGATAATATAAATGATAACAAACTTAATCTTACACCTAAAATAAGACCCAAAACGAATGATAATTTAACATCTCCTCCGCCTAATGATTCTTTTTTGAAAATATAATCACCAAATCGTTTTATAATAAATACAATAATAAACATAATTATACCTGCTAAAAGGCTTATTAAAGCTGTTTTTAAGCCAAAGTAATACCACTTTAACCCCAAAATTCCTAGTGATGTTATTATTAATGGAGAGTCTAATATAATATAATATTTAAAATCTGTAATAAAAATTAGAATCAATAACGAAAAAATTAATATTGCGGCAAAAAATTCATAACTTATTCCATATAATAAGAATGATAAGACAAACAAACACCCTGTGACTATTTCTATCATTGGATACAAGAGAGATATTTTAGTCTTACAATATCTACACTTTCCTCCACCAATTAAATATGAAATTATTGGTATTAAATCGATCCATTTTAATTCTTTTTTACATTTATCGCAATAACTACCAGGTTTAATAATTGATTTATTTTCTGGGAGTCTAGTCCCTACAACAAAGAAGAAGGAACCAAATACCGTTCCTAAGATAAATAAAAATAATATTTCCATAATCCCCCCTAAATATTGTCATACATACCAAACATAGGTATAATAACTGCTAATATGATTACTCCTACTATTAAAGCCAATGATGCAATCATTATAGGCTCGATAAAACTTTTTAAACTATTTACAATGTTACGATGTTGTTCTTGATAATACTCACTAACTTTTTGCATCATCTCAGCAAGTTCACCAGTTGATTCTCCAGTTACTATCATATAATACGCAACATCAGGAATTGCCCAATGATCTTTAAATGACTCACTAATTTTGTTTCCTTTTACTATATTATTTATTGTATTGTACATTATATTTTTATAAATTTCATTATTTGTTATTCTACTTAAAATATCCATAGTATCTGTAATAAATACATTGTTTTTTAATAATGATGCAAACGTCTTTGTAAATATCGTTATTTCATTATAAATAATAATCTTTCCAATAACTGGTATTCTCATAATAAACGACTGCGCTATTGTTCTAATAGATTGAATATTTTTATATATCAAAGCAAAAATTAAAATTAATGCTAAAATAATTAAAATAATATAAACACCATTCGCCGAGATAAATTCACTTGCATTAATTACAAATGCAGTTAATCCAGTGATTTGAGCATCTGATTGCTTATATATATCAACAAACTCAGGAATTACATATACCATAATAAAAGTTATTACAGCTAAAGCAAAAATCATTATAATAGATGGATACGTCATAGCACTAATCATTTGTTTTCTTGTTTTATCAATCTCGGTATAATAACTTGCCATATCATCTAATGTCTCGATTAAAGTTCCTGTAGCTTCTGCAGCTTTAAGCATATTGATTAACAACGCCGGAAACATTTTCCCTTGTTTTTCTAAAGCCGAAGAAAAGGTTTCTCCTAAAGATAGTTCATATGATATCGCTTTAAAAGCTCTTTGTTTGTTTTTATCTTTCTTCCCCATTTGTTTAGATAAAATTTTAATAGATTCAGTTAGTGTAATTCCAGCTTTCAAATATGTACTTAATTGTGTCAACCAAAATATTAGATCTTTAACAGACATTGAAGCTTTGAATAAAGTTGTTTCACCATATAAAAATTCAATTAATTTTGATGTTTTTATTATATAAACATCATATCCATCATTAACTAAAAATGCATTAACATCTAACTTAGTATAACCATACATTGTGCCATCAACAATTTTACCTTCAGGATTCATAGCCTTAAAATAAAATAATATTGGCGTTTTACTTCTCGCTTCGTTTTCTTGTTCTAGTTCTTTATTAAGTTGAATTTTGTAATTAGTCATTTTTTCTAAAGTTTTAGTGCTATATTTGTAAACTTTCTTTTTATTAGTAATGCCAACATTTTTTAACGCTAGTTCCGGTTGCATATTTTCACCTTTAAATTTTCGGTAAGTTTTATCTAATCTAAAACTTAATAATTCATAGATAATAACCGGCAAGCGAAAAAATACAAAAATAATACCATTAAAAGCATTAAGTAATATATAATAAACATTTAATATTGGGAATAACAATTTATTTGGTTTTTGAATTGTAGTTTCCTTCATAATAATACTCCCTTTACATTCCTCTATTCTTAAAAAGTATATCACATAAATAAAATATTTACTATATTTTTTATTCATTAGCATATATTAAAGTAGGTGATTTTATGTTTGGCAGTGTTCCATCAACTAGTCTTTCAATCGGAAAAGTAATCTCAGGATTATCTAAATCATTATCCATTGTGAATCAATTACTCCCATTATATCGCGAAATCAAGCCTGTTATAGGAAATGCAAAGACAATTTTAAACACATTAAAAGAAGTTGGAAATAATAAATCCGTTAATCTCAAAAAAGAAAATATTTCTAATACGATAAAAGATACTTCCCAAATAGAAAGTATCTCTTCCACTAATAATAATCCGGTCTTTTTTAACTAAGATAATCTTTTAAAATATTTATTTGAACGGATAATTCTTTATATTTAATATCATTTTTATTAGGTATACTTTTTTTAATCAGCACTAATTTGGATTTTCGCCTTTGATAAAATTCAATATTCATGGAATTAAATTTACCACAAATTAATTCTTTTTTTAAATTATTTCTGTTAGATTTTTTAACTAGAAACGTTAAATAATCTTTTTTGTTTTCATAAGTATTTATTTCGGTTTCGATATAATAACCTATATCATTTAAGAATTTTCTTAATTCTATCCAATCACTATTACTTTGAATTATCATTTTTGTTACATTAGATAAATCATAATTATTTAATATATGAATAATAGTAGAAGTGCCCATCCCAGCAATTACAATCGTATTTAGATTTTCTTCTATATTATTAAGTCCATCCGTTAAATATAATTTTATTTTTTGTTCAAGATTATTATCTTTGATATTTTGTAAGGCAATATTATACGGTCCTATCGCAACTTCGGTAGCTATAATTCCTTGACATAAATCGTTTTTTGCTAAATAAATACTTAAGTATGCATGATCACACCCTACATCTGCAATTATATCTTCTGGCCCAATTAAATTTACAATAGTTTTTAATCTTTTAGAAAGTTTCATTATTCAGATAAGAAATCCTTTAATTTTTTTGCTCTAGATGGATGTCTTAATTTTCTTAAAGCTTTTGCTTCGATTTGTCTGATTCTTTCTCTTGTTACATTGAATCTCTTACCTACTTCTTCTAAGGTATGACATGTTCCATCTATAAGTCCAAAACGTAATTCTAAAACTTCTTGTTCTCTTTCTTGTAAAGTCATTAAAACACTTTTAATTTCTTCTTTTAAAATTTCATTAGTAGTATATTCTTCCGGAGACATACTAGTTTCGTCTTTAAGAAAATCTCCCAAATGTGAATCATCTTCTTCTCCAATTGGAGTTTCTAAAGATACTGGTTCTTGACTTATTTTCATTACTTCACGCACTTTTTCTACTGTAACTCCCATTTTTTCAGCTAGTTCTTCTTCAGAAGGTTCTCTGTTTAATTCAAGCGTTAATTGTCTTTGAATACGTGCCATCTTATTAATAGTTTCAACCATGTGAACCGGAACTCTAATTGTTCTAGCTTGATCTGCTAGTGCTCTTGTAATAGCTTGTCTAATCCACCATGTTGCATATGTTGAAAATTTGTACCCTTTACCATAATCAAATTTTTCTACCGCTTTCATTAAGCCTATATTACCTTCTTGTATCAAATCTAAGAATAATAGTCCGCGGCCAACATATCTTTTAGCTATTGATACAACCAAACGAAGATTTGATTCTGCTAAAATATTTTTGGCATCTTCATCTCCACCAGCAATACGCATACTTATATCTAATTCTTCTTCGCTTGATAAAAGACTAATTCTACCAATTTCTTTAAGATACATTCTTACCGGATCATTTATATTAACATCCTTTGTAATATCTTCATCACTTAATATAACTGGTTCTTTTTCACGAGCAGCTCCAGCATCTGCAGCGGAGTCTTCTTCAGTTACAACTCCAATATCATTTTCTACTAATAAATTATATAGATCATCTAATGCATCAGCATCTACATCTAACCCTTTTAAAGCCGTAGCTAATTGCTCATATGTAATATACCCTTGTTCTTTTCCTAATACCAACAAGTCATTCTTTCTTTCTTCTAATGTTTTAATTTCCTTCATTTTTTACACTTCCTTTTTTTAATTCCATTAATTTATTTGCTAATTCAGTTTTTTTATTTATATCTAATGTTTCTTTCATTTCTGCTTTAATTTTAATAATTT